>NZ_JAGYGF010000099.1:0-7236 GCF_019947305.1 Pseudomonas sp. BF-RE-21 | reverse complement strand
CTCCTACGGATTGTGGGATGTCCGGGATGGCGGGTTCACGCAAAACCTGTAGGAGCCCGGCTTGCTGGCGATGGCGATTTCATGGACGCCTTCGCCGGCAAGCCTGGCTCCTACGGATCGCGGGATGTCAGGGATGGCGGGTTCACCCAAAACCTGTAGGAGCCGGCTTGCTGGCGATGGCGATTTCCCGGATGCCATCGCCAGCAAGCTGGCTCCTACGGATTCGGGGGTGTTGGGGATTGTAGGTTCACGCCACACCTGTAGGAGCCGGCTTGCCGGCGATGGCGATTTCCCGGGCGCCTTCGCCGGCAAGCCTGGCTCCTACGGATTGGGGGGCGTCCCCATCGATTGTTCCTGATCGAAAACCTGCAACCGCTGCACCAGCGCCTGAAAGCGTTCCGATGCCACCCAGGCCGGATCCGCGTCGTCCACCAGCAGCATGATTCCCAGGTAATGTTCCAGATGCAGCGTAATGAGCTGCTCCTCGACCTCCAGGTCCCAATAACGCTGATCCAGCCCGCTGGCCTGTACGACCCACGTCCCGTCGAGTGCTTGCCTCAATTCATCGGCGATCCGGTCGAACAGCGCCCGGTCGGATGTATCGGACAGGTAGATCGTGGGGGTGGGTTCGCTCATGTTGGCCTCCGGAAAGTCCCGCGACTTTACGTCAGCCGCAAACCCTGTGGTGAGGAAGCAGATCCAATCTCTAAGTAGGGGGATGTGCAGAGGCTTGAACTCAATCTACACTTAAGAACCGTTCTCTGTTGCGGTTAAATTTCAATACCTTTTCTTTGAGGGAGGCAAGCTCCTGGTGGATGCCCTTGTGCTGCTTTTTAACGGCCTGACCGAGTGGGTGATCGAGCCCGTCACTCGCCAGTTCCTGGGCCTTTTCGATCTGAACGGGCGCATGGGTGTACTGTTTCTGTTCTCGTCTTACAGCATCGCTTACGCCCTGTTCCGGTTCAGGAAACATCGAGGTCTCACCGACGCGCAGTCGTTCGGGCAGTTCATCGGCGGGCGTCGGGTGTATTTCCATCGTTCGGCGTTGCTCGATTACCGCTACTACTTCGTGCGGGCGATTCTGAAAGTGGCGTTAGTGTTGCCGATTGTCGGTCTGGTGGACCCGCTCGTCCTGCGCTCCGGAGACTACATCGCCTTTTTCACCAACCTGTGGGGCGCGCGGGTGCAAGTGGAGCAGAATCTTTCACTGTCCTTGCTCTACGGGCTGGGCGTTTTCCTGGTGAAAGACTTCATGGCCTACTGGGCGCACCGCGCCTTCCATTCCAAATGGTTGTGGGCATTCCACAAAGTCCACCATTCGGCGCCGGTGCTGGTTCCAGCGACCGCCAGCCGGGTTCATTTCGTGGAAAAGATTGTCGAAAAGCTCTCGACGATCATCGGCATCGGCGCCTTTGCCGGCGTCTTCTGGTACGCCTGCGGCGGCGAGATCAGCCGCTATACTTTGTTCGGCGTGACCTGGCTGGTGTTCATCCTCAACGGGCTGGTGGGAAACCTGCGTCACAGTCATGTCTGGCTGTCGTTCGGCCCGGTGTTCGAACATGTGCTGAACAGCCCGGCCCAGCACCAGATTCATCACAGCGACGCACCGCACCATTTCAACAAGAACTTCAGCATCAACCTGTCATTGTGGGACTGGATGTTCGGCACGCTCTACGTCACCACGTCGAAACCCGAAGCCCTGCGGTTCGGCACCGGTGATCAGGATTCTGAGCGTTACCTGACGGTTTACAGCCTGATCGTCACGCCGTTTGTGGACATTGCCCGCAAGATCCGTTCGACCAAACGACCTGATCGTTCGCGGGCGCCCTTGCGAACAATCCAGAATGCGTTAGCAGAAGTGGAGGTGAGACATGACAACTGATTCCGCAGAAAAAGAGTCTGTCAAAGAAGCCGTCAAACACTATGTCGAGGGTATGGTCTTCGCTGACGAAGCCTCGTTGCGAAAAGCATTTCATCCGTCTTGTCGCATCATCGGTCACTTCCAAAAAGCGCTTGAATGGCTGTCCCTTGATGAGTTTGTCGACGCGATCAAAACCGAAGGCCCGGCGGCAAAAGAGGTGAAGCCTTTTTGGGAAGTGATTGACCTGGACATAACAGGCGACGCCGCCGCCGTAAAAATCATCGATGATTATGCGGGGATGAGGTTTACCGATTACCTGTCGTTGCTGAAGATCGATGATCGCTGGGTCATCATCAACAAGCTGTACTACTACCATGAGTCGTGAACCGCACGGAGACCATTGAGATGGATGTTCAGGTACATCGCGCCAACACAACGCACATCGATCAAGTCGCCAGCCTCTTCGACGCCTATCGGGGTTTCTATGGTCAGCCCTCGAACCTGAATCAGTCCCGCCACTTTATCGCCGAGCGCATTGCCCGGGATGAGTCCGTGATCTTCTTCGCCCGGGACACCGACGGCGAAGCGCTGGGTTTTGTCCAGTTGTTCCCGACTTTTTCTTCCATCGACGCGCATCGCACCTGGCTGCTCGGTGACCTGTTCACCGCGCCTGCCGCCCGAGGGCGCGGGGTCGCAACGCGGCTGATGAACACCGCGCGCGACTTCGCGGTGTTGAGCGGCGCCAAAGGCCTGGTGCTGGAAACCGCCACGGACAATCACGGTGCGCAGCGGTTGTATGAAGCCTTGGGCTATGTGCGCGATACGGGTTACTACACGTATTGCCTCGATTTGAAGCAGGGCTGAGCGATCACCGTTCCGGCAGGTTCCAGCGCTCGCGAACGTGCTCGTATTGCGCCTCGGGCATTTGCACCAGCAGGGGAGACTGCTGCGGATCGAGCCAGTCGAACAATCGGCTGATGTCCGCCTGATCCATGGCTGTGCAACCCGCCGTCGGCGATGTCGGGCTACGCCAGATGTGGAAAAAGATGCACGAGCCCGAGGCGGGGGACGCCGGTGTGTTGTGCTCGATGACAATGCCTTTGCGATAGCCTTCTTCGCTGCGCATGCGTTCGGAGCTGTTCCAGTCCTTGGGCATCGCCGCGCCGTCGACCAGGGTGTTGTAGTGTTCGGAATGGCTGTCGTCCACGCATTCAGTGGTCGCTGTCAGTGCGAGGTAGGGCAGTTTCGTGTCGGCCCTGGTCTCGTAACCGAACGCTGTTCCCAGCTTGAAAATCCCGGCCGGCGCTTTTCCATCGCCTTCGTGTTTGACGGGTTCTGCGCCTGGCTCAACGTTGTCCAACCCTTTGCCCCAGGCCATGCCGTTTTTGCCGACCACCACCGCAAACGCCTCGCCATATTTGCGGAAGGTGTTCCCGTCGCGTTCATAGCGCTGGGCGCTGCCTTGCAGGTCATCCCAGTTTTTTGTGGTGACCACAATCAGCTGATGGCTGGCGTCGAGTGCGGCATTGGCGTCGAGCGGCGTAATGGGGAAATCCATCACGTTGTTCGGTGCCTGTGCGCTGCCATAAGTGAAGTGCCACCATTCTTTCGAGTACCCGGAGAAACCCTCTTTTGCCATGGCGCTGCCGAGCCGCTGGCGATTGTCCTGCGCGGTCGCATTGATCGTCGGGTTGGCGGTATGCGCCCGCTCATCGAAGCAATCGAAGCCGGTGCCCATGTCGAGTGCGCCGTCATGCCAGCGCTGATCGTAGGGGGCGGTGCAATCGACCTGCGTGGCCGAGGGCGTCCAGGCGCTGGCGGGCAACGCCTTGGGCCCGGTGAGTGTCAGGTCCACGGTCGAGCCTCTGGAGTGATTCGACACCCGCGCCACATACCCCAGACGCCAGAAGTCCTGCTTGTCCACGCGCGGGTAGAACTCGGCCTTGCGAGGCTCGCCCGGTTCGGTGGCAAAGCGGCCCATATCGGCCACCGCCCGATTCGGGCGATAACAATCAAACACCTTCAAACCGTAGCCTTGCGCACGCAGCGACGCTTGTACCCGGGCGAGCGCCTTGGCGGCGTCCAGCGTCAACAGGCATTCGGCGGCGGCATAACCGTCGAGTGGGTGACCGGTGAAGTTGTGGGGGCTGGCGTAGCGAATGTCTTGCTCGATGCTCGGATCAATCGCTCGCAGATAGACCATGTGCCCGGGTCGCGGCTCGGCACTGGACATGCCCGCCAGGACGCTGCCCAGCAACAGCAGTGATTGCAGCCAGGGGCGGGCGATGGTGCGAAGAGGGCGCATGCGATGTCTCCAGGATGCCGGGTACGCAATGAACGGGGGAAAGGTAGCAGACTGAGGTGAGGGGGACTAACCTCAGTCTGCATTTCCGGATCACGACGTTAACCTCGTACAGATCATGCGGAGCATAAATCCAAGATGCAGGATCATCGCCCAAATCCGACGCTTAATCTGGAGTATTGTGCCGATCGCCCGATATTCATGGACTTCTTGCAACAGGCACAGCGCTCGCCTGACGCCATTGCGGTCGTCTCTCACGACGCGACGTGCAGTTATCGTCAGCTTGAACAGATAAGCCATGGCATTGCGTCCTTCCTGAAGGTCAATGGCGCGACCGAATCCGACCGGGTGGTTATTGTTTCCAATCGCTGTGCGGGGTTGGTCTATGCAATGCTCGGCGCCTTGCGTGCCGGGTCGACGTTCACCGTTGCCGACGTTGCGTATCCACCTGCGCGCATCGGGCAAATCATCCGAGTGCTAAAGCCTTCCTTTGTCCTGCTTTGCGGTGGGGCCACCGTCGATCTCGATTCCGAACACCTGGAGGCCGGGCGTTCGGCTCCACGGATCGTCAGCATTGCGGAAAACCCCGCCGATTCATTGCGTGAGTTCGCCTTTCACCAACATGCCTTGCCGCAAGTCGACCCTGCACAGCCGGCCTATATCACCTTCACTTCGGGCAGCACTGGCGAACCGAAGGGCATCGTGGCCACTCATGCGCCGCTGGTGCATTTCATTGAGTGGCATACCCAGCGCCATTCCTTGTCAAAAGACGATTGCTTTTCGCTGCTGTCCGGGCTGGGGCATGACCCTGTGTACCGGGATGTATTTACCCCGCTGTCGATTGGCGCAAAAGTTATCGTTCCCGCACAGTCGACCGTCATAGACCCTGTGGCATTGGCGGCGTGGATACAAAAAAATGCCATTTCGATTATTCATCTGACGCCGCCGTTGGGAAGGCTGATAGGAACCGGCGCAACACTTCAGGGGGCAAGATTCAACGCGCTTCGATACTTGTTCTGGGGTGGCGATGCATTAGGCATTTCGCTGTTCGAGCAAATGTGCGTGATCGCCCCCAATGCCGTCAGTGTCAATTTTTACGGTACGACGGAAACGCCTCAGGCAATGGCGTACCACCACGTCGACCCTGAAGCCGACAATTCCAGGATTCCACTGGGTAGAGGCATTAAAAACGCGCAATTGCTGGTTGTGAATGACACCCGTCAATTGGTGCATGAAGGTGAGGTCGGAGAAATCCTGATACGCAGCCCTTACTTGGCGCAGGGTTACTGGGAGGACATCGCGCAAACCCGGGAAAAGTTTGTGGTGAATCCGTTTACGAATGTCGAGAACGACATTTGTTATAGAACCGGCGACCTTGGGACTTATCTTTCAGATGGCAGAGTCAGCTTTCTGGGGCGGGGCGATAGTCAGGTCAAGATTCGCGGACATCGTATTGAGCTGGCTGAAATCGAAGGCGCACTTTCGAAACATCCGCTGATAAAGCAGTGCGTTGTGCTTGCCGTCAATGACAACGCGCAGGTCAGGCTGGTGGCCTATTGCGTTTCAATCAACGCTGTTTCAACGGGTGAACTGCGTGAGCACCTCAACACTCGGCTCCCGGAATACATGGTGCCGGCGTTGTTCGTCTTTCTGGATGCGATTCCACTGACGCCGAACGGAAAGATCGATAGGCGGGCGCTGCCGCGGATAGCTGCCAACACAGAGGCGGCGTCCAACCATTCCGATCGGGATCTATCGCCGCTTGCGTTAAAACTGACACAGGCTTGGGCCGAAATACTCCAAGTCCCGCGCATCGACGCAAACCTGACGTTTGTCGAGCTGGGAGGGGATTCGCTGTCGTTCGTTCAGGCCTCAATGGTGCTTGAAGAACTGATCGGCCATCTGCCCGATCAATGGGAAATGACACCCGTACATGAACTGTGTGGGTTGGCCGGTAAAACCAGCAGTTCAAAGCTGGCCATCAGGGCAATGGAAGTCCCTGTCCTTTTACGTGTTATCTCGATAATCCTGATTGTCATTGGGCATCTTCATCTGTTCTCGACCTGGTCAGTGGTAGGGGAGACAACGGTATTGTTTCTGATCTCGGGTATCAGTCTGGCGAGGTTCCAGTTTCAAGCCATCAATGAACGCGGCAATGTGCGTACGCTGGTCAGGTCAGTGGTCTTTATTGCGGTGCCGACCCTCCTTTACACACTTTTGAATCAGATACTGTTCGACCAGGTTCATTGGCAAACGATGTTGCTGATCTCCAACTGGTTTCCACCGACGATGATGGGCGGCTTTGCCTACTGGTATGTTGAAGTGCTCCTGCAGATGATTGTCATCATCGGGTTTGTTCTGTCGTTCGAGCGCGTCAGGAACATCATTGTTGCGAACCCGTTTCGCTGCCTTGTTCTGGCGGCATGTGCATTGGCCGTGGCCGACATTGTGATCAGTGCGTTTCTGTTTGACGCGTCACCGCTCTATAACCGCGTGCCACAGCATTATCTTGCAGTCATGGTGCTTGGAATGGCCGTTCACTACGCTCATTCAAGTGCCCAGAAGTGGATCGTCAGTGCGGTTGCTGTGGTTGTGATGGGTGGGGAGGATCTTCTGGCAATCTTCGGGACGGGGGCGCAGGAAGTTGCGAAGGATTATGTTGATATCGCCATCCCTGCAGTTCTCTCTCTGATTTGGGTCAAGTCAATTCCGGTGCCAGGTCTCATCGCCCGGGGGCTTGCGTTGGTTGCTTCGTCAACGCTGTTTATTTATCTGACGCATTTTCAGTTTCAGTCCCTGGCTCGGCATATTGTTGATCTTCCTGTGTTCGCGGTGGTTTTTGCCGTCGTAGGTGGCATCGGGGTCGCGTATGGGTGGAACAAAGTTGTTCGATTCGTTTTGGTGCGCTGGAGTGGCGCAGGCAAGAAGAGCGGTTCGGATACGGTTGAGCGTGTGGCTTGATGGTGAGCTTTGTCTAATGGATGGGGGGCGAAGCGGCCTACCGGCGTCTGCACACGTTCCCCCTGTAGGAGCCGGCTTGCTGGCGATAGCGTCCGTTCAGCCAATACATGCG
>NZ_JAGYGF010000098.1:0-8512 GCF_019947305.1 Pseudomonas sp. BF-RE-21 | reverse complement strand
GTGTGTCAGTCAACGTTGATGTCGACTGACACACCGCTTTCGCGAGCAAGCCCGCTCCCACAGGGTTTTTCGGTGTTTGAGCGACCGGGTTACACCAGGATCGAAGTCCCGGTCATTTCAGCCGGTTTTTCCAGGCCCAACAGCTTCAGCATGGTCGGCGCCACATCCGCCAGCACGCCGCCTTCACGCACCTTCAAGTCACGCTTGCCGACATAAATGAACGGCACCGGCTCGGTGGTGTGCGCGGTATGCGCCTGGCCGGTGGTTTCGTCGGACATCTGCTCGACGTTGCCGTGGTCAGCCGTGATCAGCGCTTCGCCACCGACTTTGTCCAGCGCATCGACGATGCGGCCGACGCACAGGTCCAGGCATTCCACGGCTTTCACCGCTGCTTCGAACACGCCGCTATGGCCGACCATGTCGCCGTTGGCGTAGTTGACCACGATCACGTCGTAACGCTGGTTTTCGATGGCGTCGACGATGCGGTCGGTGACTTCCGGCGCACTCATTTCCGGCTGCAAGTCATAAGTGGCGACTTTCGGCGACGGGATCAGGATGCGTTCTTCGCCCGGGAACGGTTCTTCACGGCCGCCGGAGAAGAAGAAGGTCACGTGGGCATACTTCTCGGTTTCGGCGATGCGCAGCTGCGTCTTGCCGTTTTTCGCCAGGTAGTCGCCGAGCACGTTGTCCAGGCTGCCGGCGGCGAAGGCCGATGGCGCAGGGATGCTGGCGGCGTATTGGGTGAGCATGACGAAACCGGCCAGTTTTGGCTGGCGGGTGCGCTCGAAATCCTTGAAACCGTCTTCGACGAACACGCGGGTCAGCTCGCGGGCGCGGTCGGCGCGGAAGTTCATGAACACTACGGCGTCGCCGTCTTCGACTTTAACCGGCTCGCCGATGGAGGTGGCTTTGACGAATTCGTCGCTCTCGCCACGCTCGTACGCGGCTTGCAGGCCTTCCTGGGCGCTGGCGGCGTTGAATTCGCCATTGCCATCGACGATCAGGTTGTAAGCCTGGGACACGCGGTCCCAACGGTTGTCGCGGTCCATGGCGAAGTAACGGCCAATAATGCTGGCGATCCGGCCTTTGCCGAGGGCCTGGAAGGTCGCGTCGAGCAGTTCGATCGACGACTGGGCGCTTTTCGGCGGCGTGTCGCGGCCATCGAGGAAGGCGTGCAGGTAGATTTTTTCCGCGCCGCGTTTGGCAGCCAATTCGGCCATGGCAACCAGGTGATCCTGGTGGCTGTGAACGCCGCCATCGGACAGCAGGCCCATGAAGTGCACGGCTTTGCCGGCGGCAACGGCTTTATCCACAGCCGCGCAGATGGTCGGGTTCTCGAAGAACTCGCCGTCGCGGATCGATTTGGTCACGCGAGTAAAGTCTTGATACACAACGCGGCCGGCACCGAGGTTCATGTGGCCGACTTCGGAGTTGCCCATCTGGCCATCCGGCAGGCCGACGTCCATGCCACTGCCCGAGATCAGACCGTTCGGCACGGTGGCCCACAGACGGTCCAGTACGGGCTTCTTCGCCGCATAGATGGCGTTGGATTCAGGGCTCTCACTGTGACCGAAGCCGTCGAGAATAATCAGGACCAAAGGTTTAGGCGTGGTAGTCATGGATTCCACTCGTGGCTGAGTTAAAAGAGGGCAATGGAAAAGGGAGTGGCAGTTTAAAGCGAAGTTCCGACGGCGTCACCGCCGGACGGGGTTTGGCCCACCATAGTGGCTGTGTATACTGGCCGACATTTTAACGCCCTGGAACCTCCTTCGATGGTTGCTCACCTGATTGAATTTGCCACTAACCACTATCTGCTCGTCGGTATCTTCGTGGTACTGCTGGCGTTGCTGATCGCCTATCAGATGCAAGGCGGCGGCCGCAGCCTGAGCACCGGTGAACTGACCGGCCTGGTCAACAAGGACGCGGGCGTTGTGATCGACATTCGTCCGGTCAAGGATTTCGCCGCCGGTCATATTGTTGGCGCGTTGAACATTCCTCACGACAAACTGGCCGCTCGCGTGGCCGAACTGGAAAAGCACAAGGCCAAGACCATCATCCTGGTCGACGCCATGGGCCAGACCGCCGGCACTCACGCTCGCGAACTGATGAAGTCCGGCTTCACCGCCGCCAAGCTGTCCGGCGGTATTTCCAGCTGGAAAGGCGACAACCTGCCGCTGGTGAAGTGATATGAGCAACGTCGTCGTCTATTCCAGCGATTACTGCCCTTACTGCTCGCGAGCCAAGTACCTGCTCGAGAACAAAGGCGTGGCCTTCGAAGAGATCAAGGTCGATGGCAAGCCGCAGGTGCGCGCCGCCATGGCCCAGAAGGCCGGGCGTACGTCCGTGCCGCAGATCTGGATCGGTGAGCGCCACGTTGGCGGTTGTGATGATTTGTTTGCCCTTGAGCGCGCCGGCAAGCTCGACGCCATGCTCAAGGCCTGAATGCCTTCCCTATAAGACCCCAAGATCAGAAAGGATCTGAGATGACTGACCAACAGAACACTGCAGCTAGCGAAGAAGAAACCGCACCGCAATTCTCCTTGCAGCGCATCTACGTACGTGACTTGTCGTTCGAAGCCCCGAAAAGCCCGGCGATCTTCCGCCAGCAGTGGGAACCAAGCGTCGGTCTGGATCTGAACACCCGCCAGAAGGCACTGGAAGGCGACTTCCACGAAGTCGTGCTGACCCTGTCCGTGACCGTGAAAAACGGTGAAGAAGTAGCGTTCATCGCTGAAGTGCAACAGGCCGGGATCTTCCTGATCAAGAACCTGGACGACGCTTCGATGAGCCACACCCTCGGCGCGTTCTGCCCGAACATCCTGTTCCCGTACGCTCGCGAAACCCTGGACAGCCTGGTGACCCGTGGTTCGTTCCCGGCCCTGATGCTGGCCCCGGTCAACTTCGACGCGCTGTACGCACAAGAACTGCAACGCATGCAGGCGGCTGGCGAGACTCCAACCGTTCAATAAGCTGCGCAGCGACACCCGTGTGGGAGTGAGCCTGCTCGCGATGGCGGTGTGTCAGATGACATCAATGTCAGCTGACACACCGCCATCGCGAGCAGGCTCACTCCCACATTTGTTATGGGGGGTTACTTGAATCCGAGCTGGCGCCAGCCCTCGTAGACGGCAACCGCCACAGTGTTCGACAGGTTCAGGCTGCGACAGCCTTCGCGCATCGGCAAACGCAGGCGTTGTTCGCCTGGCAGGGCATCCAGCACTTCCGCCGGCAAGCCTCGGCTTTCCGGGCCGAACAGAAAGGCATCGCCCTCGGCGAAGCTCGCGTCGTGGAACGGCCGCGAACCCTTGGTGGTAAACGCGAACACCCTTGGATGACCAAGGCTTTCCAGGCAACTGGCGAGGTCCGCATGGCGTTGCAGGGTGGCATACTCGTGGTAATCGAGGCCGGCCCGGCGCAGGCGCTTGTCGTCCATCTCGAAGCCCAGCGGTTCGATCAAATGCAGGTGGCAGCCACTGTTGGCGCACAGCCTGATAACGTTGCCGGTATTCGGCGGAATTTCTGGTTGAAAAAGGATGACGTGAAACATGCACGGCTCCGAAGGTAAAGATGACGGGCATTCTACGCCGCAAGCGGATCCCCGTTCGAAACTATTCCCGCGCGTGATGGGTTCGCTGGCGATTGTCGGGGTAATGGTGGGGCTGATGATCGGTCGCCTGACCACGCCCGACCCCAGTGAATTGCAGCAGATCGAAGTGACGAACGACGGCTTGGTGGTGTGGTTCAACAACGAACCCAAGTCCCACGGCGAGTTTATCGACGGCAGCCTGGCGTTGCTGTTCGAGGCGGAGGGCAAGACGCAGAAAGGTCAGCTCAAGCTCAACGACAAGAACGTGAACTGGCGGGTGCGATTGAGTGATGGGGGGTTGTTGCTGTCGGTGGTGGCGGCCCGGCCACTGCAAGGCGAGTGGGCCGGTAGCGAGGTCGATGACCGCTGGCGGCTGGAGATCCATCTCCGGGAGCAATAAAAGAGGGAATCCCCGGCCTGCCTGTACCAAGGTTCCCAAAACGGCAGGGCTCGCGCATTGCATCGTGAGCCCGGTGTAAAGAAGGAACCCCTGACCTGCCTGTATCAAGGGCCCCAAAACTGTTTGGGCTCGTCGCAAGTGCGGTGTGAGCCCGATGTAAAGAGGGGAATCCCCGGCCTGCCTGTACCAAGGTCCCCGAAACCGGGTAGTGAACTGAATCACTGAATGGACTATTGCAGGGGGCGTGCCAGGTTTTAACAGCTTGAAACAATCACGCCCTCTGAAACGCCGAAAGCCCCGTAATACGGGGCTTTCGTGTTTTTTCGCCAGGGGTTCGATTGTGAACGCAGGTGGGGTTTTGGATCAGTTGGCGTGCGCGATTGCGGTTCACGGTGCATTCAGGCGGTGCACCGTGGCCCCAAAAGCTTCGCGGGCAAGCCTCGCTCCTACAGGATTTTTACGAACCTGTAGGAGTGAGGCTTGCCCGCGAATGGATCTATGCAACGATGATGATCTAAAGGCTAATTAACCCTCATCCCCCTCATCATCATCCCCACCATCCACCTTCATCCCCAGTTCCTTGATCTTGCGCGTCAGGGTATTACGCCCCCAACCCAGCAAAACCGCTGCATCACGACGACGACCAGCGGTGTGCTTGAGCGCAGTCTCGATCATGATCCGCTCAAACGCCGGCACCGCGCTGTCGAGCAGGCTCGACTGACCGCGAGCCAACGCCTGATCGGCCCACTGGCGCAGCGCTTGCTCCCAGTTGGTCACCGGCGCCGAATCCTGCGGCAGGCTCAGCAGCTCTGGCGGCAGGTCGCTGATGTGCACTTCGCGACCCGAAGCCATCACCGTGATCCAGCGGCAGGTGTTCTCCAGCTGACGGACGTTGCCGCCCCACGGCAGGTTCTTCAGGTATTCCTCGGTTTCGCTTTTCAACAGCTTCGGCTCGACCGCCAGTTCTTGCGCGGCGCGGCTGAGGAAGTGCTTGGCGAGGGTCGGGATGTCTTCGCGACGGTCCGACAGGCGTGGAATATGAATGCGGATCACGTTGAGGCGGTGGAACAAGTCTTCACGGAATTTCCCGGCGTGCACCAGGGTTTCCAGATTCTGGTGAGTCGCGGCGATGATCCGCACGTCGACTTTGACCGGCACGTGGCCGCCGACGCGGTAGAACTCGCCGTCTGCCAGCACGCGCAGCAAACGGGTCTGCGTGTCCGCCGGCATGTCGCCGATTTCATCAAGGAACAGCGTGCCCCCATCCGCCTGTTCGAATCGTCCGCGACGCAGGTTGGCCGCACCGGTGAACGCGCCTTTTTCATGGCCGAACAGCTCGGATTCCATCAGGTCTTTCGGGATGGCCGCCATGTTCAGCGCAATGAATGGCGAAGCCGCCCGTGGACTGTGACGGTGCAGGGCATGGGCGACCAGCTCTTTACCCGTACCCGATTCACCGTTGATCAGCACGGTAATGTTGGAGTGGCTCAAGCGCCCGATGGCGCGAAACACTTCCTGCATCGCCGGCGCTTCGCCGATGATTTCCGGGGTGCGGGTCAGGGCGACCGGGACTTCCAGGCCTTGCTGTTCCTGGGCGTGCTGGTTGGCGCGCTTGACCAGGGACACCGCTTCGTCGACATCGAACGGCTTGGGCAGGTATTCGAATGCGCCGCCCTGATAGGACGCGACAGCGCTGTCCAGATCGGAGTGCGCAGTCATGATGATCACTGGCAGCCGTGGGTGTTGCTCGCGAATCCGCGCCAGAAGGTCCAGACCGCTGGCACCCGGCATGCGAATGTCGGAGATGATCACGTCCGGCTGCTGGCGCGCCAGGCGGCTCATCACGCCATCGGCGCTGTCGAAGCTTTGCGTGGTCATGCCTTCCTGCTGCAAGGCTTTTTCCAGGACCCAACGGATAGAACGGTCGTCATCGACGATCCACACGGTTTCACTACGGCTCATGTCGATGTGGCTCCTTGTTCCAGTGGCAGAAAGATCGAGAAGGTGGTGTGGCCTGGATGGCTGTCACATTCGATCAGGCCCTGGTGCTGGCTGATGATGTTCTGGGTAATGGCCAGGCCGAGCCCGGTACCGTCCGGGCGCCCGCTGACCATGGGAAAGAAGATGGTTTCCTGAAGTTCCGCAGGAATGCCGGGGCCGTTGTCGATGATTTCGATCTTGGTCACCAGGCGATGGCGCACGTGGCCAATGGTGAACTGGCGCATGGCGCGGGTGCGCAGGCTGATGCGACCCAGGCGCAGCTCGTTCTGGCTGCTGATGGCCTGCATTGCGTTGCGCACGATATTCAGGACGGCCTGGATCATCTGTTCGCGGTCGATCAACACGTCAGGAATGCTTGGGTCGTAATCGCGCACCAATGTGATGCAGCCCTGGCTTTCCGCCTCGACCAAGTGGCAGACGCGTTCCAGCACTTCGTGGACGTTGCACATGGCCAGCGATGGCAACTTGTTGGAGCCGAGCATGCGATCGACCAGGTTTCGCAGGCGGTCGGCTTCTTCAATGATGACGTTGGTGTAGTCGCGCAGGCTTTCTTCCGGCAGCTCGCGGGCGAGCAACTGGGCCGCACCGCGAATCCCGCCGAGCGGATTCTTGATCTCGTGAGCGAGGCCGCGCACCAGCATCTTGCTGGTTTCCTGCTTCGACAACTGCGCCTCTTCCTTGGTGATCCGCAGCAAGCGGTCACGCGGGTGGACTTCCAGCAGCAGCATGGTGGCGCCGTTGGCCAGGATCGGTGTGACCGCGTAATCGACGGTCAGCGTCTGGCCGGTCAGGGCGGTGAGCATCGCTTCGCGTTTAGTGAACGGATGCGCCTGCTCGACCGCCTGACGCAGGGAATTCAGGGCTTCGGTGGATTCGGTGAACAACTCACTGATGAACTGCCCATGGCTGCGCTGGCCACTGATGGCCAGCAGCATCTCCGCCGCCGGGTTCATGTACTCGAGGCGCAGTTCGGCGTCGAGCAGGATGGTGGCGGTGGTCAGGTTGTCGAGCAGCAATCGATGCAGTGCGTCGCTAATGGTCATCAGGACCTCTTTTGGAGCAGGGCATGCGCGTGAATAACGCGCCGATATGAGGAAAATGCAAAAACCAAACCAAGGCTCCGAAAAGAAGCGTTAAAGGCCTGAAACGGGCGTTTGACGCTCGTTTGCGTGGCGTTCTGCCAGCTTTTGCGGGTACTTTCGAACCAAAATGGGTTGATATTTGGGTACGGTGCAACCTATCGCACCAATATAGTGCGCAAAGCTGAACGAGGTTAGAAGAAACGCAGGAAGGGGTTTTTTGGCTCGATGGGTTTGTCCTTGAGCGGACATTCCGGTCGTTGGCCGTAGTCGGTCAACGTGCAGGGTTTGACCTGGCGTTTTTGTGCGAGGGAAATGCGCAGCATATGGAAGGGTTGATTGGCGGTGCGCTCGATGATGCGGCCGTGTTCGTCGAGGATTTCCACGGACAGGTTGTGGCTGCCGCGATCGATGTTGCTCAAGGCGAACACCGGGCTCGGCCCCGGTTCAGCGGTGGGCTGCCCGTCCAGCAACAAGCGGTAGCGATGACCCCGTTGCAGGCCGGGCTCGCTGGTGATGCTGACGATCAGCTCGCCGGCACTGCTGCGGATTGTGGCGTCGGGCTCGGGAACCAGCACCCGGAGCATGTCATAGCGGAACATCGGCCTGGCTTCGGTTTTTTTCTCTGCGATCACCGGCGCCGCGCCGGTCGGGTTGGCGGACATGCGGTTGCTCGTCGCCAGCGGCACACGTTTGGCGTTGCCGGAGCCAGGCTGGTCGGTGAAGACCCGATTGCCCTGTGCGTCGATGTAGGTGAAGACTTCGGCCGATGCGGACAACGCGATCAGGCATGCGGCCAGCAGCCATAACCTCACGGCTTGTGCACCCGCTGTACCGTGAAGGTCACGGTCGGACTCTGCTGCACGATGTCTTCCCCGTCGATCACCTGCACCGCGAGGCTGTGAGTGCCGCGATCAATGTTGACCAGTTGCAGGATTGGCACGTTGCTCGGCTGGCCGTAAGGCTGGTCGTCCAGCAGCAGCCTGAAAAGATGCGGGCCTTGCAAGCGCGGCTTGATCAACACGTTGACGGTGAAGGTGCCGTTGTTGGCCCGCAGCGCTTCGGTGGTGGGCAGGTTGGTCAGCTCCAGCACCTCGTAGGCGCTGCGAGGTTGTTCGCGGCTGGTGGCTTCGGCGGGTGGGGCAGGAGGCGCCTGGCGCTCGACGCTGTTGAGCGGCGGCAGTTCGACCGGCTGAGCCTTCACACCGTCGGGTGGTTGATTGCTGTAGGCAGTGTTGCCGGCGGCGTCGGTGTACTTATAAATCTGCGCGGCGGCGGGCAGGGCGATCAACAGCAGGATGAACAGAAAACCACGACCCATAAAATCGACCAGAAACGAACGCGTTGGGTTGCAGCATAGGTCAGGGCTGGTGATTGACCCAAGTTGTAAACATTTGGGCATGATTTCCCAAGCGCCACAAACCCCTTGTAGGAGCCGGCTTGCCG
>NZ_JAGYGF010000097.1:0-8650 GCF_019947305.1 Pseudomonas sp. BF-RE-21 | reverse complement strand
CCGGTCAGTCACGCATTCATTGCCTGACCACCGCCATCGCCGGCAAGCCGGCTCCTACAGGGGACCGCGTTAGCTTTTGATTTTCACCACTCATCAGGCCGAGCGTTAGCTCGCCTTCAGCTTTTGATCTGAGCGCCCCCTCGAGAGGCCGAGCGCAGGTTCTGCGTAGTGGGCAGCCCGGCATGGATGCCGGGTTAGCCGCCCCCGGCCATGGATGGCCGATGGCGGCGGGCCCACGGAGCAGGACCGGAGCGAGGGCATGGCGAGCATTAGCGAGGCACCGAACGAAAGGGGCAAGAGCCCTTGGTTACTTGGGGCTTTTCCAAGTGACTCGCCGTAAGGGCGAAACCAATAGAAGCCGTTACCGCAGCAATGGATATGTACACCATCAAAGAAACACGCCGGCCATTAGGACGCCATCGCCGGCAAGCCAGCTCCTACAGGGAGGCGATGGCTGGCGATCCTGATCGGCTCACAAAAAGAGCACGTACATTCAATTTTCCCCGCCCCCACACCGGCACTATCGAATGAGGTCCCGGCGCTTTGACGCCGATGGTTTTTCATTTGTGCAGGTAGTCCATGAACGCTTCGCAATGGGATGAACGGGCCCAGGATATCGGGCTGTTTTTTTTGCGGGTCAGCGGTGGTTTGTTTCTGCTGTGGGTGCACGGTTTGCCCAAGCTGCTTAACTACAACGCTCAACTGCAAGTCATCGAAGACCCTTTCCACCTGGGCGCGAATGTCACGCTGATGCTGGCGATTTTCGCCGAGGTGCTGTGCCCGCTGCTGATCATTGCCGGGGTGTTGGTGCGCCTGGCGTGCCTGCCGGTTTTGTCTGTGTTGTGGATCGCGCTGCTGGTTGTGCACCCGCAATGGAGCCTCGAGGAAGGGCAGTTCGGCTGGCTGCTGTTGATTCTGTTCACCAGCCTTTTTATCGCCGGGCCGGGACGGCTGGCGCTCAATGTCCGATTCGCCGGAGCTTTGCGTTATGCCTGAATCCAATCGTTTCGAGGAAGTCGTGACCCTGGTCATCAAGCACCGGGTCAAAGCCGGTTTTGAAGTGCCCTACGAAGCCTGGTTGCGCAACATCGTCAGCATCGCCGGGCAGCAGGAAGGGCACTTGGGGGTGGATGTGATGCGCGGCAAGAGCTCCGGCCTCGACATGTACACCTGCGTGCTGCGCTTTTGCTCCACCGACGCGATGCAGCACTGGCTCGATTCACCACAACGGCTGGAACTGGTCAACGAAGCCACGCCGATGCTCGCCGATGGCGACCAGACCGAGGTCAACCCGGTCAAAGAATTCTGGTTCGCGCCACAGGCTGAAACCGGTTCGCCGCCGCCGCGCTGGAAGCAGGCCGTGGTGACGTTGCTGGTGATTCTGCCGCACACCTTGCTGGTGCCGCTGATCTGGGGCCCGCTGTTGCGGCTTAACACGTTCCTGTCCAATTACGTGGTCGCCACGTTCCTGATCACGCTGACCATCGTCGTTTCGGTGGTGTACCTGTTCATGCCGATGGCGACGCGTTTGTTCGCGCCTTGGCTGTCCCCCTCCACTCAGCCCAAGGAAACGCGATGAACGCCGACCTGATTTTGTTCAATGGCCAATTTCATACCGTTGACCGTGAAAACCCACGCGCCAGTGCCGTCGCCATCAGCGATGGCCGCTTCGTCGCGGTCGGCACTGACGCCGAAGCCATGGCCCTGCGCGGCTCCGGCACCCAGGTCATCGACCTCAAGGGCCGCTGCGTCATCCCCGGCCTTAACGACTCGCACTTGCACCTGATTCGTGGCGGTTTGAACTACAACCTCGAACTGCGCTGGGAGGGCGTGCCGTCGCTGGCCGACGCCCTGCGCATGCTCAAGGATCAGGCCGACCGCACGCCAACGCCACAATGGGTGCGCGTGGTCGGAGGCTGGAACGAATTCCAGTTCGCTGAAAAGCGCATGCCGACCCTCGAGGAACTCAACCAGGCGGCACCGGATACGCCGGTATTTGTCCTGCATCTATATGATCGGGCTCTGCTCAACCGCGCCGCGTTGCGCGTGGCTGGTTACACCCGCAATACGCCGAACCCGCCGGGTGGCGAGATCGTGCGCGATGCCAACGGTGAGCCGACTGGCATGCTGGTGGCGCGCCCGAACGCGATGATTTTGTACTCGACCCTGGCCAAGGGGCCGAAGTTGCCGCTGGAGTATCAGGTCAACTCGACCCGCCAGTTCATGCGCGAACTCAACCGTCTCGGCCTGACCAGCGCCATCGATGCCGGTGGCGGTTTCCAGAATTATCCGGACGATTACCAGGTGATCGAGCAGTTGGCCAAGGACCAGCAACTGACCATCCGCATCGCCTACAACCTGTTCACCCAGAAGCCGAAAGAAGAGCTAGCCGACTTCAAGAACTGGACCAGCAGCGTGACCCTGCATCAGGGCGATGATTTCCTGCGCCACAACGGCGCCGGGGAAATGCTGGTGTTCTCGGCGGCGGATTTCGAGGACTTCCTCGAACCGCGCCCGGACCTGCCGCAAACCATGGAAGACGAACTCGAACCGGTGGTCCGCCACTTGGTCGAGCAGCGCTGGCCGTTCCGTTTGCACGCTACGTACAACGAATCCATCAGCCGCATGCTCGACGTGTTCGAGAAGGTTAACCGCGACATTCCGTTCAATGGTTTGCCATGGTTTTTCGACCACGCCGAAACCATCACGCCGCAAAACATCGAGCGGGTGAGGGCGCTGGGCGGTGGTATCGCGATTCAGGATCGCATGGCGTTTCAGGGCGAGTATTTCGTCGAGCGTTACGGCGCCAAGGCTGCCGAAGCGACGCCGCCGATCAAGCGCATGCTGGCCGAAGGTGTACCGGTTGGCGCGGGCACCGATGCGACGCGGGTGTCCAGCTACAACCCATGGACTTCGCTGTACTGGATGGTCAGCGGCCGCACCGTCGGTGGCCTGGAGCTGCACGCCGAGGGGCTGTCCCGGCAGACCGCGCTGGAACTGTTCACCCACGGCAGCGCCTGGTTCTCTTCCGAGCAGGGCAAGAAAGGCATGATCAAAGTCGGCCAACTGGCTGACGTCGCAGCCCTGAGCGCGGACTTTTTCAGCGTCGACGAAGAAGCGATCAAGTGGATCGAGTCGGTGTTGACCGTGGTCGGCGGCAAGGTGGTGTATGCCGCCGGTGATTTCGAAAAACTCGGCCCGGCCAGTGTGCCGGTGCTGCCGGACTGGTCGCCGGTGGTCAAGGTGCCGGGTCACTGGCGCCCGACGTCGCCGATGCAGGCGCAGGTTCACCATTGCAGCGGGCCGTGCGGTGTGCACTCCCATAGCCATGAAAAGGCGCGGTTGTCGAACGCGCCGGTCAGCGATTTCGCCGGTTTCTGGGGCGCCTTCGGCTGCTCGTGCTTCGCGTTCTGACGATCAAAAAAAAGCGCCGACCCGCGTGTCGGCGCCTGACGTAATACCCATCCATCGAGGAGTTTCACATGAGCAACGTTCCGTACAAACGCCTGAACAAAGACGATGCCGTTGTCCTGTTGGTCGATCACCAGACCGGTCTGATTTCGCTGGTTCAGGATTTCTCGCCGAACGAATTCAAGAACAACGTGCTGGCCCTGGGCGACGTGGCCAAGTTCTTCAAACTGCCGACCATCCTCACCACCAGCTTCGAAAACGGCCCGAATGGCCCGATGGTGCCGGAATTGAAAGAGCAGTTCCCGGACGCGCCGTACATCCCGCGTCCAGGCCAGATCAACGCCTGGGACAACGAAGATTTCGTCAAGGCCGTCAAAGCCACCGGCCGCAAGCAACTGATCATCGCCGGTGTGGTGACTGACGTTTGCGTGACCTTCCCGACGCTGTCGGCGCTGGCCGAAGGGTTTGAAGTGTTTGTGGTGACCGACGCCTCGGGTACCTTCAACGAAACCGTGCAACAAGCCGCTTGGGCGCGCATGGCCGCCGCCGGTGCTCAACTGGTGAACTGGTTCTCCGTAGCGTGCGAGCTGCAGGGCGACTGGCGCAACGACATGGAAGGCCTGGCGAATCTGCTGTCGCCGCGTATTCCCAACTACCGCAACCTGATGAACAGCTACTCGGTGTTGACCTCGAAGTAAGTCCGCAGCCAAAAAAATGCCCGCGATCTGCGGGCATTTTTTTGTGCCTTTGTAGGAGCCGGCTTGCCGGCGATGGCGATCTCACGGGCGCTATCGCCGGCAAGCCGGCTCCTACAATGTGCGAGGTGTTACACCGATTGGCGTTTTTGCAGCCAACTCAGGAATCCACCTTTCTTGATCGGCACCGGTTTGGCCAGCAGCGCCAACCGACTGTTCTGCTGCCGCACCGCCTGCAACTTGTTCAACGCCCGACCCACCTCAACCCGCTGTTCCATGCAACTGCGGGTCAGGGATTTGTCGATCCGGTAGATGATGCACGAGGTCAACGCGGTGAACGTGGCCTGCGACGGTGTATCGGTGAGGATGCTCTGCTCACCCATCACCTCGCTCGGCCCCATGCGCCCGGCCTCGGTTTGCCCGGCGCCGTCCGGTACTGTCGCGCTGACCACGCCCGTGGCGATGACCATCAGGCTGTCCGGCACTTCACCCAGTTCCAGCACCACCTGACCTGCCGCGTACTGCTGCGCGACCATCGAATGGGCCATCCGGTCGCGTTCGTCTTCGCTCAGGGAACGGAAGACTTTCACCTCGTCCAGCAAGGACCGCGCGCGGGATGTCGGTTCGATCACGCCGTCGAGCTGTCGGGAAATACCCGCCGCTTCGAGGTGCCGATGGGCGAGGTCGAACAGTTGATTGCGCACTTCGCTTTTCTTGCCGAGTTCGGCGATAAACCCGCTGGCCACGTATTCGGACATGGTTTCGCCGGCCTCTTTCAGCACGGCTTTCGGCGCCGGGTTGAGCAGCAGACTGCTGCTGCCTTGCAGCGTGCGGTCCAGTGCCTCCAGCACCCGACGCGGACGGATGTGGTTGGGCACCTGGATGCTGATCGACACACCATGCATGTTGCCGGGCCGGCTCAGGTTGACGATCTTCGCTTTGGCCGCCACCGAGTTCGGCACCACCGCCGTACTGCCGGCGCTGGTCAGCAGGTGAGTGGCGCGCCAATCGATGTCGAGCACTTTGCCCTCGACGCCGTCGATCACGATCCAGTCATCCACCTGATACGGCTTGGTGGTGTTGAGCACGATCCCGGAAAACACATCGCTCAGGGTGCTTTGCAACGCCAGGCCGACGACGATTGCCACCACCCCGGACGTCGCCAGCAGTCCTTTCACCGGCAACTCCAGCACGTACCCGGCTGCGGCGACGATGGCGATCAGAAACACCAGCGCGCCGATGACGTCCTGCAGCAACCGCCCGCTGTGCCCGATGCGCCGCATCAGCAGCAGGCCGATGACTTCGGTGAGCACACGGGCGGCGTACAGCCACCAGAGAATCCCCAGCGCCGTCGCGCCCAGTTGCGCCACGCGGTCGTCTGCCAACAGCGGCGCCTGCAACGGGCTGACGCCGGCGCTGATGATGAGCGCGCTGAACATCACAAACAACGCGAGGCGCACACCGACCCGCGTGACGCGATGCTTGAACGGCGCTACGTGCCAGAGCACGGCGTCGATGACCAGCAACAGCGCACTCCAGGACAGCAGATGACCGTAGATGAGGGACATGGAAGAACTCCGGAAGACTGATTTTTTTGTAGGAGCCAGGCTTGCCGGCGAAGGCGTATTTGAGGGCGCCTTCGCGAGCAAGCTTCGCTCCTACAGTTGAACTGTGCGAACCCGATCCCCTGTAGGAGCCAGGCTTGCCGGCGAAGGCGTATTTGAGGGCGCCTTCGCCGGCAAATGGAGCGCCGCCCGGCCGCTCCTACAGAAAAGCCCCTCGCACGATGATCGTGGGAGGGGCGTGGGAACTCAGTTCAGATGAGTCTTGAGTTCCAGCGCGGCCTGACGCACCGCCGCTTTCACTTCCGGAATCTGGCTCAGCGGATTGAGCAAGCCGAAGTCGTGAATCATCCCGTTGTAACGCACCGCCGTGACCGGCACACCGGCCGCATCGAGGTGGCGGGCATAGGCTTCGCCTTCGTCACGCAACACGTCGAACTCGGCGGTCTGCACCAACGCTGCCGGCAAGCCTTTGAGCTGTTCGGCGCTGGCCTGCAACGGCGAGGCGTGGATCTGCGCACGCTCGGCCTGGTCGGTGGTGTAGTTGTCCCAGAACCAATTCATCATGCCTTTGGTGAGGAAGTGGCCTTCGGCAAATTGCTGGTACGAGCCGGTGTCGAACTGTGCGTTGGTCACTGGCCACATCAACAGCTGGAAGCGCAGCGCCGGGGCTTTCTGTTCCTTGGCCATCAATGCCACGACCGCCGCCATGTTGCCGCCGACGCTGTTGCCGGCCACCGCGAGACGCTTGCCGTCGACGCCGATGTCTTTGCCATGCTCGGCCACCCAGCGGGTCGCGGCGTAGGCCTGGTTGATCGCGGTCGGGTAGTGCGCTTCCGGCGACGGCGTGTAATCGACATACACCGCGACGGCGCCGGAGCCGACCACCAGGTCATGAATCAAGCGTTGGTGAGTCGGGTAATCGCCCAGCACCCAGCCGCCACCGTGGAAGAACATGAACACCGGCAACTCACCTTTGACCTTGGCCGGGCGCACGATTTTCAGGTTGATGGTTTGACCATCGACCTTGATTGCACGATCGCTGACGTCCACACCCGACAGATCAACCTTGACCGAGTTTTGCGCGCCGGTCAGCACCGCACGGGCGTCTTTCGGGCTCAACTGCTCAAGCGGTTTACCGCCACCGGCCGCGAGGGCTTCGAGGAAGGCTTGAGTGTTGTGTTCAACGCCTGGGCTGCCAGCGGCAAAGGCGTTGCCGACGGAGAGGGCGAGCAGGGAAGCGGTCAGGGTTTTTTTGACGAGGTTCATGAGCAAATCCTTTTTAATTAATTAGAGATTGGTTACCTAAGGGTCAGGTTGCTGCTGCGCTGGGACTCAGGCCTCAGCAACACCGTGGACACAGATTAATAGGGTGCTCGAAAGGGAAAAAGCGGCTATAAAGCGTTTAACTGTCAACCGGAAAGTGACAATGAACCCGTTCGAAGATATGCGTATTTTTTGCCAGGTCATGGACTCCGGCAGCTTCACCTCGGCCGCCTATCAATTGGGCCTGTCCAAGCAGTTCGTCAGCCGTCGCTTGATGCAACTCGAAGAACGCCTGGGCGTACGGTTGCTCAACCGCTCCACGCGGCGCCTGGACGTCACGCCGCTGGGCCAGAGTTATTACGAGTCGGCGTTGCGCTTGCTCAGCGAAGTCGAGCAGGTGGAGCAGGGCATCGCCGGCCAGACCACCGAACCGCGGGGCACCATTCGCGTGAGCGCACCGTTGTCGTTTGCGGTGGCGCATCTGGGGTGTTTGCTGCCGGTGTTCTTGCAGCGTTATCGCGATGTCACGGTGGAAGTGGATTTGAGCGACCGCCCGGTGGATCTGCTCAGCGAGGGTTACGACCTGGCGTTGCGCATTGGCATCCTTGAAGACTCGACGCTGATCGCCCGCCGCATCGCTTCGATCCAGCGGGTGTATTGCGCCAGCCCGGCTTACCTGGCGGAGCGCGGAACGCCGGGTAAACCCGAGGACCTGCACACGCACGACTGCCTGCCGTATGGCCACGGCCGCCAGGTGCAATGGCGTTTTGAAGGGCAGGGCAAGCCGCTGGCGGTCAACGTGACCGGGCGGATGCGGGTCAACAACGGTGAGTTGCTCAGGGATGCGGCCATTGCCGGGATGGGGATCACGTACCTGCCGACCTTCATTGTCGGGGCGGCGTTGAAGGATGGGCGGCTGGTGCCGGTGCTGGATGAGTTTCGCCCGCAGCCGCTGACGTTGTCGGCGGTGTACCCGCAGCATCGCCAGAGTTCGCGACCGGTGCAGGCGTTGATCGAGTTTCTGCGCGAGCGGCTGGATCAGGCTGAAGAAATTTTATAGAGCACAGCACATTTCCAATGTGGGAGCGAGCCTGCTCGCGAAAGCATTTTGTCATTCAACATTGATGTCGTCTGACACTCTGCCTTCGCGAGCAGGCTCGCTCCCACAGGGGGTTGTGGCGAACCTTTGTTCAGGGGTGATCAGGACCTTTTGTCATCACCCGGCTCGCCACCGACGTGCACGCCGTGGTCGTCACCCGGTTCACCGCCGACATGAACACCGTGGTCATCACCGACTTCGCCGGCGCGATGAACGCCGTGGTCGTCACCGATTTCACCGGCGCGATGAACGCCGCGGTTGTGGCCGACTTCACCGGCATGATGAACGCCGTGGTCGTCACCGATTTCACCGGCGTGATGAACGCCACGGTTGTGGCCGACTTCACCGGCGTGATGAACGCCACGGTTGTGGCCGACTTCACCGGCGTGATGAACGCCGTGATCGTCTCCCGGTTCGGCATGGGTGCCGCTGCGACCGGATGAGGCGGTGTTACCGGAATGTCCCGAGCCATGGTCGTTGCCACTGTGACCGCTGCCGCTATTGCCGCCGCCATTTCCACCGTGACCGCTGCCGCCATTGCCGCCACTGCCACTTCCGCCGTGGCCACCGCCGTTGCCGCCGCCACCGTTTCCACCACCGCCGCCACCGCCAGAGCC
>NZ_JAGYGF010000096.1:0-11171 GCF_019947305.1 Pseudomonas sp. BF-RE-21 | reverse complement strand
CTACAAAATGCATGCCCCCGCAATCCCCCCCTCGGCTACTAATGTTCGTAAATTTTCCTTTAACGGCCCTTCGATCAGTATTTTCAATCGAAGTTAACTGGCTGTGGGCGGCTTTATGGGCTACCATTTTCGCAAATGAACATTAATGTTCGAAATCCAATATCGACAATCAAAAAAACCGAGGCCAGCCGATGCCCACTTCTACCTTGCCTACGCCCCCACTCGCCGAGGTCTACGATATCGCCGTCATCGGTGGCGGGATCAATGGCGTGGGGATCGCAGCGGATGCCGCCGGTCGCGGTCTTTCGGTGTTCCTTTGCGAAAAGGATGATCTGGCCAGCCACACCTCGTCGGCCAGCAGCAAACTGATCCACGGTGGCCTGCGCTACCTCGAACATTACGAATTCCGCCTGGTCCGCGAAGCCCTCGCCGAGCGCGAAGTGTTGCTGGCCAAGGCGCCGCACATCGTCAAGCAAATGCGCTTCGTCCTGCCGCACCGTCCGCACCTGCGTCCGGCCTGGATGATCCGCGCCGGCCTGTTCCTGTATGACAACCTGGGCAAACGGGAAAAACTGGAAGGTTCGAAAAGCCTGAAGTTCGGCCCGGACAGTCCGTTGAAAAGCGAAATCACCAAAGGCTTCGAATACTCCGATTGCTGGGTCGACGACGCGCGCCTGGTGGTCCTGAACGCCATGGCGGCCCGCGAGAACGGCGCCCATGTGCACACCCAAACCCGCTGCGTCAGCGCCCGTCGAACCAAAGGCCTATGGCATCTGCACCTGGAACGCGCCGACGGCAGCCTGCTTTCGATCCGCGCCAAGGCGCTGGTGAATGCGGCCGGCCCATGGGTTGCCAAGTTCATTCGTGATGATTTGAAGATGGAATCGCCGTACGGCATCCGCCTGATCCAGGGCAGTCACCTGATCGTGCCGAAACTGTACGAAGGTGATCACGCGCACATTCTGCAAAACGAAGATCAGCGCATCGTCTTCACCATTCCGTACCTGAACCATTTCACCCTGATCGGCACCACCGACCGCGAGTACACCGGCGACCCGGCTAAAGTGGCGATCACCGAAGGCGAAACCGATTACCTGTTGAAAGTGGTCAACGCCCACTTCAGGAAGCAGATCAGCCGCGACGACATCCTGCACAGCTATTCCGGTGTTCGTCCGCTGTGCAACGACGAATCCGACAATCCGTCGGCCGTCACCCGCGACTACACCCTCGCGCTTTCGGGCACGGGCGAAGAAGCGCCGTTGCTGTCGGTGTTCGGCGGCAAGCTGACCACCTACCGCAAACTGGCCGAGTCGGCGCTGGCGCAACTGGCGCCTTACTTCACGCACATCAAGCCGAGCTGGACCGCCAGCGCCACCCTGCCGGGCGGCGAAGACATGACCACCCCGCAGGCGCTGAGCTCGCGCATCCGTGACCAGTTCGACTGGGTGCCGACCGAAATCGCCCGTCGCTGGGCCACCACTTACGGCAGCCGCACCTGGCGCATGCTTGAAGGCGTGCAAAGCCTCAGCGACCTGGGCGAGCACATCGGCGGCGGTCTCTACACCCGCGAAGTCGATTACCTGTGCAGCGAAGAGTGGGCAACCACGGCGCACGACATTCTGTGGCGTCGCAGCAAGCTGGGCTTGTTCACTACCCCGGCCGAGCAGCAAGCGCTGGCGGAGTATCTGAGCAAGGTCGAGCAGAACCGCAGCAAGATTGAAGCGGCCTGATCGGCAATCCGCTTGAACGAAAGCCCCTGAATCTCACGATTCAGGGGCTTTTTGCTATTCGGGAAACACCATCAACCCCCTGTAGGAGCTGGCTTGCCAGCGATGAGGCCCTTGGCTTTTGCACCTATCTAAGGGACGCCATCGCCGGCAAGCCAGCTCCTACAAGGTTAGCGTGCGTCCGGCATTCGGTTTTCCGAACGCGACTCATCGGTCTATTCGGTTAACCGGACTATCTCACTCCAAAAAACGCGCCATAAATATTTAATCTCCTTATAAATCAATATTTTAGTTTGTATCGACTGGTCTGGCACGAGTCATGCTCTACACTCTTGGACGAATGCTTGTTGCGCGGACCTTGAGAAGCCGACAGACATTCGAAGCACAAAAGGGCCGATGAACTGGCTCCATAAAAAAAACAATGTCGAGGAAAATTTGATGCGCATCGTTCCCCATATCCTGGGCGCAGCCATTGCTGCAGCTCTGATTACCACTCCAGTTTTCGCTGCCGAACTCACCGGCACACTGAAGAAGATCAAAGAGTCCGGCACCATCACCCTCGGGCATCGTGACGCTTCCATTCCGTTTTCCTATATCGCGGACGCTTCCGGCAAACCGGTTGGCTACTCCCACGATATTCAGCTGAAAGTCGTTGAAGCCCTGAAAAAAGACCTCGACATGCCGAATCTCCAGGTCAAATACAACCTGGTGACCTCGCAAACCCGCATCCCGCTGGTGCAGAACGGCACCGTGGACCTCGAGTGCGGTTCCACCACCAACAACGTCGAGCGTCAGCAGCAAGTTGACTTCTCCGTCGGCATTTTCGAAATCGGTACTCGCCTGCTGTCCAAGGCAGACTCCAAGTACAAGGATTTCGCTGACCTGGCCGGCAAGAACGTCGTGACCACCGCCGGCACCACGTCCGAACGCATCCTCAAGGCGATGAACGCCGACAAGCAGATGGGTATGAACGTCATCTCCGCCAAAGACCACGGCGAATCCTTCCAGATGCTGGAAACCGGCCGTGCCGTGGCTTTCATGATGGACGACGCCCTGCTGGCAGGTGAAGCAGCCAAAGCCAAGAAGGCAACTGACTGGGCCGTGACCGGCACTCCACAGTCCTACGAAATCTACGGCTGCATGGTCCGCAAGGGCGACGAGCCGTTCAAGAAGGCTGTAGACGACGCCATCGTGGCAACCTACAAGTCGGGCGAGATCAACAAGATCTACGACAAATGGTTCATGCAGCCAATCCCGCCAAAAGGTCTGAACCTGAACTTCCCGATGAGCGACGAGCTCAAGGCCCTGATCGCCAATCCGACTGATAAAGCGGCTGACGACAAGAAGTCCTGATTTTCTGACTAACCTTATCTCCTGAGAGGGCCGTCGCCCTTTCAGGAGGTGGTCACTTCCTGCTGGTATTTTTTGGAAACACTCGAACCGGTGGCTGTCGAGCCGGGAGCGTGTGCCTGATCGAAAAGGTCAGGCGGGAACGGAGCTTCCCCCAAGCGGGCACTTGCACATCGATTGAACTGAGGGGAGACCCTAATGAATTACAACTGGGACTGGGGCGTGTTCTTCAAGTCCACCGGCGTGGGCAGCGAGACCTATTTCGACTGGTACGTGTCCGGTCTGGGCTGGACCATCGGCATCGCCATCGCGGCCTGGATCATCGCCCTGACACTGGGCTCGATCCTGGGCGTCATGCGCACCGTGCCGAACCGCATCGTATCGGGCATCGCCACCTGCTACGTCGAACTTTTCCGTAACGTACCGCTGCTGGTGCAGCTGTTCATCTGGTACTTCCTGGTGCCCGATCTGCTGCCGCAAGACCTGCAGGAATGGTACAAACAGGACCTGAACCCGACCACCTCCGCGTTCCTCAGCGTGGTTGTCTGCCTGGGCCTGTTCACCACGGCTCGCGTTTGCGAACAGGTGCGCACCGGTATTCAGGCACTGCCAAAAGGCCAGGAATCCGCTGCTCGCGCCATGGGCTTCAAGCTGCCGCAGATCTACTGGAACGTGCTGCTGCCCCAGGCCTACCGGATCATCATTCCGCCGCTTACCTCGGAATTCCTGAACGTATTCAAGAACACCTCCGTCGCCTCGCTGATCGGCCTGATGGAGCTGCTCGCACAGACCAAACAGACCGCCGAGTTCTCCGCGAACCTGTTCGAAGCGTTCACCCTGGCGACCCTGATCTACTTCACCTTGAACATGAGCCTGATGCTGCTGATGCGCCTGGTCGAGAAGAAAGTGGCCGTACCGGGCCTGATCTCCGTAGGGGGTAAATGATGGAATTCGACTTCTCGGGCATCATCCCGTCCCTGCCGGGCCTGTGGAACGGCATGATCATGACCCTGCAACTGATGGCGCTGGGCGTCGTCGGCGGGATCATCCTCGGCACCATCCTCGCGCTGATGCGCCTGTCCCACAGCAAGCTGCTGTCGAACATCGCCGGCGCCTACGTTAACTACTTCCGTTCGATTCCACTGCTGCTGGTCATCACCTGGTTCTACCTGGCGGTGCCGTTCGTGCTGCGCTGGATCACCGGCGAAGACACACCGATCGGCGCATTCGCCTCGTGCATCGTGGCGTTCATGATGTTCGAAGCGGCGTACTTCTGCGAAATCGTCCGCGCTGGCGTGCAGTCGATTCCCAAAGGCCAGATGGGCGCTGCCCAGGCCCTGGGCATGTCGTATGGCCAGATGATGCGCCTGATCATCCTGCCGCAAGCGTTCCGCAAGATGACCCCGCTGCTGCTGCAACAGAGCATCATCCTGTTTCAGGACACCTCGCTGGTCTATGCCGTCGGCCTGGTGGACTTCCTCAATGCCTCGCGTGCCAGTGGCGACATCATCGGCCGCTCGAATGAGTTCCTGATCTTCGCAGGTCTCGTGTACTTCACAATCAGCTTTGCCGCCTCGCTGCTGGTCAAGCGTCTGCAAAAAAGGTTTGCCGTATGATCTCTATCAAGAATGTCAACAAGTGGTATGGCGACTTCCAGGTACTGACTGACTGCAGCACCGAGGTCAAAAAAGGCGAAGTGATCGTGGTGTGCGGGCCGTCCGGCTCCGGCAAATCCACCCTGATCAAATGCGTCAACGCCCTGGAACCGTTCCAGAAAGGCGACATCGTGGTCGACGGCACGTCCATTGCGGACCCGAAGACCAACTTGCCGAAGCTGCGTTCACGCGTGGGCATGGTGTTCCAGCATTTCGAGCTGTTCCCGCACCTGACCATCACCGAAAACCTGACCATCGCGCAGATCAAGGTGTTGGGCCGCAGCAAGGAAGAAGCCACCAAGAAAGGCCTGCAACTGCTGGAGCGCGTCGGCCTCTCGGCACACGCTCACAAGCACCCGGGCCAGCTCTCCGGTGGTCAGCAACAGCGTGTGGCGATTGCCCGTGCGCTGGCGATGGACCCGATCGTCATGCTGTTCGACGAACCGACCTCCGCGCTCGACCCTGAAATGGTCAACGAAGTGCTCGACGTGATGGTGCAACTGGCCCACGAAGGCATGACCATGATGTGCGTGACCCACGAAATGGGCTTCGCCCGCAAAGTGGCGGACCGGGTGATCTTCATGGACGCCGGCAAAATCATCGAAGACTGCAAGAAAGAGGAGTTCTTCGGCGACATCAGCCACCGCGCCGAGCGTACCCAGCACTTCCTCAACAAGATCCTGCAGCACTAAAAAACACCGCTCCCCTTGTAGGAGCTGGCTTGCCGGCGATTCAGACGACACGGTGTGTCTGACTGGTCGCCTTCGCCAGCAAGCTGGCTCCTACAGGGGGCAGTGCAAAGCTTCAGATTTGTGTTGTGGTTGACCCAAGGCATCTGTGATGAAATGCGACCCCACTCTCTATCGCGCAGCGCCGCCATCACTCGTCGTGAAACCCCGTCTGATCCGCCACTTGTTCCTGCCGCCACTGGTCATCGCCCTGATGATCGGATTGGGTTACCTCGGCTTCTGGGTCAGCGAGCACTACGGGATCCGCAGCCTCAGCGAGAACGGCCAGCGTCAGCTCGAACTGCACGCCCGCGCCGTCGAGAGCGAGATCAGCAAGTACACCTACCTGCCCAGCCTGCTGGAACTCGAAACCAGCGTTTCGAAGCTGCTGGCCGACCCGTCGCCGGAACACCGGCAAACGGTCAATGAATACCTCGAAGGCCTGAACCGGCGCAGCCGCAGTCGGGCCATCTACGTGATGGACACCACCGGTCGCGTCATGGCCACCAGCAACTGGCGCGACGTCGACAGTTACCTCGGTGAAGACCTGTCCTTTCGCGCCTATTTCCAGAACGCCGTGCGCGGCCAGCCGGGTCGCTTCTATGGCATCGGCAGCACCAACGGCGAACCCGGTTATTACCTGGCCCATGGCCTGGAAGAACACGGCAAGATCATCGGTGTCGCGGTGGTCAAAGTCCGCCTCGAAGCCATGGAAGAACGCTGGCAGCGCGCGCGCCTGGAAGCCTTCGTCAGCGACGAAAACGGCATCATCATTCTCTCCAGCGATCCGGCGCGACGGCTGAAATCAGTCGTTCCATTGAGCGACGAGACCAAGGAAAAACTCGCCCGCAGCCTTCAGTACTACTGGTTTCCACTGAACGAACTGCAACCGCTGGCCCGTGAAAGACTGGCCGAAGGCGAGGAAAAACTGACCTTCCCGGCCAACAGTGAAGTGGAGTCCGACGAAGAGGACATCAGTTACCTCTCGCAAACCCGTCCCTTGAGCGACACCCCGTGGAATTTCACCCTGCTCACGCCGCTGCAGGATTTGCGTCGCGAAGCGATCAATCAGGGGATTCTGGTGGCCGTGGCGTTTGCCCTGGTGGCGTTCCTGCTGATCGCCTGGAACGAGCGCCGCAAGGTGATCGCCACCCGTCTCGCCGCCCGGGAAGCCTTGCAGGAAGCCAACAATCAACTGGAGCGTCGGATTACCGAACGCACCACCGACCTGCGCGCCAGCAACGAACGGCTCAAGGGCCAGATCCGCGAACGCCGTCAGGCCGAAGAGACCTTGCGCCGCGCCCAGGATGAACTGGTGCAGGCCGGAAAACTCGCGGCCATCGGCCAGATGTCCACCAGCATCGCCCACGAATTGAACCAGCCGCTGGCGGCGCTGCGCACCTTGTCCGGAAACACCGTGCGCTTTCTCGAGCGCGGGCAACTGGATGTGGCCAGCACCAACCTCAAGACCATCAACGAACTGATCGACCGCATGGGGCGGATCACCGCAAGCCTGCGCTCCTTCGCCCGGCGCGGCGACGACAAGGGCCAGGCCTGCCTCGGCAAAGCGGTGGACGCCGCGCTGCAACTGCTCGGCGGACGCGTGGAAAGCGTCCCTCTGCACTTGCATCGTGAGTTCGCCGACGTGCAGGTGCAGATTGACCAGACCCGCCTGGAGCAGATTCTGGTCAACCTGATCGGTAACGCCCTCGACGCCATGCAGTCGCAACCCCAACCGGAACTGTGGCTCGAAGGCGAAGCGTTCGACGGCAAATATCGCCTGCGGGTACGCGACAACGGCCACGGCATCGATGCCGAAGCGCGCAAGCATCTGTTCGAACCGTTCTTCACCACCAAACCCGGCGAGCAAGGCCTGGGCCTCGGCCTGACCCTGTCCGCCAGCCTGGCCGCCGCCACCGGCGGACACCTGGGTGTCGAACACCCGGCCAGCGGTGGTACCACCTTCGTCCTCAGTTTACCGTTGGTAAGCCCCCTTCAAGCCGAGCCAATATGAACAACGACCTTAGTGTGCTGATCGTCGAAGACGACCCTCATGTGCTGCTCGGCTGCCAACAGGCGCTGACCCTGGAAGACATTCCCTGCGTCGGCGTGGGCAGCGCCGAAGAAGCGCTGGAGCGGGTCGGCGACAACTTTGCCGGCATCGTCATCAGCGACATTCGCCTGCCGGGCATCGATGGCCTGGAATTGCTGACCCGGCTCAAGGCCCGTGATCGCAGCCTGCCGGTGGTGCTGATCACCGGCCACGGCGACATTTCCATGGCCGTCGGTGCGATGCAGAAAGGCGCCTACGACTTCATGGAGAAACCTTTCTCCCCCGAACGCCTGGTGGATGTCGCCCGTCGTGCGCTGGAGCAACGCAGCCTCGCCCGGGAAGTCTCTTCGCTGCGCCGGCAATTGGCGGAACGGGATTCCCTGGAAGGCCGGATCATCGGTCGTTCGCCAGCCATGCAGAACCTGCGGGAATTGATCGCCAACGTCGCCGATACCTCGGCCAACGTGCTGATCGAAGGCGAAACCGGCACCGGTAAAGAACTGGTCGCGCGCTGCCTGCACGACTTCAGTCGGCGTCACACCAAACAGTTCGTCGCCCTGAACTGCGGTGGTCTGCCGGAGAACCTGTTCGAAAGTGAAATCTTCGGCCACGAAGCCAACGCCTTCACCGGCGCCGGCAAGCGGCGGATCGGCAAGATCGAACACGCCGACGGCGGCACGCTGTTCCTCGACGAAGTGGAAAGCATGCCGCTGCCGTTGCAGATCAAACTGCTGCGGGTGTTGCAGGAGCGCACCCTCGAACGCCTCGGCTCGAACCAGAGCGTGGCGGTGGATTGCCGGGTGATCGCGGCCACCAAGTCCGATCTCGACGAGTCGAGCAAGGCCGGCGAATTCCGCAGCGACTTGTATTACCGGCTGAACGTGGTGACCCTGGAACTGCCGCCGCTGCGCGAGCGCCGCGAAGACATCCTGCAACTGTTCGAGCACTTCCTGCAGCAATCGTCCTTGCGCTTTGACCGTGCCGTGCCGGAGCTGGACAACCAGACCGTGTCGAACCTGATGAGCCACGACTGGCCGGGCAACGTCCGTGAACTGCGCAACGTTGCCGAGCGTTATGCCCTCGGTCTGCCGGCCTTCAAGAAGTCGGGCGCCAGCGGCAGCAATCAGGGCCTGGCCTTCGCCGAAGCGGTGGAAGCCTTCGAGCGCAACCTGCTCGGCGACGCCTTGCAACGCAGCGGCGGCAACCTGACCCAGGCCAGCCTGGAACTGGGCATGGCCAAAACCACGCTGTTCGACAAAGTGAAGAAGTACGGGTTGAGCCACTGATGGACCTGATGCTCAAGGCAACCCTGGGCGCGGCGGTGGTGTTGATCCTCGCTGCGCTGGCCAAGACCAGAAACTATTACATCGCCGGCCTGGTGCCGCTGTTTCCGACCTTTGCACTGATTGCGCACTACATCGTCGGCAAGGGCCGCTCGCTGGACGACTTGAAGACCACGATTGTGTTTGGCATGTGGTCGATCATTCCGTACTTCATCTATCTGGCGACGTTGTACGTGATGGTCGACCGGATGCGGCTGGAGGCTTCGCTCGCCGTGGCGGCGGTGGCGTGGTTGATCGCGGCGACGATCCTCGTCAGCGTCTGGGTACGCTTCCAGACCTGACCAAATCCCCTGTAGGAGCGAGGCTTGCCCGCGAAGAACGATAACGCGGTGTATCAGTTGCTCCGCGGCGGACCATTCGCGGGCAAGTCGGATCGCCGCACCGCTCGCTCCTACAGGATCTGCGTTGTTTCGAGACTGGAGGCTGGCCCGCCCCTTGCATTTACCCCCAAAAGCCCTCTCGGCCGGCCTTCATGATGGATGGAGCCGGTGTCTGGGAGGGTCTGCCAAGGGTGAATTGCGACCTTGAACATTTTAGATCTCGACCACAGCCTGACTGCCCAGGCCCCCATCGCACGGTTGCTCGACAGCGGCCGCGCGAAACGCCTGGACCTGCTCGACCTCGGCCCGAAATTGCGGCTCTGGTCCAGCGAACGCACCTGGCGCCGCTTCGCCGAACGCCTGCAACAACGTCCGCGCCACAGCGGCCCGCAACCGGAAATCTTCTTCGTCGGCTCAGGCGATTACCACCACTTGACCCCGGCCTTTCTCACTGACTTGCCGGCACCGGTGAGCCTGATCCACTTCGACAATCACCCCGACTGGGTCCACTTCGCCCCGCGTCGGCATTGCGGTTCGTGGGTCAACCAGGCGCTGAAACTGCCGAACGTCCAGCGCATCGTCACCCTCGGCCCGTGCAGCGATGACCTGCAAAATCCACAGCTCAAGGGCGGCAACCTCAGCGCCCTGAAACGCGGGGTCTTGCAGCTGTTTCCGTGGCAGCATCCGCCCTCGAAAGTCTGGGGCCGGGTCGGCGATGGCGCCGGGCATCAGCAACTGGAAAACCAGCTGCACTGGCGCAACCTCGCCGAACTGGATTGGCCGGTGTTTCTCGATCAGTTGATCACCAGCCTGCCCACCGAGGCGGTGTGGATCACCATCGACAAAGACGTCCTGGCCAGCGAAGACGCGGCGACCAACTGGGATCAGGGCGGCATGCGCCTGAGCCATCTGCTGCAAGCGATACGCGTGCTGGCCGCGAACAAGCGGATCCTCGGCATCGACATCTGCGGCGAATACGCCCGCCCCGCCTTCAGCAACGCCTTCAAACGCTGGGAAGCCAAGGCCGACCAGCCGCCGGCGGAACGCTGGAGCGCAGACGATCTGCTGCGTAACTCGGCCACCAATCAGGCACTGATCGAGCTGTTCGAGGAGCTGTTCCCATGACCATTACCGTGATTGTGCTGGTGGCGTTTTCCATCGTGCTGGACGTCATTGGCCAGCTCTGTTTCAAGCTCGGACTCGACCGCTTGCCGGAACTTGAAGGCGGTTTTCGCCTGAATGCGTTCTGGGGCCAGGTGTTCAACGCGCCGCTGCTGTGGTGCGGGATCGGCGCCTACGTGATCGAGTTTTTTGTCTGGCTCGAAGCCCTCTCCCGCGCGCCACTGAGCCTGCTGTTTCCGGCGGCGGCGCTGGCGTATTGCGGCGTGGTGCTGGCCGGCAAACTGATCCTCGGTGAAACCGTGAGTCGTCGGCGCTGGCTCGGCACTTTAGTGATTACGGCGGGCGTGATGCTCGTGTGTGTCGCCCATGCATGAGGCTCAATCGATGATCAAAGGCAAGACCGACTGGCTGCATGAGCGCTTGGGCACCATCGTGCTGTGGGCGCTGTTGATCGCTTTTGAAAGTGCCGGGCAGATCGCCACGAAGGTCGGCGGCGATCAACTGGGGCAGATGGATTTCAACCTGAAGTGGCTGATGGCAGTGGCGGTGAATCCCGGGGTGTGGCTGGCGATCGCCTGTTACATCGGGGCGTTTTTCGTGTGGATGCTGATATTGCGGCGCAGCAGCCTGTCGCTGGCGTTTCCGTTGAGTTCGCTGGTGTTCGTCGGGGTTTTGCTTGGGTCTTGGCTGGGGTTGGGCGAGCAGATCAGCGTGCTGCACTGGGTGGGGGTGGCGGTGATCATGGGGGGGATTGCGTTGCTGGCTGAAGGTGAAGAAACCTAGATTTCAGTGATCTCAAGGCCCCCATCGCGAGCAGGCTCGCTCCTGTCTCTTATACACATCTCCGAGCCCACGAGACGGACTCTTACCCCC
>NZ_JAGYGF010000095.1:0-11776 GCF_019947305.1 Pseudomonas sp. BF-RE-21 | reverse complement strand
GCGATAGCGTCCTCAAGATCGCCATCGCCGGCAAGCCGGCTCCTACAAGGTCCGCGTCATGTTCCAGTCAGCGTGTTTCTGGCAGGCACAAAAAAGCCCGACTCAATGGTCGGGCTTTTTCATTCCTGAAGCAGTGCTTATTTAGCACGGCCTTTGTAGGAACCGCCTTCGCGGGTATCGATCTCGATCATGTCGCCGATTTCGATGAAGTCAGCAACCGACAGCTCGGTACCGTTCTTCAGTTTGGCAGGCTTCATTACCTTGCCGGAAGTGTCGCCGCGAGCGGAACCTTCGGTGTAGTCAACCTGACGCACGATAGTGGTCGGCAGTTCTACGGAAACCAGACGCTCTTCGAAGAAGATCGCTTCGCAAACATCGGTCATGCCTTCTTCAACGAAAGGCAGAACGGCTTCGATGTCTTCAGCGTTCAGTTCGTACATGGTGTAGTCGGTGGTGTCCATGAACGTGTAGGTGTCGCCGCTGATGAAGGACAGGGTCGCTTCTTTGCGGTCGAGGATTACGTCGTCCAGTTTGTCGTCAGCGCTGTAAACGATCTCGGTCTTGTAACCGGTCAGCAGGTTTTTCAGCTTGGTCTTCATGATCGCGCTGTTACGACCGGATTTGGTGAATTCAGCTTTCTGAACCAACCATGGATCGTTTTCGAGACGGATCACGGTACCGGGTTTCAGTTCTTTACCAGTTTTCATTGCGAATATCCGAATTTGGATGGGATTTACAAAAATCTAGGCCGCGTATCATATCCAATTTAGGTAAAACTGTACCAGCGCTGCGGCAAGATCAGCCTGCAAAGCCTGTTCCAGACACCACGCTTCGGCGTGTTTTTGCAGTTCTGGCCAGTGTTTACGGGTCGTAGCCCAATGGTCGGACATATCATGCCCGGCATTCCACTCTCGCCAAAGACCGCTGATCGCCTCGCGGGCAGGCGCAGACAGGCCTTTTGTGTAGAGCGTGAGGAAGGCTTCGAGCTTGTCCAGGTGAATGTCTTCGTCCTGCCGATAGATGTGCCAGAGCAGCGGCCGCCCTGCCCATTGCGCGCGGACAAACGAATCTTCGCCGCGCACGGCGTTGAAATCGCAGCACCAAAGCAGGTGATCGTATTGATCCTGTCGGACGAACGGCAGCACTTGCACGGTCAATGACTCGCGCACATGCACCGCGCCAGCCGCCAAACCCTCGACACCGAGCCAACGCTCGACATCACCGAGAATCCGCCCTTCGGGCACCAGCAGATGCGTGGGCACGGAATCTGCGGCCAGGACATCCAGCCAACTGGCCAGGCCGGCATTTTCGTAGGCGAACAGCGAAATCAACTGCGCGCCTTGCGCCCGATCAATCCCTAAACCTTGCAGGAATGCGCGCTGAGCCTCGGGGTCTTGCTGAAACTGCCGACGCCGTTCCAGCAATCCGCTTTCACGCAGCAAGCCACCGGTGCCTTTTTGGAACCCCGGAAAGAAAAAGAATTTCTGCACGTTTTTGTACTTCACCGACGGCAAGCCGTGGCAGCCGACGACCCAATCCTCTGCGCTCAGGTAGTCGAGGTTCAACCACAGCGGCGGTTTCTCCCGCGCCGCCATGGCCTCCATGTAAGCACTCGGCAACTGGCAGGCGAACGCGGCGATCACCACATCAGCCGCGTCAGTCGGGTGCCAGTCGGCCGTCCACTGATGCACCTCGACCCCCTCCTGCCACTGCTGTGGAAGATTGAGATCAATGGCTGGGCACAAACGCTCGAAGGCCCGCAAATCATCGACCCACAAACGCACGTCCATCGCATGTTCGGCCACCAATTGGCGGGCCAGGCGCCAGGTCACACCGATGTCGCCAAAGTTATCGACCACGGTGCAAAAAATATCCCAGCGCCTGCGGTTTTTCATTTGAGGCATTTCAGGCATTCCAGGCTCCCGTTGGCAAAGGCGCCGATTGTCCGCATAAATTACCCCGTGCAGAAGAGCCGACGGCGATTAATCTTCATGCGACAATCGCCACTCGCCACTCGCCCGCGACCACCCGCCAGGAGGCAGTCATGCCCTACCGTCCCAATCCGCGCCGCCGCTTGCCGATCCAGCTTAATGCCCTGCAACTGACGGGCAGTATCGCCCTCGGATTGTGGCTGGGTTTCCTCGCGATCGCACTGACCTGCTGGCTCGCCTCGCGCCTGTTGTTCAGCGAGCAACTGGCGCCCGTCGCACAAGCGGTGGAGCAATTGGCCAAGCCGCCGGTAGTGGTGCAACCGGTGCCGGACATTCCGCCGCAGAGCCCGATGTTCCAGCAATACGAAGAGAACCTGCGCAAGAACGAACAGGCACAACGGCTGGATCAGGCGCGCAGCAGCAACCGCAATCTGTCGAACCCCAATTGCCAGTTCTGGCTGCAACAGGACCGCACCGCGCCAAGCGAAAAAAGCCGCGCCAATGTCCTGCAATTCTGCGATTGATCATGAATAAGCAAACCGTCCACCAACTGATTATCGACAAGCTGCGGATCGATCTCGACATCGCCGAGCGTGCCGCGCAAACCGCTTACGAAACGGCGACCCACGAAGAAAACATCGCCGAAAACAAGTACGACACCCTGGGCCTGGAGGCGTCATATCTGGCAGCCGGGCAGGCAAAGCGCGTGGAGGAAATCAGGCAGTCACTGACGCTGTGCCAGAACCTGACGCTGCGGCCTTATGACGATCAGCGCGGCATCGAAGTCGGCGCCCTGCTCGGTCTCGAAGACGAAAAGGGACGTGAGCAATGGCTGTTCCTGGCGCCCGACGCGGCGGGCTTGAAGGTCGACTTGGTGGGGCAGTGGATTACCGTCATCACCCCTCGCTCGCCGCTGGGCAAAAGCCTGCTGGGCAAGTTCGAGGGGGACGAGGTGGAAATTCTGGTGGCGGGTGCTCGGCAACAGTTTTCTGTTACCGAGGTGGTTTAGCGGGAGATCAATGAACCGGCAGTTCGACGCCGTCGAACAGCTCTTCCAGTTCCTGCTTGTTGTGGCACTGAATGGCTTTGGCCATGACTTCGCGGGTCAGGTGCGGGGCGAACTTCTCGATGAAGTCGCACATGAAACCACGCAGGAAGGTGCCGCGACGGAAACCGATTTTGGTGATGCTGGATTCGAACAATTCGCTGGCATCGAGCACCACCAGGTCATTATCGAGCTTGGTATCGACCGCCATTTTCGCCACGATGCCCACGCCCAATCCCAAGCGAACGTAAGTCTTGATCACGTCGGCGTCGGCGGCGGTGAACACCACTTTCGGCGTCAGGCCGCGATGGCTGAAGGCTTCGTCGAGTTTCGAACGGCCGGTGAAACCGAACACGTAAGTCACGATCGGGTATTCGGCCAGCGCTTCGAGAGTCAGCTTCGACAGCTTGGTCAACGGGTGGCCCTGAGGCACGACCACGCAGCGGTTCCAGCGGTAGCACGGCATCATCACCAGATCACCGAACAGCTCCAGCGCTTCAGTCGCGATGGCGAAATCGACGGTGCCGTCAGCGGCCATTTCGGCGATCTGCATCGGCGAACCCTGGTGCATATGCAGCGCAACGTCCGGGTATTGCTTGATGAAATTGCTGATCACCGGCGGCAACGCATAACGCGCCTGGGTGTGCGTGGTGGCGATCGACAGGGTGCCTTTCTTCTCGTTGGAGAATTCCTGGGCGATCTGCTTAATGCTTTCAACCTTGCGCAGGATCTCGCCGGCGGTGGTGATGATGCGCTCGCCGGCCGGGGTGACGCGGGTCAGGTGCTTGCCGCTGCGAGCAAAAACCTCGACGCCCAATTCGTCTTCCAGCAGACGGATCTGCTTGCTGATGCCCGGTTGCGAGGTGTAAAGGCTTTGGGCTGTAGCGGAAACGTTGAGGTCGTGGTGCGCCACTTCCCAGATGTAGCGCAATTGTTGAAGCTTCATATGAATCCCTCAAAGCAGGTAGACGCCACGGGCATCAGCGACGGTATATAACTATATTAATGGTTTGAAGAATAAATCTAGAACTTTTTTATCAAACTGCCACTATTCGTGGACTAGCGGTCCCCTTGGCGACGGCGTTCCACCAGCGGCACCAGATAGACCGGGACCCGAGCCAACTGCAACACCCGCGCTGCGGTCCGCCCCAAAGGCGTTTCCGCGCCAGCACCATGGCTATGACTACCTACGATCAACAAATCCACGGAGAGTTTCTGCGCCTGTTCGAGAATCACCTGCGACGGATCACCCTGAAGCACCCGCACCGCTTGTATCCGCTCCAGATCCTGCTCCCCTTCATCCCCCAGTTCTTCACGAAAACTGTCGAGCACGCGCTGCTCGATATTGGCGATCACGGTGTTCAGGCCCTGACTGTGAAACTCGTTCAGCGCCTGCTCATCGAGGTAACTCTGAAGCACCGATTCGGCAAACAGCCCCATGGGTTCAACCGCGTGCACCACATACAGGTCGGCATTGAATGTTCGAGCCAGCTCCAGGGCATGCTGCATCACCAAAGGGGCGTACAGGCCGAGGTCAGTGGCATAGAGCATCGAACGAATCATATGACCTCCTCGAGTGCCAACATGGCGGAGATTGATTCAGCTTAGCAGTGCCTTGGCGAGTGCGACGTCCCGCGTAACGCGTTGAACGGCGGGCTTAAACCTTTTGCTCATTGCTTATGCCATGCGGCACATGGCCGGTAGCGACCACCTCGCGAGCCAACTCGCAATGGCCGGCCTGATCGTCGAAAAACACGTCAGCGGCAAAGGCTTCAAGGAAAGCGGATTTGGTCAGGCCACCCAGAAACAGCGATTCGTCCAGACGAATATCCCACTCGCGCAGGGTCCGAATCACCCGTTCATGGGCCGGTGCGGAACGCGCGGTGACCAGCGCGGTACGGATCGGACAGTCGTCCTCCGGGAACTCGCGCTGCAACAGATTGAGCGCCGCGAGAAAGCCCTTGAACGGCCCACCGCGCAAGGGCTCGCGGGCGCTTTCGCGCTCGCTGGCCTGGAACGCTTCAAGGCCGCCCGCCTGATAAACCCGCTCCGACTCGTCGGAAAACAGCACGGCGTCACCGTCGAAGGCAATCCGCAATTCATCGCTGGCCGCACGGCTGGCGCCGCCCGACAGAATGGTCGCCGCCGCGAACCCGGCATCCAGCGCACTGCGCACGTCTTCGGCATGGGTCGAGAGGAACAGGTCGCAGCCAAACGCCTTGAGGTACGGATAGGGACTGCGCCCGCCGACAAATGCCGCGCGCGAAATCGCCAGCCCGTAATGGTGAATCGAGTTGAACACCCGCAGCCCGGTGTCGGCACTGTTGCGCGACACCAGGATCACCTCGACCCTGGCGCGGCCGAGGCTGGCGTTGAGGTTCAGGAGTTTTTCAACGAGAGGGAATGCGTCGCCGGGCTCGAGGATTTCGTCTTCGTGTTCGATCTGATATTGCCGATAAGCCTCGACGCCGCTCGACAGATAAACCTTGTGGCTTTCGCTCAGGTCGAACAGCGCACGCGAGGAAATCGCCAGTACCAGTTTGTCGTCAATCGTCTTTGCCATGCCCTTCCCCCTCGGGTTGATCGACTCAGGTGTTGCGTCGATCGATAAAACTCAAACTGCGATACAACGCGTCGATTCGTGGCAACTCGCACCCGGCAGCCTTGGCCACCGCCAGTGGCCGGGCGTAAATGGCCGCCAGTTCCAGCGGTCGCTTGTGCAAAAAGTCGTGGTGCATGCTCGGCCAGTAGTCCGGCATTTTCTCGGTCATCATGAACAGATAATCGGCATAACCGGCCGGCATGTCGTGACCGCAGGCCTTCGCGCCCCGGACCACTTCGGCCATCAAGGCCTTGATCAGTTCGCGGCTGTCGGCGTCGGCCATCAACGCTGTGGTGCCCGCACCGAGCAGAACCGAGAGGCCGTTGTAAGGAATATTCCAGACCAGTTTTTGCCAACGCGCCTGTTGCAGGTTCGCCATGGCCTGGGAATCGATGCCGGCGCTGCGGAACAACCCGGCGCCCTCCTCGACGATCGCCATGCGCGCCGGCTCATCGCCAGCGGGGCCACTGTGGTAGCCGACGTTCACCGCGCCGAGGGCCTGATGGGTGATCGCGCCCGGGCCGGTGCGATGCACGCAGATCAGACAAAGCCCGCCGAGCAGGTGCAGCGTATCGGGAAGCAATGACCGCAGACTGTCTTCGACGTCCAGGCCGTTTTGCAGCAGCAGTACCTTGGCATTCGGCGCTGCGGCTTGAATGATCGCCGGCGCCAGACCGGCATTGCTGGTGGTCTTGGCGCCCACCAGCAACCAGTCGCAGGGCGGCATGTCTTCGGCCGACGAATAGGCCTGAACCGGATTCAACGTCAGCGCGCCGTGCGGTGCACTGTCGACGTGAAGTCCGTGCTCGGCCACCGCCGAAAACTCGCTGCGCAGCAGAAAGTGCACATCGAAGCCGGCACGCGCCAGCATGACCCCGTAAAACCCGCCAATCGCACCGGTTCCGATAACACCGATGGTCGGTTTGGCAACTGCAGCCGTCATGGCAACTCCTCTGCTGTTCTCGTCAACGCCTGACCTACGGCTTCATTCAGCTCCGTAGCGGTCAGGCGTGATCTTAGTGCCCCGAAGAACTCACCGTCGCGCACCACAAACAGCGCCGGCAAATGAAAGACCTGATAACGCTCGACCACCCCGCCGTTGTCCCCGGCATCGATCCAGCACAAGCGATCGACATCCAGATCGAGCCTGGGCAATTGCTCTCGGGCAAAACGGCAACTGGCGCAGCCGACGCTGGTAAAAACAACCAGCGAAACGCCGCTCATCGCCAGCAACCGTTGGTCGGCGTCGAAATCGGTCAGTGCCAATTCGACCACTATACTGGGGGAAACAATGTCAGATGGCCGACACATGGAGTCCGTGCTCATGGGACGTTTTATTCCTCATCCTGACGATGTACCCGTCGAATTAACGTTGCTAAAACCTGAGTGTATTTCACGGCAACAGCTGCACACTATCAGCCTCGGGGGCATGGCTTGCAATTACCACCGCGCCTGGCGTCACGGTACCGCGCTGGAAGTCCGCATGCCGACCTTGAACCCCGATATGCGTTTTCTGGGCTACGTGGCCTGGTGCTTGCGACGCAAGCGCGGCTACCTGGTAGGCATTGCCTTTGTTGACGAGCAGATGATGTTCAGTGCCCGAATGGGCGAACAGGTGTGTCAGATCGAGCGTTACTGTCGCTTGCATGACGCCCACGACGACCTGCAGGAAACCCAGGCGCTGGCCCTCGAATGGGTCCAGCAGCACGCCGACGAGTTCTCCCACGACACGGTTCGCAAGGCATTTGCGCAGGCGGTGCTGGATTAAGGGACGTCATCAATTCGTTGCGAATGGCCCTTAAACCGCTGTCTGCCCATTGTCGAGCCACGGTGTAACGCGCTAAGGTTCCGCTCCCCGACGCGCTTAATTTGCTGTGCTCCGCCGCGCGGGTTCGCTGGCGGCCGGCACCCGTGACCTGACGAGTAAACGATGGCTGATTTACCGATCAACGACCTAAACGTCGCCTCCAACGAGACGCTGATCACTCCTGACCAGCTCAAGCGTGATATCCCTCTGAGCGACGCTGCCCTGCGCACCGTCACCAAGGGTCGCGAAGTCATTCGCAACATTCTTGATGGCACCGACCACCGCCTGTTTGTCGTCATCGGGCCGTGCTCGATCCACGACATCAAGGCTGCCCACGAATACGCCGAGCGCCTGAAAGTGCTGGCTGCGGAAGTGTCCGATACGCTGTATCTGGTCATGCGCGTGTATTTCGAGAAGCCACGCACCACTGTCGGCTGGAAAGGCTTGATCAACGACCCGTACCTGGACGACTCCTTCAAGATTCAGGACGGTCTGCACATTGGTCGTCAGTTGCTGCTGGACCTGGCCGAAATGGGCCTGCCGACCGCAACCGAAGCCCTTGACCCGATCTCTCCGCAATATTTGCAGGACCTGATCAGCTGGTCGGCCATCGGCGCGCGCACCACCGAATCCCAGACCCACCGTGAGATGGCCTCCGGCCTGTCCTCGGCGGTCGGCTTCAAGAACGGCACCGACGGCGGCCTGACCGTAGCGATCAACGCCCTGCAATCGGTTTCCAGTCCGCATCGTTTCCTGGGGATCAACCAGGAAGGTGGCGTGTCGATCGTTACCACCAAGGGCAATGCCTACGGTCACGTGGTGCTGCGCGGCGGCAACGGCAAGCCGAACTACGATTCGGTCAGCGTCGCACTGTGCGAACAAGCGCTGAACAAAGCGAAGATCAAGCCGAACATCATGGTCGATTGCAGCCACGCCAACTCCAACAAGGACCCGGCCCTGCAACCGCTGGTGATGGAGAACGTCGCCAACCAGATCCTCGAAGGCAACCGGTCGATCATCGGCCTGATGGTCGAAAGTCATCTGAACTGGGGCTGCCAGGCGATCCCGAAAGACCTCGCCGACCTGCAATACGGCGTGTCGATCACCGATGCCTGCATCGACTGGTCCGCCACCGAAAACACCTTGCGCAGCATGCACGCCAAGCTCAAGGATGTGCTGCCTAAACGTGATCGCACCTGATCACTGTTCAGCGCACACAAAAACGCCGGGCTTAACCCGGCGTTTTTTTATGCGTTCGTTTTACTGGCTCAGCTTGGCCGCATGCCGCTGGTGGCGCTCCATGTAGCGCTCCACGTAGGAACACGATGGAATCACGGTGTAGCCCATTTCCTCGGCGTACTCCAGCGCCTTCTCGGTCAAGGCTGCCGCAATGCCGCGACCACGCAATGCATTGGGCACGAAGGTGCGATAGATATCCAGAGTCTGTTTCCCCAGATCCATATAGGTCAGGTAGGCACGATGACCGTCCACATTGGTCTCGAACTGATGACCTGCCTGGTCATGGTTGATGGACAACGCCTCGCTCATCACAACTCCTCTGCGGGTCTTGAATTCTGACCCCTACCTTACCGATGTTTTTCCGGCGAAGGAACATCTACGCCACCCCCGTGCCTGAATGGACACCGAGAAGAGCTGCACCGATCTCGCGCAACCGAGCACGTATCAAATAGTAGGCACCATTGGCAGAAATGCTCAAGGTGCGCTCGTCATCACGCGGGGTTGGGCGGGTGCTGCTCCGGGTTACGCAGGGACGGCTCGACCGAAGCGCTCTGCGGGTCGATAGCCTGAACATTGCCGGATGTTGAGACTTAAGACGAGCGTCCCTCTATTAAGTCACCTCAACTAGGCGAAAGAGTTTGAGAGGTGCCGCGCAAATTCCGAACAAAAGTGTAGACGAATCCATCTAGACAGACTTTAGCCAAGATGGGAAAAACAGTCCTGCCTCCGGGAACTTTTTCGTGCCAACTCGCTCAGCTCGGGCCTTGCAGCTGGATATTTTTTAATCAATCGCAAGTAAAAGTTGCTCGAAAAAGAATCAACGCCTACAATTTTTTTTGCTTCTTGCTTTACGTCAGTTTACTTACGACAAGTAATGGGTAGTATGTACGCCGGCTATTTCCTCACTCTGAGGAGACAGCTAATTTAATTGAAAGTCCTTGAAGGGGAACACGATGAACAACGTTCTGAAATTCTCTGCTCTGGCTCTGGCCGCAGTTCTGGCTACCGGTTGCAGCAGCGTATCGAAAGAAACCGAAGCACGTCTGACCGCTACTGAAGACGCAGCTGCTCGCTCCCAGGCTCGTGCAGACGAAGCTTACCGTAAAGCTGATGAAGCTCTGGCTGCTGCTCAAAAAGCACAACAGACTGCTGACGAAGCTAACGAGCGTGCTCTGCGCATGCTGGAAAAAGCTAGCCGCAAGTAATAATCCTTCGGGGTTGTTATCAAGCCGACCCATTTTTTGGGTCGGCTTTTTTATTGCCCGGCGTTTGTCCAGGCAATAAAAAACCCGCCGACGCTCTCAGCGCCGGCGGGTTCTGTTCAAGCCTTACTGCAACGGATCGATCGGTGCACTCGTCACCATCGGCGCAGAAGTATTCGGCACGGCGATTTCCACCGGCAGGCCATCTTCAGCGGCAACCACATCACGCACCACATCCCAGTTCATGCGCAGGTTGTTGGTGATGTCTTCGCGCTTGAGCATCGCGTTGATCACAGCCGTGTGCTTGTCGACGACCGACGGGTTGCCCTTGTCGTCCAGCGGCGTGTGCGCTTCCAGATACACCTTGCCGCCACTTACACCGAACTTGTACGGGTCGTTGAGAATGCGCACTGACGTGCCGACCGGCACCATGCCTGCCATTTGCAGCACGTTGTTGTTGAACATGCGGAAGCAGCCGTGGCTGGTGCGCATGCCGATGCCGAACTTCTTGTTCGAACCGTGGATCAGGTAGCCCGGCGTGCCCAGGGTGAACTTGAACGGGCCCAGCGGGTTGTCCGGGCCGGCCGGCACGACGTTCGGCAGCGGATCGCCGTCAGCGGCGTGCTCGGCCTTGATCGACGCTGGAGGCGTCCAGGTCGGGTTCGGCGTCTTCGCAACGATGCTGGTGTGGGCAATCGGCGAACCCCAGCCTTCACGACCGATACCCAGCGGGAAGGTGTAGACCACGTTCCGGCCTTTCGGGAAGTAGTAGAGGCGGTATTCAGCCAGGTTGATGACGATGCCTTCACGTGGGCCTGGCGGCAGGATGAAGCGCGTCGGCAGCACGATCTCGGTGCCGGCACCCGGCAACCATGGATCGACGCCAGGGTTGGCCGCGACCATTTCCGAGTAGCCCAGATCGTAGGTGGTGCCAAGGTCGGCGAAGGTGTCTTCGTACTTGGCCTTGATCACTTGCACCTGGCCGATGATGTCTTCACCGGGCGGTGGCAGGGGTAGCTCCAATGCTGCTACGGGGCCAGCCACACAAAGGGCGGCAAGAGTCAGGCAGCGGGTGACGGCAGGAAAGCGCGGCAACATCCGGAAAATCCTTCGCATAATCGACTGGGGTTTAAGAACGCAATTGTACACTGGCGCTCTGGTATTCGGGGAGTGACACCGATAGAGCGTGAATTGGCTGCGGTATTTTTTCAGGGGGCATATCCGTTTCTGCGGTAACGGCCGCTAATGGTTCCGCTTTTACAGCGGGTCACTTGGAAAAGCCCCAAGTAACCAAGGGCTCTTGCCCCTTTCATTCGGTGCCTCGCCTAGGCTCGGCATGCCCTCGCTCCGGCCCTGCTCCGTGGGCCCGCCGCCATCGGCCATCCATGGCCGGGGGCGGCTAACCCGGCATCCATGCCGGGTTGCCCACTGCGCAGAACCTCCACTCGGCCTCTCGAGGGGGCGTGTACCTCAAGATCAAAAGCGGAAGGCGAGCTAACGCTCGGCCTGATGAGTGGTGAAAAGCGAAAGCAAACGCGATTCCCTGTAGGAGCCGGCTTGCCGGCGAAAAACGTCGGGGCAACGCGTTCATTCAGACAGCCAGCGTTATCGTTGACGTCCATCGCCAGCAAGCTGGCTCCTACAATTTTGAATCGTGCGAACCCAATCCATTGTAGGAGCCGGCTTGCTGGCGATAGCGGTGGATCAGTCAACGTATGTATTGGCAGGGCAGACGCCATCGCCAGCAAGCCGGCTCCTACAGGGGTTTGGTGTACATGTCCGGAATGAGTGAACGCAGCTGAGAAGGCGAACACGGACAACTGAAGAGCCAGGTCGGCTTTCAGGCCGCCTCGGCGGCTGTGGCGGTAGTCGCCCCCTCGAGAGGCCGAGTGGAGGTTCTGCGCAGTGGGCAACCCGGCATGGATGCCGGGTTAGCCGCCCCCGGCCATG
>NZ_JAGYGF010000094.1:0-12211 GCF_019947305.1 Pseudomonas sp. BF-RE-21 | reverse complement strand
GCCCCAGCCCCGCCGCGATTTCACCCAGGCCGGCAAACCCGTTGGCGGCGAAGATGGCCGGCGCGTCGGCGCCCAGCAGCAACATGCCCAGCGCCCCGGTACCAATCGGGCCGAGCGCCAGCCAGCTCGACGCGGCCATGTTTTCGTGAGGCAGTTTGTGCAGCGCCATGCGCAGCATGAGAATGGTCAGAATGCTGAACGCCACCGGCAGGGAAAATGCCCAGAGCACGTAGCTCGTCACCAACACCACCAGCTGCCCATGGGCCTCGGCCAAATGCGGCGCCAGCAACCCGCCACTGGCGGCCGCCACTTCCGCCGCCACCACTGGCAACAGCCAAACGGCGGTCATCTGATCGATGCTGTGTTCCTGGCGGGTGAACATCATGTAGGGAATCAGCACACCGCAGGCCAGCGACATCGCCACGTCCAGCCACCACAGCAGCGCGGCCACATGGACGACACCCTCGCCCCAGCGCGGCAGGCCAAACAGCAGGAAGCCATTGATGATGGTCGCCAACCCCATGGGAATCGTGCCGAAAAACATCGAAACCGTGGAGTGCCCGAAAATCCGCCGGGCCTCATCGAAGAACAGCACCCAGCGCGCCGCGTACAGCGCCGTGAACAAGATGAACAGACCGATATTGAACAGCCAAAGGGCTTCGGCGATCGCATGCAGACCCGGCGTCGCGCCAGGCAACTGGGCCAAGGCCAGCGCCAGAACGCCCGTGCCCATGGTCGCGGCGAACCAGTTCGGGGTGAACTGGCGGATGACCTCGCGCGGGTGCTGCAAGTGACTGAAAGGTTTGTAAACGGGGGTGGCGTTGGGGCATGTCATAGCGAACTCCTGTCCTCTGTTGAGGTGGAGTTCAGGGTAGGTCCAAATCGAATATCTATATAACGGGTAATATCTCTAACTGTTATCTATTTTGTAGATATAGCATCAAACGCTGCCTTCCGATTCGATCACCAATATCCTCGCCACCCCCAGCGGATGCGCCACATGCTCGGTGCCCACCGAGGCGTAAAAGATATCGCCGACCGCCAACATCACCGCTTTCTCCAGGCCTGCTTCGCGATAGCGCATTTGCACCTGGCCATCGAGCACAACGAACACTTCCTCGCCATCATTCACATGCCACTTGTATGGCTGATCGGTCCAGTGCAGACGCGTGGTGATGCCGTTCATGTTGGCGATGTCCAGCGCTCCCCAGGCACGGTCAGCGGTGAAGGATTGGCTGCGAATGATCTTCATGGGCGGTCCGTCGAAAGAAATGGCGTGCCAAGGCTAACCCAAACCGGCGAACAGCTGCGCCAGCCAATCGATAAATACCCGAACCCGGTTACTCAGGTGCCGGTTCGGCGGATACAGCACGTGAAACGGATACCGGGGCGGGCGCCAGTCCTGAAGAATCGGCACCAGCTCGCCACGCTCGATGTGCGGTTGCACGGTGTAAGTGAACGTGTGGATCACCCCAAGACCCGCCAGCCCCGAGGCCAGGTGGGCATTGCTCTCGTTGACACTGAATGCTCCCTGCCCCCGAATCTCGAACTTTTCACCGTTGCGCTCGAATCGCGCCGGCATTACCCGCCCGGTACGCGCCGAGTGATAACTGACGATGCGATGATTTTTCTCAAGGTCTCGCGGGTCCGTCGGGGTGCCAAAACGTTCGAGATAGCCCGGGGTGGCGCAGGTGGTCCATGACGACAGGCCCAGGGGTCGCGCAGCCATGGAGAGTTCGGTCAATGGCCCGCCGCGAATCACGCAATCGACGTTTTCGCTGATCAGGTCCACGGGCCGATCGCTGACACCCAACTCGACCTGGATGTCCGGGTATCGGGCATAGAAATCCGGCAATGCGGGGATGATCAGGATCGTCGCCACCGAGCCGCCGACATCGACGCGAATCCTGCCGCGCGGGTGGCCCTGGGCACTGGCGAAACTGTTGTCCAGATCGTCCAGCTCCACCATCAATTGCAAGGCGCGCTCGTAGTAAGCCATGCCATCCGCCGTCACCGTCAGCCGGCGCGTGGTGCGCTGTAACAGCCGCGCACCGAGGTGTTCTTCAAGCTCGGCCACCAGTTTGCTGACCGAGGTTTTTGGCATGTTCAGCGAGTCGGCGGCCCTGGTAAACGAACCGGCCTGCACGACGCGGGAGAAAACACGCATGGCCAACAGTTGATTCATGACAGACATCTCAAGGGACGAGCCTTGAGTATTGTCCACAACCATGTACAAACAAACCCGATTCAGGCGATTTTTCCGATGAATCTTCCGACATAGAGTTTGTTCAACGGCGCACGACGGTGCCAGGAACTTCCTTAACGACTCAGCGGAGATTCACCTCATGAGCAACACACTCACAGGCAAGGTTGCACTGATCACAGGCGGCACCACCGGCATCGGCCTGGCATCGGCTCAAGCATTCGTCGACCAAGGCGCCACGGTGTTCATCACCGGCCGCCGCCAGGCCGAACTGGATGCCGCGGTCAGCAGCATTGGTCACAACGTCACCGGGATTCAGGGCGACGTCGCGAACCTTGCCGACCTGGACCGCATCTTCGACGTGATCAGGACCAAGGCCGGTACTCTGGACATCGTCTTTGCCAATGCGGGCGGTGGCGACATGTTGCCCCTCGGCGCGATTACCGAGGAACACTTCGACCGGATTTTCGGCGTCAACGTCAAAGGCCTGCTGTTCACCGTGCAGAAATCATTGCCGCTGCTCAAGGACGGCGGTTCGGTGATTCTCACCGCGTCCACGACCGCCACCAAAGGTACGGAAAACTTCAGCGTCTACAGCGCCAGCAAAGCGGCGGTGCGCAACTTTGCCCGCTCCTGGTTGCTGGATTTGAAAGCCCGCAGGATTCGCGTCAATGTCATCAGCCCCGGCCCGATTCACACGCCCGGCCTGACTGAACTTGCGCCAGCAGACCAGCAGCAGGGGTTGCTGGACTACCTCGCCAGCCAAGTGCCGATTGGCCGTCTTGGAACGCCATCGGAGGTGGGCAAAGCCGCGGTGTTCCTCGCATCGGATGACAGCAGCTTCATCAATGGGATCGAGTTGTTCGTCGATGGCGGATTTGCACAGATTTGATCGCTGCACACAAAAACGCGGCGCCTTGAACGGCGCCGCGTTTTTTTATGGATGACCGGTCGCGCTGCACACTTCCGCAGGCCGTGGCCGCATCAACGCCAGCAACGCACCGACCGACAGGACGATCAGCACGGCACCATAACCATCGGTGGTCGCCACCAGGCCAAACGTGCGCGTCAGATTCCCCGCCAGCAACGACGGCAAGCAGAACGCCAGGTAACTGAGCACGTAATACGCCGACATCAACCCGGCCCGCTCATGGGGCTGCGCCAGCGGAACCAGACTGCGCACCGCGCCGAGGAAACCGGCGCCGAATCCGCAACCGGCCACCAGCGTGCCGAGGAAAAACAATGCCAGGCTGGCGCTGTGCACACCCAGCAACAGCAACACGAGGCCGATGGGCAGTAACGTGCCGCCCAGCAACAGGCCTTTGGCGGCAGGCCGGTTGCGCAGGGTGAAGATCATCAGCGCGCCGGTCAGCGTCAATGCGGCGACTGCCGCTCCCCCCATCAGGTTCGAGGTGGAACCGGTGGCCGTGCGCAGTAACGAAGGGCCGAGCGAGGCATAAAAACCGCCGAGCGCCCAGGTCGAGATATTCAGCGGCAACACTCGCCACAAGGTCGAGCGAGCCTGGGTCGGCACATGCAGGGTCGGCCGCAACGAGGCCCATGCCCCCGGTTGCGAACTGACGCTTTCCGGCAGGCGCCAGACATACAGCGCCTGCATCACAAACAGCGCGAACAACACCCAATACGTGAGCTGCAGCGGCAGCGGCGCAAACTCGGCCAGCAAGCCGCACCCCACGGCGCCAACCGCCATACCGAGCAGCGGCGCGACACTGTTGATCAGCGGCCCCTGCTGGCGATCGGTGTCCAGCAGCGCGGCGCTCAATACGGCGGTGGCCATCCCGGTCGCGAACCCCTGAAGCACCCGCGCGCCGATCAACCACGCCACACTGTCGGCATTGATAAACAGCAGCATCGCCAGCAGGTTCAGCAGGACGGCGCTGAAAATGACCGGCTTGCGTCCCAGATAGTCCGAGAGCGAACCGACCGTCAGCAGCGCCACCAGCAGACTGATGGCGTAGATGCCGAAAATCACGGTCAAGGTTGCTGCCGAGAAATGCAGCTGCTCCTGATACAAGTGATACAACGGCGTCGGCGCCGTGGAAGCGGCGAGAAAACTCAGTAAAGTGATCGCCAGAAACCACAGGGTTGAACGGTTTGAAACAGAACTCGACATGCGCACACTCCGCAAAAGCTAACTTTTTGCTTTTGCGGAGTGTGCTACTCGTCTGCGCTTAAAGCAAATTCTTTGTGTTAAGGTCCGCTCCATGGCTATTAAAGAAGGTTTACGCCCCGGCGGCCGCAGTGCCCGGGTGCAAGAGTCGATTCATTCGGCAGTCCGTGCGCTCCTCGAAGAACAGGACCGCTCCACCGTGACCGTCCCGCAAATCGCGGCTCGCGCGGGGGTTACGCCGTCGACCATCTATCGGCGCTGGGGCGATCTGTCGGCGCTGCTGGCGGATGTCGCCCTGGCGCGCATGCAACCCGACAGCGAGCCTGCCAACACCGGCAGCCTGCGCGGAGATGTGCAGGCCTGGGCCGAGCAGTATCTGGACGAGATGAGCTCCGAACCTGGCCGCAACATGCTGCGCGATGTGCAATCGAGCCCGACGCCGGGTCTGTGTGTGACGATCATTGGCGGGCAGTTGCAGATGATTCTGGATCGTTATCCGGATGAGCCGAAACCGGGTGTTGATCGGCTGATCAATCTGATGGCGGCGCCTACGGTTTTTCGCATTCTGTTTTCGCCGGCGCCTTTGGAGGTTGAGGAGTTGCATCGGTTGATCGAGATTGCTTTCAGCCAGTGATGACGCCTTCGCGGGCAAGCCTCGCTCCTACAAGAGCAACCCTGCGACACCCCGCCACTCCACGACCTTGGTCGACACTGACTAACGTGGACGGTCGTGCGAGACTGTCTGTCCGGGCTGTCGTCCCGTGTGTCTTTTGTCTGGAGTTTCCATGTCGCTGTCCAGCGGGCTGATCGCCGCCGTTGCCCTGGCCTATATGGCCATCATGTTCGCCATCGCCTTCTACGGTGACCGTCGCAGCGCGCCGCTGCCGCCGCGAGTGCGCGCCTGGGTGTACAGCCTGTCGCTGGCGGTCTATTGCACCAGCTGGACGTTCTTCGGTGCCGTCGGCCAGGCCGCCGAACAACTCTGGTCGTTCCTGCCGATCTACCTCGGGCCGATCCTGCTGCTGGTCTGCGCGCCGTGGGTCCTGCAAAAAATGGTGATGATCAGCAAGCAGGAGAACATCACCTCCATTGCCGACTTCATCGCCGCCCGATACGGCAAATCCCAGTCACTGGCGATTGTCGTGGCGCTGATCTGCCTGGTCGGCGTGCTGCCCTACATTGCGCTGCAACTCAAAGGCATCGTGCTCGGGGTGAACCTGTTGATCGGTGCCGGTGCCGACGCCATGGGCACCCGCGCCCAGGACACGGCGCTGATTGTGTCGCTGGTGCTGGCGTTGTTTACCATCGTCTTCGGTACGCGCAACCTCGACGCCACCGAACACCACCGCGGCATGGTGCTGGCGATTGCGTTCGAGTCCCTGGTCAAGCTGTTCGCGTTTCTCGCGGTGGGTGCGTTCGTGACCTACGGCTTGTACGACGGTTTCGACGACCTGTTTGACCAGGCCATGCTCGCGCCGCGCCTCGAAGCCTACTGGAAGGAAACCATCAACTGGCCATCGATGGTGGTGCAGACCGGTGTGGCGATGATGGCGATCATCTGCCTGCCCCGGCAGTTTCACGTGACCGTGGTGGAAAACATCGACCCGCAGGATTTGCGCCTGGCCAAGTGGGTGTTCCCGGCGTACCTCGCGTTGGCGGCATTGTTTGTCGTGCCGATCGCACTGGCCGGCCAGATGCTGCTGCCAAGTTCAGTGTTGCCGGATTCCTTTGTGATCAGCCTGCCACTGGCCCAGGCCCATCCCGCACTGGCGATGCTGGCCTTTATCGGCGGTGCTTCGGCGGCGACCGGCATGGTGATTGTTGCCAGCGTGGCGCTGTCGACCATGGTCTCCAATGACATGCTGTTGCCGTGGCTACTACGTCGCAACAACGCCGAGCGGCCGTTCGAAGTGTTCCGCCAGTGGATGCTGTCGGTGCGCCGCGTCAGCATCGTGGTGATTTTGCTGCTGGCGTACGTCAGCTATCGACTGCTGGGCTCGACCGCGAGCCTGGCGACCATCGGCCAGATCGCCTTTGCCGCCGTGACCCAACTGGCCCCGGCCATGCTTGGCGCGCTGTACTGGAAACAGGCCAACCGCCGTGGCGTGTTCGCCGGCCTCGCCGCCGGTACGTTCCTGTGGTTTTACACGCTGATTCTGCCTATTGCCGCGCATAGCCTCGGCGTGTCGTTGAGCACGTTCCCCGGGCTGGCGTGGCTACACAGCAATCCGCTGAACCTGCCGCTCACCCCGCTGACCCAAGGCGTGGTGTTGTCGCTGGCGGCCAACTTCACGCTGTTCGCCTGGGTGTCGGTGCTGTCACGCACAAGGGTTTCGGAGCACTGGCAGGCCGGGCGTTTCATCGGCCAGGAAATCAGTGCCCGCCCCAGCGCGCGCTCAATGCTGGCAGTGCAAATCGAAGATCTGCTGCAACTCGCGGCACGGTTTGTCGGTGAAGAACGCGCCCGTCAGAGTTTTATCCGTTTCGCCTATCGCCAGGGCAAAGGCTTCAACCCCAACCAGAACGCCGACAGCGAGTGGATCGCCCATACCGAACGTTTGCTGGCCGGTGTACTGGGTGCTTCTTCGACGCGGGCGGTGGTAAAAGCCGCCATCGAAGGGCGGGAAATGCAACTTGAGGACGTCGTGCGCATCGCCGACGAAGCCTCGGAAGTGCTGCAATTCAACCGCGCCTTGTTGCAAGGCGCGATCGAGAACATTACCCAGGGCATCAGCGTGGTCGACCAGTCGCTGCGGCTGGTGGCATGGAACCGGCGTTATCTGGAACTGTTCAATTACCCGGATGGCTTGATCAGCGTCGGTCGGCCGATTGCCGACATCATTCGCTACAACGCCGAGCGTGGTCTGTGCGGGCCGGGTGAAGCGGAAGTGCACGTCGCACGCCGATTGCACTGGATGCGTCAGGGCCGTGCCCACACGTCTGAAAGACTTTTCCCCAATGGCCGTGTGATTGAGCTGATCGGCAACCCGATGCCGGGCGGCGGTTTTGTCATGAGTTTCACCGACATCACCGCGTTCCGCGAGGCCGAGCAGGCGCTGACCGAAGCCAACGAAGGCCTGGAGCGACGGGTCACCGAGCGCACCCACGAGTTGTCGCAACTCAACGTGGCCCTGACCGAAGCCAAGGGCACCGCCGAGTCGGCCAACCAGTCGAAGACCCGCTTTCTCGCGGCGGTCAGCCACGACCTGATGCAACCGCTGAACGCCGCCCGACTGTTTTCTGCAGCCCTGTCCCATCAGGACGATGGCTTGTCCAGCGAAGCGCAGAAACTGGTTCATCACCTGGATTCATCACTGCGCTCGGCCGAAGACCTGATCAGCGATTTGCTGGACATTTCCCGCCTGGAAAACGGCAAGATCAACCCGGAGCCGAAACCGTTCGTGCTCAATGAGCTGTTCGATATTCTTGGCGCGGAATTCAAGGCGCTGGCCCGGGACCAGGGGCTCAAATTCCGCGTTCGCGGCAGTACGCTGCGGGTCGACAGTGACATCAAACTGTTGCGGCGGATCTTGCAGAACTTCCTGACCAACGCCTTTCGCTACGCCAAGGGGCCAGTGCTTTTAGGGGTTCGCCGGCACAAGGGTGAACTGTGCCTGGAGGTCTGGGACCGTGGTCCGGGGATCCCGGAAGACAAACTGAAAGTGATTTTCGAGGAGTTCAAACGCCTCGACAGCCACCAGACCCGTGCCGAGAAAGGCCTGGGCTTGGGCCTGGCGATTGCTGACGGGCTGTGTCGCGTTCTGGGCCACACCTTGCAAGTGCGTTCCTGGCCGGGGCGCGGCAGCGTGTTCAGCGTCAGCGTGCCGTTGGCTCAGGCGCAAATCGCGGCGCCGGCCAACGTCACCGAACTTAACGGCAAACTCCTGAGCGGTGCGCAGGTGCTGTGCATCGACAACGAGGACAGCATCCTTATAGGCATGAACAGTTTGCTGACCCGCTGGGGTTGTCAGGTCTGGACAGCGCGCAATCGTGACGAATGCGCGGCGTTGCTCAGCGATGGCGTACGTCCGCAATTGGCGCTGGTGGATTATCACCTGGACGATGGCGAGACCGGGACCGAGTTGATGGCGTGGCTGCGCACCCGTTTGGGCGAGCCGGTGCCAGGCGTGGTGATCAGCGCTGATGGGCACCCCGAGACAGTGGCGCAGGTGCATGCAGCGGGGTTGGATTACCTGGCCAAACCGGTGAAACCGGCGGCGTTGCGGGCGTTGTTGAGTCGGCATTTGCCGTTGTAGATCGGCAGGTTTTTAGTGATGTGGTGTTTTGACGGACGCCATCGCCGGCAAGCCGGCTCCTACAGTCTAGAACTCGGTCGAATGTAGGAGCTGGCTTGCCGGCGATGCTTTTGAGGTTACTCGGGCAACTCGACCAGGCCATCAACATCCGTCATCGCCCGCTCCAACAGGTCCGCCGGCAGACTCTTGCTGGCCCGCGCGCCGAGCAACTTGAGCTGTTCGCTGCGGCTGACCAGGTTGCCACGGCCTTCCGTCAGCTTGTTGCGCGCCGAGCTGTAGGCCTTGTCCAGTTGCTGCAAGCGATTGCCGACTTCATCCAGGTCCTGAATGAACAACACGAACTTGTCGTACAGCCACCCTGCCCGCTCGGCAATTTCACGGGCGTTCTGACTCTGCCGCTCCTGCTTCCACAGGCTGTCGATGACACGCAGGGTGGCCAGTAACGTGGTCGGGCTGACGATCACGATGTTGCGGTCGAACGCTTCCTGAAACAGCGTTGGCTCCGCCTGTAACGCCGCGGAAAACGCCGCTTCGATGGGCACGAACAGCAAGACGAAATCCAGGCTGTGCAAGCCGTCGAGCCGTTTGTAATCCTTGCCGGCCAGACCTTTGACGTGGTTGCGCAGCGACAGCACGTGCTGCTTGATGGCGATCTGGCCGATGGCATCGTCTTCGGCCGCCACGTATTGCTGATAGGCCGTCAGGCTGACCTTGGAGTCGACCACCACCTGCTTGTCGCCAGGCAGATAAATGATCACGTCCGGCTGGAACCGCTCGCCATCCGGGCCCTTGAGATTGACCTGGGTCTGATACTCGCGGCCCTTCTCCAGACCGGCGTGCTCAAGCACCCGCTCGAGAATCAGCTCACCCCAGTTACCCTGGGTCTTCTGCCCTTTCAAGGCGCGGGTCAGGTTGGTCGCTTCGTCGCTCAGGCGCAGGTTCAGCTGTTGCAGACGCTCCAGCTCCTTGGCCAGCGAAAAGCGTTCGCGCGCCTCGGCCTGATAGCTTTCCTCGACGCGTTTTTCAAACGACTGGATGCGCTCTTTCAACGGATCGAGCAACTGCCCCAAACGCTGCTGACTGGTTTCGGCGAAGCGCTGCTCGCGCTCGTCGAAGATCTTGCCGGCCAGCTCGGCGAACTGGGCACGCAGCTCGTCCCGCGAGCCTTGCAGGTCACTGAGACGCTGCTGATGGCTTTCCTGTTGCTCACGCAGCTCGGCATTCAGCGAGGCGGCTTGAGCGTCCAGGCGACGCAACTCAACGTCTTTGCCGGCGCGCTCGATGTTCCAGGCATGAGCGGCGTCGCGGGCGTCATCACGTTCGATCTGCAGCAGTTCGACTTCACGGCGCAAGGCGGCGAGGTCTGCCTGCTTGGCGGCGTTGGCCTGCCCCAGGTCAGCGATTTCGTCGCGAGCGGCTTCGAGCTGGGCATTCAACCCATCCTGTGCCAGGTTGGCCATGGCCAGACGCTCTTCCAGCAGTGCAACCTCTGACTGCGTGGTGCTCGCACGGCGCTGAAGTTGCCAGGCCAATACCAGCAACGGCAGTGCAGCACCTGCCAGACCGAGCAATATGCTGGTCAAGTCCATCGCCATAGCCAATCCTGCCCGTTCGATAAAGCTTGAAGGTTAACCAAGGTGTCAGGTCTTGGACAGCTCAGTCTTCGATCAGACCGAGTTCCTGTTGAGCGCGCCGATCCCCGGCGCGCGCGGCCTGACGCAAGAGGTCCTGGCCGATACGGCGGTCCCGGGCATTCCCGCATTCGCGGCACATCAACTGACCGAGACGGCTCTGCGCGGCCACCACGCCTTCACGCGCCGGCTGCTTGAGCAAACGCCCGGCGAAATGTTTGACGTTGTGGTTTTCGCCCAGGCGCGGGCTGTCCAGCAGCCATTCGGCCACACGCATCGAAAAGCGCTTGGGTGGGGTGACGCTGGTAGGTGTCGAGGTTGCGGAAGCTGGTACTGAGCGAAACTTCATAAAGCACTGTGGGGCAGATCGGAAGGCGCGCCACTCTACTCTTTTTTTCTTACAGGTAAAGCCTAAAAAAACCCGGCACGCCCGTCCTAGAGCAAGCGCTCGGGACAATCCACAGAAGCTGTGGATAACTCAGTGGACAACCGCCCTTGAACTCTCGCAAAGCCCTGTGGAATGGGGCTCGCAGTCAAACTGACGATTTTTTCACCAGTAAAAAAAACCGATGTTTTTCATTGACTTAAATTTTGGTTACAGGCACCCACTACGTTTGAAGGGCAGATGACAGTGGGGTGACAGTCCGCGCAACTTATGTGCACAAGTACCTTCGAGGCAGTTATATCCATGCGCTTTTTCGGCGCATTTTCTCACCTGGCTTGGGGATAAACCCTGGCGAACCCATGATCCAGACCGGTTTCGAACCGACGAACGTCGACGACCGATGGTCGGAATCTGTGCCATTACGGGGCGAAACCGGCGCTATCTGGCTGTGGGTAAGCGCCAGTCCGCACACGAATGGCGGCATCCGGGAGATGTTTTTGACTAACACACTTCCTTTCTGCAATTCAATCCGTTAGTATCCGCGGCGTTAGTACCAAGCTGAAAGTCAATTCTGGTCGAACAATTCCTCCCGGTCAGCCTTCCCAAAGGAAGCCTCAACCGAACAAGCGGGATCGACCACCTCGATGGTTTCCAGGTAAACCTTGCGCCAACACAGCCTTTGAATCGAAAGCAAAGGGTGTTGCGAAGCTCACTTACTCTGACCGAACCAGCCTGCAAATTGATCAGGATCTTCACCCCGGGCCCAGAACCTTTGCCCTTGATGTGTTGCCTGCCCTCCTAAGTACCTACCTGCCAGCCCAAGCGCGCCAACTTAATCAGCGCTTCAAACTGGCTGCTTTGTTCCAGTCGGGTTCTTCGTTCGACCAATGGTGGTCGTCGTCACTGGAACGTTTTAATTTTGCACGGTTCTTATCCGTGTCGCTTGTAGGAACACCCATTAATGACTACTCAAATCCACACCCAGGATGCCATTCGCACCCTAACCAACGCTTTTGCACCAATGAACTGCCTGATCATGGCCGCTCGCAAAGGCTGCTTCAGTTTCACTCTGGTCAACGAACACGGCATCGCTCGTCACAGCGAACGCCTGTACCCCGATCAATACTCCAGCGCCGAGCCGCTGCAGGCCGTGATCGAGCGTACCCGTCAGGCACTGGTTGCCTGAGACGCCAGAAACGCTGAAAACCTCAAAAGCCTCGCCTTGAAAAGCGGGGCTTTTTATTGCCTGTTGTTTCGTGTGCGGGCTTTGGTTTGGTTTTGGTGGTGAGTACATATCCGTTTCTTCGGTCACGGCTGACATTGGTTTCGCCCTTACGGCGAGTCACTTGGAAGAGCCCCAAGTAACCAAGGGCTCTTGCCCCTTTCGTTCGGTGCCTCGCCTAGGCTCGGCATGCCCTCGCTCCGGTCCTGCTCCGTGGGCCCGCCGCCATCGGCCATCCATGGCCGGGGGCGGCTAACCCGGCATCCATGCCGGGTTGCCCACTGCGCAGAACCTCCACTCGGCCTCTCGAGGGGGCGCTCAGATCAAAAGCGGAAGGCGAGCTAACGCTCGGCCTGATGAGTGGTGGAAATCAAAAGCGTACG
>NZ_JAGYGF010000093.1:0-12405 GCF_019947305.1 Pseudomonas sp. BF-RE-21 | reverse complement strand
TGGAACCACCTGATCCCATCCCGAACTCAGCAGTGAAACGATGCATCGCCGATGGTAGTGTGGGGTTTCCCCATGTGAGAGTAGGTCATCGTCAAGATTAAATTCCGAAACCCCAATTGCGAAAGCAATTGGGGTTTTGTTTTGCCCGCAGGAAAGTGGCGAAAAAAAGGGCAGCCACATTGGCGGCCCTTGAAGGCACTGCATTGTCAGTGGAACTTTGGCAGAACGTATTCAGCAATCTCTTCAATAACCTCGGCAACCGGGCGTTCGCTACGACGCACATGCAGGCCAACATGTTGTACCCCAGCTTCACGTAATGCCTGAAGCTCATCAATCAGCGCCAACCGCCCGCAAATGCCGCCGAAACGCACACGTCGCATCGGGGCGTGAGGATTGGCTGCCAGATCAAGGTGGACAAAGCTGATGTAAGGTTTATCCCCACCCACCTCGCGCCACAACCCGACCCGACGCCGATGCTCATCTGGCGTGCCCGGGTAGGCGAGCCAGCCATCCATGTGCTCACCAATCCATGCGGGTGATTGTTGACCAAGACCTGCCACCAACAATGGAGCCGCTTCATCTCGCTGCGGAAGCAAGTGCGCACCTTCAGGCAGGCGGCCTTCACCCTGGTCGCGCAACAACTCCACCGTGTCGCGAAAAATCTCTCCCCTCTGATCGTAATCGACCCCAAACAATGGATATTCCATAGGCCGGTCACCACTGGCCACGCCAAGCAGTAAACGCCCATCGCTCAACTCATCAACACTGTTTGCTGACTTCAAGGTGAGCCAAGGCTGACGCAATGGAAGTACAACCGCCGCCGTACCCAACATGATGTTGTCGGTGATTCCGGCCAGGTACCCAAGGTAGGAAAAGGTTTCGAAAACCTGTGCGGCATCGCCGAAATTCGGGTCGTAAACCGGTACATCGCGGACCCACAGAGCACGGAACCCAGCCTTGTCCGCCAGCCTCGCCATCGCTGCATGTTGCTTCAGATCCGGAACACCGAAAGGGCGGTCTTCGGCAATTCGTCGGCGCTGGCCGTCGCTGGACCAATCGTTATCCAGTGGCAGCTCCAGCCCAATGGAAAAACCGTTCGAACCGAGTAATCGCGTAAATCGTGGATGCATGAAATGACTCCAAACAGGGAATGACATGCACCCAGTATCCACAGGCCTATCTGCAAGAAAAATGCATGAATGGGAATATCAATTTTGAACAAACCGCACGAGTCAGAAAAAACCAACCGTCGTTTTGGCCCTCAAGGACAACCGTTAGAGGAAATCGCACTAAAGTGACCGCACGGTTTTTGGTATGGTGCAGCTCGTTTTTTTAACGGACTGATTTCAAGCCTACGGATCGGCGCCCCTTTTTAGTTAAAGAGCAGCTGCAGAAATGCCCCAACCGATACCGATCAAGGACCACGAAAAAGAGACGCGCCTGGTCAACAAAAGACTGATGGCTTGCGCCTTGTTCGTGGTCGCTATCACCTGCGCACTGGTGGTGCGCCTGTACGTGCTGCAAGTCGTCGAGTTTGACTATCACTCGACCATCTCCGAAAACAATCGCGTCCACGTATTGCCGATCACCCCCACGCGCGGATTGATCTACGACCGCAACGGCGTGGTCCTCGCCGACAACCGCCCCAGCTTCAACCTGACCATCACCCGCGAACGCGCCGCTGACGTCAAAGAAGAGCTGGACGAGGTGGTCAATCTCCTGCACCTGCCCGCTGAAGACCGGACGCTGTTCGACAAGGCGATGAAGCAGGCGCGCCACCCCTTTGTGCCCGTCACGCTGTTCTACGAACTCAGTGAAGAGCAAATCGCTGTACTCGCCGTCAACGAATTCCGCCTGCCAGGAATCGACGTAGAGCCGCAGTTCGTCCGCCATTACCCGATGGGCGCGCACTTCGCCCATTCCATCGGCTATGTCGGTCGAATCAACGAGAAAGAATCCAAGGCCCTGGACACTGTCGAATACCGCGGAACCCAATCCATCGGCAAAACCGGGATTGAAAAGTTTTATGAATCAGAATTGCACGGCCACGTCGGTTACGAAGAAGTCGAAACCAACGCCCAGGGTCGCGTGCTGCGAGTGCTCAAACACACCGATCCAGTACCCGGTAAAAACATCGTCCTGAGCCTCGACGTCAAACTTCAGGAAGCCGCCGAAGAAGCCTTGGGGGATCGTCGCGGTTCAGTGGTCGCGCTCGATCCATCGACCGGTGAAGTGCTGGCCATGGTCAGCAAGCCAAGCTTTGACCCGAACCTGTTCGTGACCGGGATCAGCTTCAAGGAGTACGCGGCACTGCATGACTCCATCGATCGGCCGCTGTTCAATCGCGTACTGCGCGGTCTTTATGCGCCCGGTTCGACCATCAAGCCTGAAGTGGCGATTGCCGGCCTGGATGCGGGTGTCGTGACCCCGCAGACCCGCGTCTTCGACCCGGGTTATTACCAGCTCCCGGACTTCGATCACAAGTACCGTAACTGGAACCACAGCGGCGACGGTTGGGTGGACATGGACGCGGCGATCATGCGCTCCAACGACACCTACTTCTACGACCTGGCGCACAAGCTGGGCATCGATCGCCTGCACGACTACATGGCGATGTTCGGGCTCGGCGAGAAGGTCTCGCTGGATATGTTCGAAGAGTCTGCCGGTTTGATGCCGTCTCAGGCCTGGAAGCGTGCCACGCGCCGTCAGGCGTGGTTCCCCGGCGAAACGGTGATCCTCGGCATCGGCCAGGGTTACATGCAGGTCACGCCGCTGCAGCTCGCTCAAGCCACCGCGCTGATCGCCAACAAAGGTGTCTGGAACCGTCCGCACCTGGCCAAGACCGTGGATGGTGTGACGCCAGTGGATGAGCATCCGATGCCAAACATCCTGTTGAAAGACCCGCGTGACTGGGAGCAGGTCAACCACGGCATGCAAATGGTGATGCACGACGCTCGCGGGATCGCCCGTGCGGCGGCCCAAGGTGCGCAATATCGTATCGCCGGGAAAAGTGGTACCGCGCAAGTGGTCGCGATCAAACAGGGTGAGCGCTACAACCGGGCGAAAACCCTGGAGCGGAACCGCGACAACGCCTTGTTTGTCGGCTTCGCGCCAGCCGAGCACCCGAAGATTGTCATCTCGGTGATGATCGAAAACGGCGAGGCCGGCGGTCGCGTCGCCGGGCCTGTGGTGCGACAGATCATGGACGCCTGGTTACTCGATCAGGACGGCCACCTGAAACCGCAATACGCCACGCCGAGTAAAGCGCCTGGCGATCCTCACGTTTAACCGATCAAGGCTTCACAGCACAGGCTCACGAATGCTGAGCATGTGCTGGAAGCTTTCGAGGAACACGGTTTCCGCCTGACTCATCTTCTGCTCACGATTCCACAGCAGCTGAATATCAAAATCCACCACCCCATCCTCCGGCGGCAATCGCCACAGCAACCCTTGCTCGACATCCCTTTTCACCAAATGCGTCGGCAGGCAGCCAATCCCGTAACCTGCGCAAATCAATCGGTAAATCTCTTCGAAGCTCGTCGATGAGGCAACGATCTTGCCGGTAAAACCCTGCTGGTCGCGAAACAGCGTCAGAGGTGAAAGATTTCCGCCGAGCTGGTCGCTGGTGAAACTGACGAAGTTTTCTGCGGCGAGCTGTTCCAGCGTCAGATTCTCTTGTCCGAACAGCCGATGACGCTGCCCGCAAAAATACGCATAACGCTCTCGGAACAGCACCCGCTGTTCCAGCCGCGGCTGCGGTAAACGACACAGGCCGACGCCAATGGTCGCGGTCTTCTGCAGCAACGAACTGATGATGTTCGAGCTGCCCATCACTTCGACTTCCAGCTCGATTTTCGGGTGGGTTTCATGGAAATCGGCGAGGAACTCGTCGTAATGCCGCGCCTGCACACCGCTGACGGTGAGGATGCGGATCTTGCCGACCACGTCATCGTGACGACTCTCCACCACAGTGCCCAACCGCGAAATATCGCCGTAGATATCCGTCGCAATGCGCAGGACTTCTTCCCCGGTTTCCGTCAGGTCAAACCGTCTCCCGCTACGGGCAATCAACACACATTCCAGTTGTTCTTCCAGCCGTTTCAACGCTTGGCTGACGGCTGACTGCGTGATGTGCAACCGCGCTGCGGCACGGCTCATGCTGCCTTCCTGGCCGATCACAAGGTAGGTGCGCAGCAAGTTCCAGTCGAGACGATCATTCAGAAAACGTCGGCCCACCCAGGGGTTAGTGGAAGTCATGACAATCCCATGTAGTAGCAGCGCTAATAGTAAAGATAAGAATATGAAAATTGACTAATCCTGGCATGGAAGCGATAAAGCCCACAAGCGCCACAGAGCGCAACCGTAAACAGCCTTCAGTACCTGCCCAAAACTATAAATACACAGGGTCCTTGCATGCACACCACCGCACAGCCGCGTCGAGCGGCGGCCGCTGCCTTCATTGGCACGACCATCGAGTTCTACGACTTTTACATTTACGCCACTGCGGCAGCGTTGGTGCTTGGGCAAGTGTTCTTTCCCAGCAGCGACCCGGTGATGAGTACCCTGGCAGCTTTTGGCAGTTTCGCCGTCGGCTTCATCGCCCGTCCCATGGCCGGCATGGTTTTCGGACACCTGGGCGATCGTCTGGGCCGCAAGAAAATGTTGCTGGTGACGATGGCGCTGATGGGCGTGGCAACTGCCGGCATCGGCCTGTTACCGAGCTACGCCAGCGCCGGTATCTGGGCACCGATCGGCTTGATCGTGCTGCGTTTGATCCAGGGCATTTCCGTTGGAGGCGAGTGGGGCGGGGCCGTGTTGATGGCCAGCGAACACGCGCCAGCCAAGCGCAAAACCTTCTACGCATCATTCGCCCAACTCGGCAGCCCGGCCGGTTTGTTACTGGCGTTGATTGCTTTTCGCCTGGTGACATCACTCGAACCCGAAGACTTCCTTGCCTGGGGCTGGCGTCTGCCGTTCCTCGCCAGTGGTGTGCTGATGATGGTCGGCCTGATGATCCGCTCCGGCGTTCATGAGTCGCCGGAATTCGCCAAGGCGCGGGATAACAACGAGACCGCCAAATACCCGGTGAAAGACGTGATTCGCACGTGCTGGCGGCAGATCCTGTTCGCTGCCGCCGCAGTGACCATCGGCTCGGCCGGGTTCTTCTTCACCAACACCTTCATGATCACCTACGTCACCCAGTATCAGGGCATCGCACGCTCGACGATTCTCGATTGCCTGTTCCTGGTGACCGTCATTCAGTTGCTCTCGCAACCGCTCAGCGCACTGCTCGCCGAGCGCATCGGCGAAGGTCGTTTTCTCAAGCTCGTTGCGCTGCTGTGCATGGTCACGCCGTACCCGATGTTCTTGCTGGTGGGCACGCAAAACATTCTGTTGATGACCCTCGGCATCGCCCTCGCGGTGGTGATCCTTTCGGCGCTGTACGCGGTGATCGCCGGTTACATGACCCAGGCGTTCCCGGTGCACCTGCGCTACTCGGGCATTTCCATCGCTTACCAATTGAGCTGTGCACTGGCCGGCGGCACCACGCCGCTGATCGGCACGCTGCTGGCGAGCAAGTTTTCCGGACAATGGCTGCCGTTGGCGGTGTTCTTCACCTTGCTTTCGGCCCTGTCCCTGATCGGTGTTTGCGGGCTGGCCCGCCTGCGCGCCAACCCGGTCGTCACCCACGCTGCTAAAGAGGTGTATTCGTGAGTAAACCTGAACACATCGGCCCGGTTGAATGGAAGGCCCGTTGCGAACTGGCTGCGCTGTATCGGCTGGTCGCGCACTTTCGCATGACCGATTTGATCGACACCCACATCACCCTGCGGATTCCAGGGCCTGAGCATCACTTTCTGATCAACCGCTATGGGGTGATTTTCGACCGCATGCGCGCCTCGGATCTGGTGCGCATCGATCAGGACGGGCGAGTTGTCGATCCGCTTTACGAAGGTCATCGGGTCAACGCCGCAGGGTTCGTCATTCATTCGGCGATCCACATGGCCCGTCCGGACCTGAATTGCGTGATCCATACCCACACCGCCGCCGGCATGGCCGTTGCGGCGCAGAAACAGGGCTTGTTGCCGATCAGTCAGCACGCGCTGAAGTTCTACGGAAAATTGGCGTATCACACCTATGAAGGCATTGCGTTGTCGCTGGATGAGCGCGAGCGGTTGATTGCTGATCTGGGGCCGCACCGGGCAATGATCCTGCGCAATCACGGTTTGCTGGTCGGTGGCTCCGGCGTGGCTCAGGCGTTCCAGGAGATCCACTTTCTGGAGCGGGCCTGCCAGGCGCAGGTGGCGGCGCTGGCCGGCGGTTCCGCGTTGCATTACCCGTCGCCGGAAGTGTGTGCACACACCGCCGAGCAGTTTGACCGCGATGAGCAGGACAACATCATCGACCTGGCCTGGGAGGCCGCACTGACCCTGATCGAATCCCAGCGTGAGTCCTACTTATCGTGAAAACCGTCATCAACACCGTGGTTTTGCTCTCCCGCGACACCTTGCTGCTCAAGCAACTGCAAGCCGCGTTCGCCCGCAGCGCGCCGCAGCTCACCACCGTGCTGGCGGATGATCCGCTGGCCAAAAATGCGCAGATTGCCGCGTGCTGGTTCCCTTTGCCGGGCAGCCTCGCCGCGTTACCGAACCTTCAGCTGATTCACTCGGTGGCGGCCGGTATCGATCACCTCGATCATGACCCGTCGTGCCCGGATCTGCCGGTGTGCCGGGTGGTCGATCCCGGTCACCGTCAGGGCATGACCGAATACGTACGCTGGGCGGTGATCCACTATCACCGTGGTTTCGATCAAGTGCTGTTGCAGCAACAGGAGCAGCGCTGGGAGCGGCCGCTGCAACGGGCGGCGGGGCAATTCAAGGTGGGTGTGATGGGGCTGGGATCGCTGGGCAGCGCCATCGCTCAGGATCTGGCCGCTTCCGGTTACGACGTTCGTGGCTGGGCGCGCAGTGGCAAGACGATAAACGGCGTGCAGACCTTTGCCGGTGCGGCAAGCCTGAAACCGTTTCTCGAGGGTGTGGAGTTGCTGATCAACTTGTTGCCGCTGACCAGCGAAACCCGCGGCATTCTTGGTCATTCAACTTTCGAACAATTGGCCAATGGCGCTGCGCTGGTGAATTGCGGCCGGGGCGGTCATCTCAATATCGACGACCTCGAACAGGCCCTGAAACGAGGAAAACTGCGCGGCGCGCTGCTGGATGTTTTCGAGCAAGAACCACTGCCGGTTGATCACCGTCTCTGGACAATGCCTGGTGTGACGATCACACCGCACATGGCATCGGCAGCCTCCCACGACTGCATTGCCGAACAAGTTGCGGAGAACTTCCGCCGTTTAAATGCCGGCGAACCTTTATTGAATAACGCGGACCGACTACTGGGTTACTGAATATAAAAACTCGCCCACTCAGTTGGGCGATACATAACAACAATCCCTCACTCTCAAACGATTTACTGCCAGTCAAAACAATTAAATAAACGAGTTCTGAAGAATTCCTGGAGTCAGTGATGAGCGATCTATCGTCCGCAGAAAAGTCCGGTGCCCCGCCGGAAGTTGCAATCAGCATGAAAAAAGTTGCCGTGGCCAGTGTCATCGGCACCACGGTGGAATGGTACGACCTGTTTGTGTTTGCCACCGCGTCGGCGCTGGTCTTCAACAAGGTGTTCTTCCCGGACTTCGTGCCGCTGATCGGCACATTGCTGGCATTCGGCACCTTCGCTTCGGCGTATCTGGCGCGGATTGTCGGTGCGGCGTTGTTCGGGCACTTCGGTGATCGCCTGGGTCGCAAGTCAATGTTGTTGATTTCGCTGTTGACCATGGGCGCCGCCACGTTCGCGATCGGCTTGTTACCCAATTACGCGGCCATCGGGATATGGGCGCCGATCCTGTTGTTATTGCTGAGGGTGATTCAAGGCCTGGCGCTGGGCGGTGAGTGGGGCGGGGCGGTGTTGATGGCGGTGGAACATGCACCGGCCAACAAGCGCGGCCTGTACGGTTCCTGGGTGCAGATCGGCGTCCCGGCCGGGACCATGATTGCCAACCTGGCGTTCCTGGTGATCGCCGCGTGGCTGTCGCCTGAGGACCTGTTGGCCTGGGGCTGGCGCATTCCGTTTCTGGCCAGCGTGCTGCTGATCGCCGTCGGTTTGTACATCCGCTTGAACATCGCCGAAACCCCGGCCTTCAACAAGGTCAAGGAAGCGGAAGTGCAGGTGAAAATGCCGCTGGCCGAAGTCTTCCGCAAGTACTGGAAGCAAGTGGTGCTCGGCGGTATTGCGACGATGTCGACCGGCGCGTCGTTCAACATCATCGTCGCGTTCGGCCTGACGTACGGCACGCAGAATCTCGGTTTCAGTCGCAGCGTGATGCTGGGCGTGGTGCTGCTGTCCTGCGCCTGGTGCATCGTCATGCTGCCGGTGTTCGGCGCGTTGTCGGACCGTTTCGGCCGCAAGCCGATCATTGTTGCCGGCATCGTTGCCGAGGCGTTGGTCGCGTTCCCGATGTTCTGGCTGATGGACACCAAGGAGCTGTCGCTGGTGATCTTCGGCTACTTGCTGTTGATGACCGCATTCGCCGCCAACTACGGGCCTATCGCGACCTTCCTGGCGGAGTTGTTCGGCACCCGCGTGCGTTATTCGGGACTGTCGATCAGCTACATGCTGTCCGGCCTGCTCGGCAGCGCCGCAACGCCCATCGTCACCACTGCGTTGCTCGCCGCGACCGGAAAAGGCTCGTCGGTGGCCTGGTACATGATCGGCGCGGCGCTGATTTCCTTGCTGGCGCTGTTGCTGCTGACCGAGACGTTCAAGCGCGACATCAGCGAAATCCCGGCGGCGGGTCCGGCCGCCGATCAACCCGTTCGCAAACCTTTCAAATCGGCTGCGGCCTGATTCATGGAGCTCAACAGCATGCGCAGAATTCAATCCGCTCCGGGTTTCATCGGCCCGGTCGGGCCTTACTCTCAAGCGGTGGTCAGCGGCCATCTGGTGTTCACCGCCGGGCAGATTCCGGCCCAAAGCACACTCGATGAGCAGCCCGCCGATTTCACCGAGCAAGTGCGGCAAACCTTGCGCAATCTCGAGGCGATCCTGATTGAAGCCGGCTCGGGTTTCAGCCACGTGATCAAGGTCAACGCGTACCTCACCGATCCGGCGCAACTGGAGCCGTTCAACGCGGTGTATCGCGAGTTTCTCGGCCATGCGCCGCCGGCGCGAACCACGGTGTGCGTGGCGCTGTGGGGCGTGTCGCTGGAAATCGACTGTGTGGCCGAGGTGATTGCCAGGGAGCCGCAGCATGGATGAATCACAGTTGATCGAGCAGTTCAAAGCGGTGAGCTTTCCGACCCTTGGCCATTTTCTGGAGGCGGGTTTTGCCGACTCGCAACTGCGGGCGATGGTGCCCAACGTGAAACTGGTGGGCCGTGCGCTAACCCTGAAATTGGTGGGTGCCGATGCCATTGCCGTCAACCGGGCGTTGGCGCTGATAAAGCCGGGCGACGTATTGGTGATCGACACCGACGGCGATTGGCAACACGCACCGGTCGGCGCGGTGACCAGTTGTGCTGCGAGTTGTGCCGGGGCGGCGGGCATCGTGGTCGACGGCGCCGTGACTGATTTGCTGGAGCTGCGAGAGGGCGGATTGCCGGTTTTCGCTCGCGGCACCAGCCTGCTGACCACCAAGCTGCACGGTCGCGGCGACAGCCAGATCAACCAGCCGATTCACTGCGCAGGCGTCACCGTGCAGCCGGGTGATCTGGTGCTGGCGGACGACAACGGCGTGCTGTTTCTCGATTGGCACACCGCGGCCGGTGTCATCGAGCAGGCGCTGGCGTCCGATCATGCCGAACCGCGCTTGCTCGAACGTTTGCGCGCCGGTGAACCGGTCGCGCAGGTGTTGCGCGTCTAAGCCGTCAGGCAGCGTTGCAGGCTCTCGATGAATATCGTCTCGGCCCGGCTCATGCGCTGCTCGCGGTTCCACAGCAAATGAATGTCCACGTCGGCAATCCCTTCGTGGGGCGGCAGGCGCCAGAGCAATCCGGCGTCGACGTCCGCCGCCACTACGTGCTCGGGCAAACAGCCGATACCGAACCCGGCGATCACCAGTCGCCGGACTTCTTCCAGGCTCGGTGACGACGCCACGATGCGTCCGCTGAAGCCCTGCTGATCGCGAAAAATCGTCAGCGGCGAGAGCATGCCGCCGATCTGGTCGCTGGTAAAACTGACGAAATTCTCCCGCTGCAAATCCCCTTGATCGACGTTCTGCTGGCCGAACATCGCATGATGCTTGCCGCAGAAAAACGCATAGCGCTGACGCAGGAACAACCGTTGCTCCAGGCGCGGTTGCGGACGGCGATTGAGGCTCAGCCCCAGCGTCGCGGTTTTTTCCTGAAGCGCACTGACGATGTCGGAGCTGCGCATCACATCCACCTCCAGATCGACCCGCGGGTGCTGCCGATGGAAGTCCGCGAGGAAGTCATCGAAGCGTTCCGAGTAGATCCGGCTGATGATCAACAGGCGCACCTTGCCGATCACTTCGTCGGCCGGTTGCTCCAGCACGCTGCTGACCTGGGACATCTGCCCATAGATTTCCCCGGCCAGTGCGAAGATCTGCTCGCCGACTTCAGTCAAGGCAAAACGTGGACCGCGACGGGCGATCAGTTGGCGGCCGAGTTGTTCTTCCAGACGCTTCAATGCCTGGCTCACGGCGGGTTGCGTCAGGTGCAGGCGGGCGGCGGCGCGGCTGATGCTCAGCTCCTGGCCGATCACCCGAAAGGTGCGCAGCAGGTTCCAGTCCAGTCGGTCATTGAGCAGGCGTTGCACATCGCGTTCGACCATGTGGCTCTCGATTATAAGCTGTCGTAATACTGCGCATAATAAATAGAAAATTGACTAATCATAGCCTGGGGACGATAAATCACTCCCAGACAGGCGCCGTCAGAGTGCCTTGGATTTACTGCTTTTCTCCTGCCAAAAAAACAATCAATGGAGTCCGAACCATGAAGCCCCCAGCTTCTTCCCAGCCACGTCGTGCGGCAGCCGCAGCCTTCATCGGCACCATGATCGAGTGGTACGACTTTTACATTTACGCCACCGCCGCCGCGCTGGTGTTCGGTGCGCTGTTCTTCCCCTCCGACGACAAACTGTTCAGCACGATGGCCGCGTTCGGCACCTTCGCCGTGGGCTTCTTCGCGCGGCCGTTGGGCGGGATCATCTTCGGCCACATCGGTGACCGCATCGGGCGCAAGAAATCGCTGATCATCACCTTGCTGATGATGGGCGTGGTCACGGTCTGCATCGGTTTGCTGCCGACTTATGCACAGATCGGCGCCGCAGCGCCGGTACTGCTGATTCTGCTGCGCATCGTCCAGGGCATTGCCGTGGGTGGCGAGTGGGGCGGGGCGGTCTTGATGGCCGGCGAGCATGCGCCGAAAGGTCGGCGAAATTTCTTCGCGTCCTTTGCGCAACTTGGCAGCCCGGCCGGTTTGATCCTGTCGCTGCTGGCATTCAGCGCAGTCACCCGTTTGCCGGAAGAAGACCTGATGAGCTGGGGCTGGCGCTTGCCGTTCCTCGCCAGTTCGTTGCTGCTGCTGGTGGGGTTGGCGATTCGACTGGGCGTGAACGAGTCACCGGAATTCCTCGCCAGTCGCGAACTCGCCGCCAAGAGCACGCGTAAAGAGCAGGCGCCGGTCATGGAAGTCCTGCGCACCGCGTGGCGTCCGCTGTTGCTGTGCATCGGCGCCAACACCCTGGGGATTGCCGGGGTGTATTTCACCAACACCTTCATGATCGCCTACACCACCCAGCAACTGCAGTTGCCGCGCTCGCTGATCCTCGAGTGCCTGTTTGTGGTGGCGATCATACAGTTCTGCATCCAGCCGCTGGCGGCGTGGCTCGCGGAGAAAATCGGCGCCACGCGCTTCCTGTGCCTGGTGTCGTTGTTGGCGATGGCTTCGCCGTACCCGATGTTCGTGCTGGTCAGCTCGGGCCAGGCACCGCTGATCATCCTTGGCATCGCGCTGGCGGTGGTGTGCATGGCGTCGTTCTACGCAGTGATCGCCGGGTACGTCAGCGGCATGTTCGAGACCCGCGTGCGCTACACGGCGATTTCGCTGGCGTATCAGATCTGCGGCGCCGTGGCCGGTGGTTTGACGCCACTGATCGGCACGCTGCTGGCGCATAAATTCGCCGGTCAATGGTGGCCGATGGCGCTGTTCTACAGCCTGATTGCGGCGACTTCGCTGGTCTGCGTGCTGTCCCTCGCCCGTCGCCATGCCAGCGCTGAACGCGTTGAGCTAGCCAACGCCTGACACCGATCAATTACGCACAACCGAACCTGTAGGAGCCGGCTTGCCGGCGATGGCGTCCGAAAGATTAGTGCATGTCTTGAAGGAC
>NZ_JAGYGF010000092.1:0-12775 GCF_019947305.1 Pseudomonas sp. BF-RE-21 | reverse complement strand
CGCTGACACTTTCAATCCAGTGATGAACCACCGGCACGCCGTGAGTGAGAATCCCGCCACCGACCAGGAACATCGCCGCCGTCCCGATCACCGACAGGCTTTTCATCATGTACGGCGCCGCACGCAGAATCCCGCCGCCAATGCTTTTGGCCATCTGGCCGGGTTTCTGGGTCAGCCACAGACCGAGGTCATCGAGCTTGACGATGCCGGCTACCAGGCCGTAGACGCCGATGGTCATGACGATGGCAATGCCCGACAGCACGATGACTTGCTGGGTCAGCGACGCATCGGCCACGGTGCCGAGGGTGATGGCGATGATTTCGGCAGAGAGAATGAAGTCGGTACGGATGGCGCCCTTGATCTTGTCCTTTTCGAACGCCACCAGATCCACCGCCGGGTCGGCCACAGCCTCGACAAGCTCCGCATGCTCGGCCTGGTCTTCAGCCTTGCTGTGCAGGAATTTGTGCGCAAGTTTTTCGAAACCTTCGAAACACAGGTAGGCGCCGCCGACCATCAGCAACGGCGTGACCAGCCACGGAATGAATGCACTGATCGCCAGCGCTGACGGCACCAGAATCAGTTTGTTGAGAAACGAGCCCTTCGCCACTGCCCAAACGACCGGGATTTCCCGTTCGGCACGTACGCCGCTGACCTGCTGGGCATTGAGCGCCAGATCGTCGCCGAGCACGCCGGCGGTTTTCTTGGCGGCCATTTTGGTCATCAACGCCACATCGTCGAGTACCGCGGCAATGTCGTCGATCAGCAACAGTAAACTGCTTCCTGCCATGAATCAGGTGTCCTTCTGGAATGAATGCTGCGCAGCATAGCGCGGCCGAGCACCACATGGGGCATTCTTGAGCGCCGCGCGAGGCCGGTGCTACCATGCGCAACCGCCAGAACAGGCAAGGAACCACCTGGTTTATGAGCACTATCCGCGAGCGCAACAAAGAACTGATCCTGCGTGCCGCCAGTGAAGAATTTGCCGACAAGGGCTTCGCTGCGACCAAAACCAGTGACATCGCAGCCAAGGCGGGATTGCCCAAGCCCAACGTCTATTACTACTTCAAATCCAAGGAAAACCTCTACCGCGAGGTTCTGGAAAGCATCATCGAGCCGATTCTGCAGGCCTCGACGCCGTTCAACGCCGACGGCGTGCCCAGCGAAGTGCTGAGCGGCTACATTCGCTCGAAAATCCGCATCTCCCGCGACTTGCCCTTCGCCTCCAAGGTGTTCGCCAGCGAAATCATGCACGGCGCCCCGCACCTGAGCGCCGACCTGGTCGAACAACTGAACAGCCAGGCGAAACACAACATCGACTGCATCCAGACCTGGATCGACCGCGGGCAGATCGCCCCCATCGACCCCAACCACCTGATGTTCAGCATCTGGGCCGCGACCCAGACCTATGCCGACTTTGACTGGCAGATTACAGCCATCACCGGCAAGGCGAAGCTGGATGAAGAGGATTATGAAGCGGCGGCGCAGACGATTATCCGGTTGGTGCTTAAAGGGTGTGAGCCAGACTGATGGACCGCGGTGCGGCCATCGCTGGCGAGCCAGCTCCCACAGGGATTTGTGTCGTCCACAGTATTTGAACTCAACAGAGAAACCTGTGGGAGCTGGCTTGCCAGCGATGAAGGCGACTCGGTGCCGACTCAAATCCAGATGGCATCCCACAGCGGATAGTCGCCAAGCTTTTCAACAAGCCCCGCCCGCAACGGGTTTGCCACGACATACCGGGCCAATTTCACCAAATCCTCCTCCCGCCTCAACGCTCGGTCGTGATAACCCTGCTGCCAAAGCGGTCCACCTCTACCAATCGAAAAATTCACCTCCCTCGTAATTAGGGATTTAGTCTGGCGCATCAGCTTTCTAAGCGAACAGTTTTCCAATTCGACCAGCCAATGAAAATGATCGGGCATGACGACCCAAGCCAATGACTTTGCCAATCCGAGATTTTGTGCCCGGCAGAATTGGTTAACGACCAATCTACCTAACGCGAAGTCGGCAAAGATCGGCTCGCGATCCAGAGTGTTGGTGGTCAGTAAATAAATTCGATTGGGCTCGGCATAGCGGCCGGCTCGCAGGCGATGTGATGCGGGAAAACTGGGCATTCCTTTGCCTCTCTCATGATGAGTTCATGAAGAGGCTAGACCTGGAAACACTGAGCGGTGATACACACTTTTAGCTGGATGTGTCTGGCAGATAGCAATCGCTGGCAAGCCAGCTCCCACAGGGTCTGTCGGTGTCCGCAAAATATGTGAATACCGACAGTCATTGTGGGAGCTGCGGTGCGACGATTCGACTTGCCAACGATGACATTTGTTCAGACGCTGAAGATCAAGCACTCACCCCCGCATCCGCCTTCAACCCCAACGCCTCGATCGCATTGATCGCACACTGCTCATCAACATCCGACAGATCCCCGCTGATGCCCACAGCTCCCAGCACATTGCCGTCCTGATCCCGAATCAACACACCGCCCGGTGCCGGCACCACGCTGCCCTGCCCCAGGCTGTTCAATGCCGCGATAAACGCCGGGCGTTGCTGGGCGTCCAGCGCCAGCAGGCGTGAGCCTTTGCCCAGCGCAATGGCGCCCCAGGCTTTGCCGATGGCGATTTGTGGCCGAAGCAGGCTGGCGCCGTCTTCGCGTTGCAGGGAAACCAGGTGTCCGCCGGCATCCAGCACGGCGATGGTCAAAGGGGCCGCGTTGATTGCACGCGCGGCGGAGATGGCCTGACTGGTCAGGTTGACTGCCACTTTCAAGGTTAAAGCGCTCATGGTGCCGTCCTCATTTTGTTATAGGGAAAGCGGAAGGACTGCGCGTTTTCATCGCAGCCCGATGCAACAAATAGAACACAATGAGTTATTTTTTTGTATACAATAATTATCGAAAAGCGCCACATGCGACGAAAAGCCACAGCAGAACAGGCTTCCGACGAATAAAACAGTCGCTTGAGAAAATGGATTGACCTGCGCCGTCCGCCGTGAATACACTCTGCGCAAAGCCACTTGTATACAATTACAAAACGTAAGAGGCACAAAACCATGAGCAAAATGAGAGCAATCGAAGCCGCCGTTCTGGTGATGCGCCGCGAAGGGGTTGATACCGCTTTTGGCATCCCCGGTGCCGCCATCAACCCGTTGTACTCCGCCCTGCAAAAGGTCGGCGGCATCGATCACGTCCTCGCTCGACACGTTGAAGGCGCGTCGCACATGGCCGAGGGCTACACCCGCACCAAGGCCGGCAACATCGGCGTGTGCATCGGCACTTCCGGCCCGGCCGGTACTGACATGGTCACCGGGCTCTACAGCGCCTCGGCCGACTCGATCCCGATTCTGTGCATCACCGGGCAAGCACCCCGCGCCCGTATGCACAAGGAAGACTTCCAGGCTGTCGACATCACCACCATCGTCAAGCCAGTGACCAAGTGGGCGACCACTGTCATGGAACCGGGCCAGGTGCCGTATGCGTTCCAGAAAGCCTTCTACGAAATGCGCTCCGGCCGTCCAGGCCCAGTGCTGATCGACCTGCCGTTCGACGTGCAGATGGCCGAAATCGAATTCGACATCGACGCCTACGAACCGCTGCCACTGGCCAAGCCAACCGCTAACCGCGTGCAAATCGAGAAGGCCCTGGCCATGCTCGATCAGGCCGAGCGTCCATTGCTGGTCGCCGGTGGCGGCATCATCAATGCCGACGCCAGCGAGTTGCTGGTGGAATTCGCCGAGCTGACCGGCATTCCGGTGATCCCGACCCTGATGGGCTGGGGCACGATCCCGGACGATCACCCGTTGATGGTCGGCATGGTGGGCTTGCAGACTTCGCACCGTTACGGCAACGCCACCCTACTGAAGTCCGACGTGGTACTGGGCGTCGGTAACCGTTGGGCCAACCGCCACACCGGCTCGATCGACGTGTATACCGAAGGCCGCAAGTTCATTCACGTTGACATCGAGCCGACGCAAATCGGCCGCGTGTTCAACCCGGACCTGGGCATCGTCTCCGACGCCGCTGCCGCGCTGACCGTGTTCATCGAAGTCGCCCGCGAATGGCAAGCCGCCGGCAAACTGAAAAACCGCAGCGCCTGGCTGCAAGACTGCCAGCAGCGCAAAGCCAGCCTGCAACGCAAGACGCACTTCGACAACGTGCCGGTCAAACCGCAGCGCGTTTACGAAGAGATGAACCAGGTGTTCGGCAAAGACACCTGCTACGTCAGCACCATCGGTCTGTCGCAGATTGCCGGCGCGCAGTTCCTGCACGTCTACAAGCCGCGTCACTGGATCAACTGCGGTCAGGCCGGCCCGCTGGGCTGGACCATTCCGGCTGCACTGGGCGTGGTCAAGGCCGATCCGAACCGCAAGGTTGTGGCGCTGTCGGGCGACTATGACTTCCAGTTCATGATCGAAGAATTGGCGGTGGGCGCGCAGTTCAAGCTGCCGTACATCCACGTTGTGGTAAACAATTCGTACCTGGGGCTGATTCGTCAGGCCCAGCGCGGTTTCGACATGGACTACTGCGTGCAGCTGTCCTTCGATAACCTGAACGCTCCGGAACTCAACGGTTACGGTGTTGACCACGTCGCGGTTGCCGAAGGCCTCGGTTGCAAGGCGCTGCGTGTGTTCGAACCGGCTCAGATCCAGCCTGCACTGCGCAGGGCCCAGGAGCTGATCGAGGAGTTCAAGGTGCCGGTGATCGTCGAGATTATTCTGGAGCGCGTGACCAACATTTCCATGGGCACCGAGATCAACGCCGTCAACGAATTCGAAGACCTGGCGCTGGTCGGCAACGATGCGCCGACCGCGATTTCGCTGCTTGATTAACAGCTGACCGCCTCCCCCCTGTAGGAGCGAGGCTTGCCCGCGAAGGCGTCGTGCCATTCAACATTGATGCCGACTGACACAACGTCTTCGCGGGCAAGCCTCGCTCCTACAGAGGGAGCTCACACATTTACGGGAGACCACCATGCCGCGTTTCGCAGCCAACCTGTCCATGCTGTTCACCGAACAGGACTTTCTCGCCCGTTTCGAAGCGGCCGCCAAGGCCGGCTTCAGTGGTGTCGAATACCTGTTCCCTTACGATTTCAGCTCCGCCGAGATCAAGGCCAAGCTCGACGCCAACGGTCTGACCCAGGTGTTGTTCAACCTGCCGGCCGGTGACTGGGCCAAGGGCGAACGCGGTATCGCGTGCCTGCCGGACCGGGTTGAAGAGTTCCGCGCCGGGGTCGATCTGGCGATCGCCTATGCGCAAGTGCTGGGCAACACCCAGGTCAACTGCCTGGCCGGTATTCGTCCACAAGGTGTCGACGATGCCACCGTGGAAAAAACCTTTGTCGCCAACCTCAAGTACGCGGCCGACAAGCTGCAAGCGGCGGGCATCAAACTGGTGATGGAAGCGATCAACACCCGCGACATCCCAGGGTTCTACCTGAACAACACGGCGCAAGCCCTGTCGATTCGCGAACAGGTCGGCAGCGCCAATCTGTTCCTGCAATACGACATCTATCACATGCAAATCATGGAGGGCGACCTGGCCCGCACCCTGCAATCGCACCTCAGTGAAATCAATCACGTGCAATTGGCGGACAACCCGGGGCGCAACGAACCAGGCACTGGTGAAATCAATTACCGCTTCCTGTTCGAACACCTGGACCGGATTGGTTATCAGGGTTGGGTCGGTTGCGAATACAAGCCGCTGACCACCACCGAAGCAGGCCTGGGCTGGCTGAAAACCCATAACGCGATCTGATCGAAAACCGCGTCATCGTTCTTCGCGGGCAAGCCTCGCTCCTACGAACAACCCTGCCCCTGTAGGAGCGAGGCTTGCCCGCGAAGGCGCCCTCGCTGACACCCACGAATTTTGCGAACAGAGCAATAAAAACAAGAGGATTTTCTCATGGCTAAAATCGGATTTATCGGCACCGGCATCATGGGCCACCCAATGGCGTTGAACCTGCAGAAAGCCGGTCACAGCCTGTTCCTGTCGGCGCACCACGATGCCGCGCCTGCCGACCTGATCGCCGGTGGCGCTGTCGCCCTGGCGAACCCGAAAGAAGTCGCGCAAGAAGCTGAATTCATCATCGTCATGGTGCCGGATACCCCGCAGGTCGATGACGTGCTGTTCCGTGCCGACGGCATTGCGGCCGGTGTCGGCAAGGGCAAAGTCGTCATCGACATGAGCTCGATCTCGCCTACCGCCACCAAAGCCTTCGCGGCCAAGATCAACGAAAAAGGCGCGCAGTACCTCGACGCGCCGGTGTCCGGCGGTGAAGTCGGTGCCAAGGCTGCGACCCTGAGCATCATGGTCGGCGGCGATGCCGATGCCTTCGAACGCGCCTTGCCGCTGTTCCAGGCGATGGGCAAGAACATCACCCTGGTGGGCGGTAACGGCGACGGTCAAACCGCGAAAGTGGCGAACCAGATCATCGTCGCGCTGAACATTCAGGCCGTGGCCGAAGCCCTGCTGTTCGCTTCGAAAAACGGTGCCGATCCAGCCAAGGTGCGTGAAGCGCTGATGGGCGGTTTCGCTTCGTCGAAAATCCTCGAAGTGCATGGCGAACGCATGATCAAGGGCACCTTCGACCCAGGCTTCCGCATCAGCCTGCACCAGAAGGACCTGAACCTGGCCCTGCAAGGCGCCAAAGAGCTGAACATCAACCTGCCAAACACCGCCAACACCCAGCAAGTGTTCAGCACCTGCGCGGCCATCGGTGGCAGCAACTGGGACCACTCGGCGCTGATCAAAGGCCTGGAGCACATGGCGAATTTCTCGATTCGCGATAAGAACTAAGTCTCTGTCTGACCCTGTGGGAGCTAGCCTGCTAGCGATGAAATCGACGCGGTGTGTCTGGTAGACCTCAGCGCCTGAATCGCTAGCAGGCTAGCTCCCACAAGGGGCCGAGTTGCCCTTCAAATAACAAGAAAATCCGGGAGCCCGCCATGTCGGTCGATCCGCAACAATTCCTGCGTGAGCTGTTTGCCACAGCCATTGACGCGGCCCATCCGCAGCAAGTCCTCGAAGCTCATTTGCCCACTGACCGCAGCGGTCGCGTGATCGTCATCGGCGCCGGCAAAGCCGCCGCCGCCATGGCCCAAGTGGTCGAGCGCTGCTGGCAGGGTGAAGTGTCCGGCCTGGTGGTGACGCGTTACGGTCACGGCGCCCCGTGCGAAAAAATCGAAGTCGTCGAAGCCGCTCACCCGGTGCCGGACGCCGCTGGCCTGGCCGTCGCCAAGCGTGTGCTGGATCTGGTCAGCAACCTGAGCGAAGACGACCGCGTCATCTTTCTGCTCTCCGGTGGCGGTTCTGCGTTGCTCGCCCTTCCGGCCCAAGGCATCACGCTCGCCGACAAGCAATCGATCAACAAAGCCCTGCTCAAATCCGGCGCGACCATCGGCGAGATGAACTGCGTGCGCAAGCACCTCTCGGCGATCAAGGGCGGCCGTCTCGGTAAAGCCTGCTGGCCCGCCACTGTTTATACCTATGCGATTTCCGATGTACCGGGCGACCTCGCCACGGTCATCGCTTCCGGCCCCACCGTGGCCGACCCGAGCACCTCCGCCGAAGCGCTGGCAATCCTCAAGCGCTACGACATTGAAGTCCCGGCGTCGGTGCGCAACTGGCTGCAAAGCCCGGAATCGGAGACGGTCAAACCCGGCGACCCGAGCCTGGCGCGCAGTCATTTCCAATTGATCGCCCGCCCGCAACAGTCGCTTGAAGCCGCTGCAGTGAAAGCCCGTCAGGCCGGTTTCAGTCCGCTGATCCTCGGCGACCTGGAAGGCGAATCCCGCGAAGTGGCCAAGGTTCACGCCGGCATCGCGCGGCAAGTGGTCCTGCATGGCCAGCCATTGGCGGCGCCGTGCGTGATCCTTTCGGGCGGTGAAACCACGGTCACCGTACGCGGCAATGGTCGCGGCGGACGCAACGCCGAATTCCTCCTGAGCCTGACCGACAGCCTCAAAGGCTTGCCCGGCGTCTACGCGCTGGCCGGCGACACCGATGGCATCGACGGCTCCGAAGACAATGCCGGGGCGATCATGACCCCGGACAGCTACGCCCGCGCCGCCGCCCTCGGTTTGAGCGCCAGTGATGAACTCGACAACAACAATGGCTACGGCTATTTCGCGGCGCTCGACGCGTTGATCGTCACCGAGCCGACCCGCACCAACGTCAACGACTTCCGCGCCATCCTGATTCTCGAGAGCACAAAAAATGACGCCTGATAAAAAGGTCAAAATCCTCGCCACCCTCGGCCCGGCCACCGACGGGATCGAAGACATCCGCGAGTTGGTGCAGGCCGGGGTCAACATCTTCCGCCTGAACTTCAGCCACGGCGATCACGCCGACCACGCTCAACGCTATCAATGGATTCGTGAAGTCGAGCGCCAACTGAATTATCCGCTCGGGATCCTGATGGACCTGCAAGGCCCGAAACTGCGGGTCGGCAAGTTCGCCGAAGGCAAGGTGCAGTTGCATCGCGGTCAGGCCCTGCGCCTGGACCTGGACCCGACGCCGGGCGATCAACGCAGGGTCAACCTGCCGCACCCGGAAATCATCGCCGCGCTGGAGCCGGGCATGGACTTGCTGCTCGACGACGGCAAACTGCGACTGCGCGTGGTCACCAAATACGCCGACGCAATCGACACCACGGTGCTCAATGGCGGCGAACTCTCGGACCGCAAAGGCGTGAACGTGCCGCAAGCGGTGCTGGAGTTGAGCCCGCTGACGGCCAAGGATCGTCGCGATCTGACTTTCGGTCTGGAGTTGGGCGTGGATTGGGTCGCGCTGTCGTTCGTGCAGCGCCCGGAAGACATTCGCGAAGCGCGTGAACTGATCGGCGACAAAGCGTTTTTGATGGCCAAGATCGAGAAGCCGTCGGCGGTCACGCAACTGCGGGAAATCGCCGAATTGAGCGACGCGATCATGGTTGCCCGTGGCGACCTCGGCGTCGAAGTGCCCGCCGAAAGCGTGCCGCAGATTCAGAAGAACATCATCAGCATCTGCCGCCAACTCGGCAAACCGGTGGTGGTGGCGACGCAGATGCTGGAGTCGATGCGTTTCTCCCCGGCCCCGACCCGCGCCGAAGTCACCGATGTGGCCAACGCCGTGGCCGAAGGTGCCGATGCGGTGATGCTGTCGGCAGAAACCGCGTCCGGCGAATACCCGATAGAAGCTGTGCAGATGATGAGCAAGATCATCCGCCAGGTGGAAAACGGTCCGGACTATCAGACGCAACTGGACGTCAGCCGGCCGAAAGCCGAGGCGACCGTTTCCGATGCGATCAGCTGTGCGATTCGTCGCATCAGTAACGTGTTGCCGGTGGCGGTGCTGGTGAACTACAGCGAGTCCGGCACGTCGAGTCTGCGGGCGGCGCGGGAACGGCCGACGGTGCCAATTCTGAACCTGACGCCGAACCTGCAGACCGCCCGCCGCTTGACCGTGGCTTGGGGGGTGCATTCGGTGGTCAATGATCGTCTGCGCCAGGTGGATGAAGTGTGCTCGACAGCGCTGGAGATTGCGCAGGCGCAGGGCATGGCGCAGCGCGGGGACACGTTATTGATCACGGCGGGTGTGCCGTTTGGGCAGCCTGGGTCGACTAACTCTTTGCGTATCGAGACGTTGATCTAGAGCGCCCATACCGGCCTCATCGCCAGCAGGCTGGCTCCCACATTGGTTTTGTGTCGATAACGAAATCAAGACTGAACGCAGATTCAGTGTGGGAGCCAGCCTGCTGGCGATGCTGGCGACTCGGTTTCACTGAAACACCCACAGACTTCATCATGCCTGCCAACCACTTCAACACCCACTGCCCCGATTGGGCGACTGCCCTGCTCAACGGCTTCAGCCAGATTTTCCTCCAGCGCCATCCGCTGTTTGGTCTGTTGTGCCTGCTCGCCATTCTATTCACCGCACCGGCCCTGCTCGGCGGTGCGTTGCTGGGCGGTGTCGCCGGTTTGCTCACCGCGCAACGTCGCCACTACGCCAAGGCCGATCGTCAGGCCGGGCTGTTCAGTTACAACGGTGTCCTGCTCGGTTTGCTGCTGAGCCTGTATTTCCCCTGGTCCGCGCTGTTGCCGCCGCTGATCATTGCTGCGGGCGGATTGAGTGCGATGCTCACTCAGCAGTGGCTCAAACGCATCCGGGTCAGCCAATACCTGCCGGCCTATACGGCGCCTTTCGTGGGATTGGGCTGGTTGCTGCTGTGCTTCGCCACCCCCTCGACCGAAGCCCATTTGATCGAAGTCAGTGCGTTGAACATGCTCCTCGCCCCCCTGAAAGGCCTCGGCCAAGTGATGTTCCTCGGTCATCCGCTGGCCGGTGCGATGATTGCCGTGGGTTTGCTGATCGCTGATCGCCGCGCATTCTGCTGGGCGATGCTGGCGTCTGTCGCGGGCATGGGCTGGAGCCTGCTGCATCAAGATTTCTATAGCGCATTGATCGGCCTCGGTGGCTATAACGCCGTACTCGCCGCCCTCGCCCTAAGCTCGCAGCGCCAGCAACCGTGGCTGCCGCTCATCGGCATCGCAGCGGCGCTGTTGCTGACGCCGGTGTTTGCCGCCATCGGTCTGCCAACGCTGACCGCGCCGTTTATCCTCGCCTGCTGGCTGATCCGCACGGTTATGCAAATGTTCGGCAAAACCACCGTCGCCGGTACGCCTTGCACTCTGGAGGAGAATCACCCTAGGCTGCGCTGATTCTCGATTCAGGCGTTATCCATGGACAGCAGCAAAAACTGGCGTGAAGACCTTTACGTCATGGTTTTCCAGAGCGACACCAAGGCCGGGCGGCGCTTCGACGGCATTCTGCTGTTGATCATCCTCGCCAGCATCGTCATCGTGATGCTCGACAGCATCGACACGATTCATCAGAACTACGCCAACGTGTTGGCGTACATCGAGTGGGGCTTCACGGTCATTTTCGCCATCGAATATGGCCTGCGCCTGTACTGTTCACCCAAGCCGCTGCGTTATGCCTTCAGCTTCTACGGGCTGGTGGATCTGCTGGCGATCGTGCCCGGTATCCTCGCGCTGTATTACGCCGATGCGCAGTACCTGCTGATTATCCGGATCATCCGGATGCTGCGGATTTTCCGTGTGCTCAAGCTCAGTCCGTACCTCAAGCAAGCCAATTACCTGATGTTGGCGCTGCGTGGCAGCAAGCAGAAGATCGTGGTGTTTCTGGTCAGCGTCTGCACGCTCGTCACGGTGTTCGGCACGCTGATGTACGTGATCGAAGGCCCGGAGCATGGCTTCACCAGCATTCCAAAAGGCATCTACTGGGCTATCGTGACGCTGACCACCGTCGGCTTCGGCGACATCGTGCCGAAGACGCCCCTGGGCCAGGTGATTTCGTCGCTGGTGATGATCACCGGTTACTCGATCATCGCCGTGCCAACCGGGATTTTCACCGCCGAACTGGCCAACGCCATGCGTGGCGAACAGTTGCAACACGACTGCCCGGTGTGTAAGAAAAACAGCCACGAGCACGGCGCTGCATTTTGCTCGCGGTGCGGCAATGTGTTGTTCAAAAAACTGGAATAAGCAAAGTGCTTTTTAATCTTTAAAGGACTATACGAGCCCGGTTATAGTCGCTGGCAAATTGCCTCACATTTAAATTAGAACAAGGAATGCGCAGTGAAAAAACTCTTTGGCGCCTCACTTCTGGCCGCTGGCCTGGCATTGACCAGCGTGGCTCAGGCTGCACCGACCCTGCTCAACGTTTCCTACGACGTGATGCGCGATTTCTACAAGGACTACAACGCTGCCTTCCAGAAACACTGGCAAGCCGAGCACAACGAAAACATCACCCTGCAGATGTCTTTCGGCGGTTCGAGCAAACAGGCGCGTTCCGTGATCGACGGCCTGCCGGCTGACGTCATCACCATGAACATGGCCACCGACATCAACGCCCTGGCAGACAACGGCAAACTGGTCCCGGACAACTGGGTCACCCTGCTGCCGAACCACAGCGCGCCGTTCACCTCGGCCACGGTGTTCATCGTCCGCAAAGGCAACCCGAAAGCCCTGAAAGACTGGCCGGATCTGCTCAAGGACGGTGTGCAAGTGATCGTGCCAAACCCGAAAACCTCGGGCAACGGCCGCTACACCTACCTTTCGGCCTGGGGTTATGTGCTGAAAAACGGCGGTGACGAGAACAAGGCCAAGGCCTTCGTCGGCAAGCTGTTCAAGCAAGCACCGGTGCTGGATACCGGTGGTCGTGCGGCTACCACTACCTTCATGACCAACCAGCTCGGCGACGTGCTGGTGACCTTCGAAAACGAAGCGGAAATGATTGCCCGCGAGTTTGGCCGTGATCAGTTCGAAGTGATCTACCCGAGCGTCTCCGCTGAAGCCGAGCCGCCAGTGGCCGTGGTCGACAAAGTGGTCGAGAAGAAAGGCACCCGCGCAGCAGCCGAGGAATACCTGAAGTACCTGTGGTCGCCGGAAGGCCAGGAAATTGCTGCGGCAAACTACCTGCGTCCGCGTGACCCGGCGGTACTGGCCAAGTACACCGACCGCTTCCCGAAAGTGGATTTCCTGTCGGTAGAGAAGACCTTCGGTGACTGGCGCACCGTGCAGAAGACGCACTTCAATGATGGTGGGATCTTTGATCAGATTTACGCTCAGTAAACGCTGATAGCCCAATGAAAAAGGCGACCTGAGAAGGTCGCCTTTTTTGTTTTTGTGTTCGCTGAAGTTCCCTGTGGGAGCGAGCCTGCTCGCGATGGCGGTGGGTCAATCACATTGATGGTGACTGATACACCGCCATCGCGAGCAG
>NZ_JAGYGF010000091.1:0-13887 GCF_019947305.1 Pseudomonas sp. BF-RE-21 | reverse complement strand
GGGCAGGTGGGGGGTGGTTTCAATGGTCGGGGGTGTTTCATGATGTGCGTTCAGGTTTTCGACAGGGTTGGGGATTTTTGGCGTTTGTGCGGCCTCATCGCTGGCAGCCAGCTCCTACAGGGTATGCGTAACCTTTGTAGGAGCTGCGATGCGGCGACCCGACTTGCCAGCGATAGCGGATGGTCAGGCACTGCCGAGCTAAACCTTGGCACTCACCTCACTGCGATTGACCAACGCCTCCAGCGCATCGGTCAGACTCGGCGCCTTGTCGCCGACCAACAGATGCCAGATGCCACCGTCCAGTTGACTGACCCCCTGGCAACCCAACGCCTTCAAATCACATTCCGACAGGGCCTTGCCGTCGGCCAGTTGCAGGCGAATCCGGGTCATGGCGACGCAATCCATCTGCAAGACGTTTTCCCCACCACCCAACGCATTCAGCCAGCGCTGTGCTTGCGGGTGCTCCACTGCAGCGGGGGCAGGCGTATCAATCGCAGCCGCCGGTGTCGACACCGCCGCACGACCCAGTGCCGGCATCGCCAGGCGGATTTCATCGGCAATGCTGTCGGCCATCGGCCCGACCACTACCTGCAAACTCCCGCCCTTGCCCGGACGCACCACAGCCATCGCGCCCAGCGCTTTCAGCTCGGCATCGTTGGCCTTGTTGCGATCCACCATGTCCAGTCGCAGTCGCGTGGTGCAGGCACCGACGGTGAGCAAATTCTGCGCGCCGCCCAGCGCCTTGATGTACGCCCCGGCCCGTTGGTTTTCCGCCACCCGCGCTTTCTCGGTCGTGGTCACCTCTTCACGCCCCGGCGTCTTCAGGTTGAACCGGCGAATGCAGAAATCGAACACCGTGTAATAAATCACCGCATAGGCCAGGCCCACCGGGATCACTCGCCACCCATTAGTGGATTTGCCCCAACCGAGAATCATGTCGATGAAGCCGCCGGAGAAGGTGAAACCGAGGTGGATGTTCAGCAGGTTGGTGACTGCCATCGACAGCCCCGTCAGCAGCGCGTGCAGCAGATACAGCAGCGGCGCGAGAAACATGAAGGCGAATTCGATCGGCTCGGTCACCCCAGTCAGGAACGAGGTCAGGGCCATCGACAGGAAGATCCCGCCCATCACTTTGCGCCGTTCCGGCAACGCATTGCGGTACATCGCCAGGCACGCCGCTGGCAGGCCGAAGAGCATCACCGGGAACATGCCGGTAGTGAATTGGCCGCCCTTGGGGTCACCGGCGAAGTAGCGCGAGATATCGCCGGTCACCAGTGCGCCCGTGGCCGGGTCAGTGAAGTTGCCGAAGACGAACCACGCCATGTTGTTGATGATGTGGTGCAGGCCGGTCACGATCAGCAGGCGGTTGAGCACGCCGAAAATGAAGGCGCCCACGCTGCCGCTTTCCAGCATCAATACACCGAAGCTGTTGATGCCGTGCTGGATCGGCGGCCAGATCAGGCCGAACACCACGCCCAGGCCGACTGCGGCGAACCCGGTGATGATCGGCACAAAGCGCCGGCCGCCGAAGAACGCCAGGTATTCCGGGAGCTTGATGTCTTTGAAACGGTTGTACAGCGCGCCGGCCATCAAGCCGCTGACGATCCCCGCGAGCATGCCCATGTTGATGCTCGCGTCGAGCACCTTGAGGGTGGAGATCATCACCAGGTAGCCAATCACTCCAGCGAGGCCGGCGGTGCCGTTGTTGTCCTTGGCGAAGCCGACCGCGATGCCGATGGCGAAGATCATCGCCAGGTTGGCGAAGATGACCTGACCGGCATCGTGGATGATCGCGATGTCCAGCAGGTCGGTGTCGCCCAGGCGCAGCAACAACCCGGCAATCGGCAGGATCGCGATCGGCAGCATCAGCGCACGGCCGAGGCGCTGCAGGCCTTCGATGAAGTATTGGTACATGGCGGATCTCCCTGGATTCTTGTTATTAGTTGTTCAGCTCAGAGGCCAATGTTGATGACAGGCGTGACGCACCGCGCTGGCGCTGCTCAGCTTGAGCAGGCCGTGGCTGATGCGTCGGCATTCGCTGGCGTCGAGGTGGCGCACGCGGTCCTTGATTTCGCCGACTTGCACCGGGCTGACCGACAACTCGCTGACGCCCAGGCCAATCAGGACCGGCGTCGCCAGCGGATCGGAGGCGAGCGCGCCGCACACGCCGACCCAGCGGCCATGCACGGCGGCACCGGCGCAGGTCTGGGCGATCAGCCGCAGCAGCGCCGGGTGCATGGCATCGACCCGCGACGCGAGGCCGGCGTGGTCACGGTCCATCGCCAGGGTGTACTGGGATAAATCGTTGGTGCCGATGGACAGGAAGTCCGCGTGTTCAGCCAGTTGCTCGGCCAGCAACGCGGCGGCCGGGACTTCGATCATCACCCCCAGCTCCGGGCGCTCGCTGACACCGAGCTCCGCGCACAAGGCCTCGAGACGCTGGCGGACGTGCAACAGCTCATCGACTTCGGTGACCATCGGCAGCAGGATCCGGCAGCGCGACAACGGGCTGACGTGCAGCAGGGCGCGCAGTTGCTGATCGAGAATTTCCGGACGGGCCTGAGCCAGGCGAATACCGCGCAAGCCGAGCACCGGATTGGCCTCGGCCGGCAATGGCAGGTAATCGAGCTGCTTGTCGCCGCCGACGTCGATGGTGCGGATAATCACCGACTTGTCGCCCATGGCGTCGAGCACCGCTTGATAGGCGACACGCTGCTCCTCTTCGTCCGGCGCAGTGTGGCGGTCGACGAACAGGAACTCGGTGCGCAGCAGGCCGACGCCATCGGCGCCGTTGGCCAGCGCATCGGCCGCCTCAGCGCTGGAGGCGACATTGGCGGCGACTTCGATCTGCACCCCGTCGAGCGTCAGCGCCTGGGTATGCGCCTGAGATTGTTGCAGCGCTCGGCGTTGCTGGTGGTCCCGTTGCGCCTGATGCACGTCGGCCATGCGCTGTGCAGAAGGCACGAGTTCGAGACGCCCACCGTCGGCATCCAGCACCACCGCCTGGCCCTGTTGCTGATCCAGCAGCGCCGACCCCAGCGCGACCATGCACGGCAAGCCTTTGCCGCGAGCGAGAATCGCCACGTGGGACGTCGCGCCGCCCTCGGCCATGCACAGCCCGGCGACCCCTTGCTGGCTGAGTTGCAGCAGGTCGGACGGGGTCAGTTCATGCGCTGCGACGATGGCGCCGGCCGGCACGTCGTAGTGCCAGCGCTCACCGAGCAGGGCGCGCAACACCCGTTGCTTGAGGTCGCGCAAGTCGTTGGCGCGTTCGGCCAGCAATGGGCTGCCGAGTTGCTGCAACACGTCGCATTGCACGTCGATCGATTGGCTCCAGGCGTGAGTCGCGGCCACGCCCCGGTCGATGGTGGCGTGCGCTGCATCCAACAGCGCCGGGTCTTCGAGCAGGGCGAGGTGCGCGGCGAAGATCGCTTCTTCGTCGGTGTTCTTGTGCTTCCTGGCCTGGGCCAGCGTGGTATCGATTTCGTGACGCACGGCGTTCAGCGCGGTATCCAGGGCTTGGCGTTGTTGCTCTGGAACGTGGTTGCCGGCGTCCTCCGGCAGGCTGATCGTGTTCAAGCGAAATAGCGGTCCGCCGACCAGGCCGGGCGCGGCGCACACACCATGAAGCACACCCGCTTCGGCTGCACGCCCACGCTGGGCAATCGGTGTTGGCGCGATGGCGTGACTGTCTTCGGCCAGCGCGGTGGACAATGCCGTCAACAACGCTTGCAGCGCCGCTTCGGCATCCGTGCCCTGACAGCTGACCTGAACCTCGTCCTGCTCACCGATGGCCAGCCCCATCAGCCCGATCAGGCTGTCGCAGCGCGCCGATTTGCCGGCGAAGTGCAGCTGTGATTTGCTTTTGAAACCTTGTGCGGTCTGGCGGATCAGCGCTGCCGGCCGGGCGTGTAAACCACCCCGATGGGCGATACGGATGTGGCCGACAAACGCTTCCCCGGACAGGTCCGCTTCTGCCTGCGCGCCAGACGCCTGCCGACGAATGATGTGCAGCAACGGTTCGCCGACCTTCACCGCTTTCAGCGTGATTGGCCGCGCCTGAAAGTCCTCGCTGTTGGTCAGGATCATCAGGCTGACAAGGCTTTTGCACTGCTGCGCGACCTTGTCCAGGTCATAGCGCAGCAGTGGCTGGCCATTGGCGACGCGCGCCCCTTCCTTGACCAGCATCGAGAACCCGTTGCCCTGCAGCTCGACGGTGTCCAGGCCCAGGTGCAGCAGCAATTCGGCGCCGTTGTCGGCGCGCAAGGTGATGGCGTGGCCGGTGCGGGCGACGTGCACCACGACGCCGGCGCACGGCGCGTGCAGGGTATCGTTCAGCGGATCGATGGCGATCCCGTCGCCCATCGCGCCGCTGGCGAACACCGGGTCCGGGACCTTGGCGAGTGTGAGCACCGGGCCGCTGAGCGGGGCGCTGAGGGTCAGCTCTTTATTATTGTTGTGCATGGCTCGGTCTCATCAAAAAACAACAGTTCGTATCAACGCCGTCCCCTGTAGGAGCCAAGCTTGCTCACGAAGGCGGCGTTTCAGCCGCAGATGATGCGTCGGATGTACCAACGTCTTCGCGAGCAAGCTCTGCTCCTGCAGGGGGGTGCATTCACCATTCGAATCAATGCGTTCGCGTGACTTTGCTCAGGTGCCGTGGCTGGTCCGGGTCCATGCCGCGCGCCACCGCCAGACCAGCGGCCATGACGTAGAAACTCTGGATCGCCAGAATCGGATCGAGGGCCGGGTGTTCGGCGCGGGTCAGGGTGAGGTCACGTTCGGCGATGTCATCCGGCGCGGCCAGCAATACGCGGGCACCCCGCAGGCGCATGTCGGCGGCGAGACTGATCAGACCAGCTTGCTCGGCACCACGCGGGGCGAACACCAGCAGCGGATAGTGCTCGTCGATCAACGCCATCGGGCCGTGACGGACTTCGGCGCTGCTGAAGGCTTCGGCCTGAATCGCCGAGGTTTCCTTGAATTTGAGCGCCGCTTCCTGGGCGATAGCGAAGCCGGCGCCACGGCCGATCACCATCAAGCGCTGGCAATCGCGCAGGGCATCGATGGCCAGGCTCCAGTCCTGCTGCGCCGCTTCGCGCAGACCTTCCGGCAAGGCGTGGCCGGCTTCGAGCAATTGCTCGTCTTCTTTCCAGTGCGCGATCAGGCGGGCGCTGGCGCTGAGGGTGGCGATAAAACTCTTGGTCGCGGCGACGCTGCTTTCCGTCCCCGCGCACAGCGGCAGGCTGAATTCGCACGCGGCTTCCAGCGGCGAACTTTCGGCGTTGACCATGGAAATGCTCAAGGCGCCGCGTTTGCGCAACAGACGCAGGCTGTTCACCAGATCCGGGCTTTGCCCCGATTGCGAGAACGCGAATGCCACCTGACCGCTGACCTTCAACGGCGCTTGTTGCATGGTCACCACCGACATCGGCAGCGACGCCACGGGAATCCCCAGTTGCTGCATGGTCAGGTAGGCGAAGTAGCTGGCGGCATGGTCGGAGCTGCCGCGCGCGACGGTCATCGCCACTTGCGGCGGCTGACGGCGCAGACGCCCGGCAATTTCGATCATCTGCGGGTCGAGTTGCTGCAACTGCGCCTGCACGGCTTCGAACGAGGACAGCGCCTCTTCAAGCATTTTTGAAGTCAATGTCTTCTCCTTCGACCATGACGGCGGTCAGTGTGAGTGAGCGATCCAGCCGCACGCAGTCGGCCCAGGCGCCGGGTTGCAGGCGTCCGCGTTCGGTGATGCCGAGGTAGTCGGCGGGGAATTGCGAAAGACGTTGCGAAGCCTCGGCGATCGGCAAACCGATCTTCACCAGGTTGCGCAACGCCTGATCCATGGTCAGCGTGCTGCCGGCCAGGGTGCCGTCGGCCAGGCGCACGCCGCCCAGGCATTTGGTCACCGTGTGGCTACCGAGCTTGTATTCGCCGTCCGGCATGCCGGCGGCGGCGGTGGAATCGGTAACGCAATACAGGCACGGAATCGAGCGCAGGGCTACGCGCATCGCACCGGGGTGCACGTGCAGCAAGTCCGGAATCAGTTCCGCGTATTTCGCATGCGCCAGCGCTGCGCCGACGATGCCAGGCTCGCGGTGATGCAGCGGGCTCATGGCGTTGTAGAGGTGGGTGAAACTGCTCGCGCCGGCGGCCAGTGCGGCCACACCTTCCTCGTAACTGCCAAGGGTGTGGCCGATCTGCATGCGCACGCCGCGCGCACTGAGGGCGCGGATCAGGGCATCGTGGCCGGCGATTTCCGGGGCGATGGTGATGACCCGGATCGGCGCCAGGGCCAGGTATTCCTCGACTTCGGTCATCAACGCGGTATGGGCGAAATTCGGTTGCGCGCCAAGTTTGCCGGGGTTGATGTACGGGCCTTCCAGGTGCACACCGAGCACGCGGGCGCTGCCGCTCGGGCGTTGTTCGCAGAACTCGCCGACGGCTTTGAGCACACTGGAAATCTCTTCGCTCGGCGCGGTCATGGTGGTCGCCAGCAACGAGGTGGTGCCGAAACGCACGTGGGTTCGGGTGATGGTTTCGAAGGCGGTCGCGCCTTCCATGATGTCTTTGCCACCGCCGCCGTGAACGTGCAGGTCGATGAAACCGGGCAGCAAGTAAGGCAGGTCGTTGTCTGCCGGATCGCACGGCACGCCTTCGATCGACAGGACCTTGCCGTGTTCGTGAACCAGCCGGCCGCGTATCCAGCCGTCGGCGGTGAGGATGTTGTCTTCGGACATGATGGGGTCTCGGTTCTTAGCGGCGAAGCTCTTTATCAACGAAGCTCTTTATCTACGAAGCTCTGCGACAAAGTCGTAGTAGTCGTTGCGGCAATAGGTGTCGGTGACTTCGATCGGCGTGTTGTCTTCGAGGTAGCCGACCCGGGTCATCAGCAACATGGCGGTGCCGGGGGCGATGCCGACCAGTGCGGCGAATTCGTCCGAGGCGTTGATCGCCTGGATGTGCTGCAAGGCGCGGACCACCGGTTTGCCGATGCCGTCGAGGTATTCGTAGAGGGAATCGCCCACCGCTTGCGGTTTGGGAATGATCGAGGCGGGCAGGGTGCTCATCTCAATGGCCATTACCGTGTCGTCGGCTTTGCGCAGGCGTTTGAGCCGGGCGACCTTGTCGTTTGGCGACAAGCCGAGGCGAATCAGTTCTTCGTGGGTCGGCGGGGTGATTTCCCGTTCCAGCCATTGCGAGCCGGGGACGAAACCTTTCAGCCGCAGCATCTCGCTGAAACCCGAGAGGCGCGACAGCGGTTGTTCCAGGCGCGGGGTGATGAAGGTGCCGGACCCTTGATTGCGCCGGATCAGGCCTTGATCGAACAGCACTTCCAGCGCCTTGCGGGCGGTGACGCGGGAGATGCCCAGTATTTCGCTGAGGTTGCGTTCCGACGGCATCGCCTGCTCGGCTTTCCACTGGCCGGCGTGGATCGCCGCTTCCAGATTGCGCGCCAGTTGCAGGTACAGCGGCGTGGGTTGGGTGTCGTCAGGGCGCAGGGCCTGGAGGTCATTCATGTTGGGTGTCCGATGCGGATATTGGAGTGTTGTCGCCCGGTAGTGCAGCGAAAACTAATACCACTTGAATACCATGTCAATGAGACCACTTTGCTGTTGGCGCGGGAAAACCTGCCTTTGCGGATGGCATACAGGGTTGTTGGTTTTAAGTGGTATTAGCGGAGAGGGCGTTGCAAGCAAAAAACGCAGCGTTTGGCAGTGCCTGCGGGTGGGAGTGGTATCAACCCAGCAGGCGCCGCCAAAGGCTGCGATCTTCAGATTTTATTTTGTAACGGGCGACCAAAGGTCGGTGTTACGGGCGGATTTCGATCATCGTGCCGTCCGGCACCAGGCCCCATACCTCGCGCATGTCCATGTTGCGCATGGCGATGCAGCCGTCGGTCCAGTCCAGGGTGTGGAACAGGTTTTCAGGGTTTTCTTCGGTGTCCGGCGTACCGTGGATCATGATCATGCCGCCGGGCTCGACGCCTTCGCGCCGGGCGCGTGCGGAGTCGCTGATGTTCGGGTAGGAGATGTGCATCGCCAGGTTGAATTTATCGCTGACCTTGCGCCAGTCCAGCCAATAGAAACCTTCAGGCGTGCGTTTGTCGCCTTCCATCAGTTTCTGCCCCTTGGGGCGTTTGCCCAGGGAGATGCGATAGGTCTTCAGCGGCTTGCCGTCGTTGATCAATTGCAATTGGTGGGCGGACTTGAGAACCAGGACTTTGTCGATGACTTTGCCGTCCAGCGTTTCCGCAACGGAAGCCTGGGAGATAGCGACGAACGACAAGCAAAACAGGGCAAGCAACCAGCGCATTGAAACGATATCCCTAAGAGGTGTCGCGGCTATTTTATTTATAGATGTTTTTTAAGTGATGGCAGGCTGAGCAAGCGGCGGGATCGACTCGGATCGCACGGGGTAGACCTCGGTCCGCCGGTCAGCGAAGAAGCATTCTAAGGTACGGCCCACCGTGCGGAAAGCCAGGTCGGACCACGGGATGTCGGCTTCGTCGAAAAGTGCCACTTCCAGGCTCTCGGGACCGGCGGAAAAATCCAGGTCCACCAGCTCTGCACGAAAGAACACATGCACCTGACTGATGTGCGGCACATCGATCAAGGTATAGATGCTCAAGTTACGCACCCGCGCGCAGGCTTCTTCGGCCGTTTCGCGAATGGCCGCCTGCTCGATGGTTTCACCGTTCTCCATGAAACCGGCGGGCAGGGTCCAGTAACCGAGCCGTGGCTCGATGGCGCGCCGGCACAGCAACACTTTCGAACCCCAGGTCGCCACGCAGCCGGCGACGATATTGGGGTTCTGGTAGTGAATCGCCTGACAGCTGTCACAGACAAAACGCAGACGCGAATCGCCTTCGGGAATGCGCTGGGTGACCGGGTTGCCGCACTGACTGCAAAATTTCATGCTTGGGTTCCTGAATGCTGCGCCTATCTTGGCGTGCGGCGGTGTCTGTCGGCAAGTTGTCGTTTAGCGACACTCCGTAGTTCGGGGGGTTGGGCGGTCGGTGTGATTGGTGCATGATGCGAAGTAGCGAATAAATCGAGAAGACTCATGCTGGACGAGCTACTGCATCGAGTAAGCAACCACATCCCACGCACACTGGAAACCGACAAGCGTTTCCCGGAGGCTGCGGTTCTGGTGCCCATCACTCGCAGTGATGAACCGGAACTGGTTCTGACCCTGCGCGCCAGCGGGCTCTCGACCCATGGCGGCGAAGTGGCCTTCCCCGGCGGACGCCGCGACCCGGAAGACCCGGACCTGATTTTCACCGCGCTACGCGAGGCCGAAGAAGAAATCGGCCTGCCGCCGGGGCTGGTCGAAGTGATCGGGCCGTTGAGCCCGCTGATTTCCCTGCACGGCATCAAGGTCACGCCTTATGTCGGCGTGATCCCGGATTTTGTCGAGTACCTGGCCAACGACGCCGAGATCGCTGCGGTGTTCAGCGTTCCCCTGGAATTCTTCCGCAAAGACCCGCGTGAACATACCCATCGCATCGATTACCAGGGCCGCAGCTGGTACGTGCCGAGTTATCGTTATGGCGAATACAAGATCTGGGGCCTGACCGCGATCATGATCGTCGAGTTGATCAACTTGCTCTATGACGCCAAAATCAGCCTGCACCAGCCGCCCAAGAGTTTTATCAACACCTGAAGCCATCGCTCGTATGGCGTGAAGCCGCGGCTGCCTGAGCCTGAGGACAACACGATGAAATACCGCCTGGGCGACGCCCGCGTCGACACCCATCCGCAAAGCTGGGTTGCCCCCAACGCCGTGCTGGTGGGCAAGGTCAAACTGGAAGAGGGCGCCAACGTCTGGTTCAACGCCGTGCTGCGTGGCGACAACGAACTGATCCTGATCGGCAAGAACAGTAACGTCCAGGACGGCACCGTGATGCACACCGACATGGGCTACCCGCTGACCATCGGCACCGGCGTGACCATCGGCCACAACGCCATGCTCCACGGCTGCACCGTCGGTGACTACAGCCTGATAGGTATTAATGCAGTGATCCTCAACGGCGCAAAAATCGGCAAGAACTGCATCATCGGCGCCAACTCGCTGATCGGCGAAGGCAAGGAGATTCCGGACGGTTCGCTGGTCATGGGCTCGCCCGGCAAGGTCGTGCGCGAGCTGACCGAGCCGCAGAAAAAAATGCTCGAGGCCAGCGCTGCGCACTATGTGCATAACTCCCAGCGTTATGCCCGCGATCTGGCAGAGCAGGAAGAATGAACACGCCCGAACGTCCGGTGCTATCGCCCTGCGTGAATATCTGTGCGCTGGACGACGATGACATCTGCACCGGGTGCCAGCGCACCGTGGCGGAAATCACGGGCTGGAGCCGGATGGACAACGAAGAGCGGCGCAAGGTGTTGGGGTTGTGCCATGAGCGGGCGAAGTCCAGCGGGTTGATCTGGATGATCGGGGCGAAACCGGGAAATTGAGGTGCGCCCTTCGCGGGCAAGCCTCGCTCCTACAGGGGGAGGGTTGAACCACAATTACGTGTTCGACGCAGATCCGTAGGAGCGAGGCTTGCCCGCGAAGGCATCAGCGCTGACACCACCGCCCCCTCTGAAGTAACCTGTGCGCCAATTTGACAGGTACCTCCATGCTCTTCCTGATCGCCTACATCAGCAGCGTCGTGCTGATCAACTACGCCTTTTCCACCGCGCCGCACCTGGACATCATCTGGTCCGCCTGGGGCGGTTTGGTCTTCGTCCTGCGCGACATGGTGCAAACCCGTTTCGGCCACGGTGCAATCGCGGCGATGCTGGCAGCGCTGGTGCTGTCCTATGTCACCTCCGATCCGTCCATCGCCCTGGCCAGCGCCACCGCGTTCGCGGTCTCCGAATGCATCGACTGGCTGGTGTTCAGCATCACCAAACGCCCGCTGCACGACCGCCTGTGGATAAGTTCGGCCCTGAGCATTCCCCTCGATACCTTCATCTTCTTCGGCATGATCGACGCCTTCACCCCGGCGGTGATCCTCACCGCCATGGGCTCGAAGTTCGCCGGCGTGACCGTCGTGTGGCTGATCATGGCGTGGCGCTTGCGTAAACTGGCCATCGCCGGCTGAAGCCAAACCCTCAGGTTCATGTAAAATGCCGCGCTTTCTCCCCATGGGAAGCGTGCCAGGCACAGCGACCCTCGATGATCCGCTCCTTTGAGGACCTGAGATGACCCGTATCGGAACTCCATTGTCGCCAACCGCGACCCGCGTATTGATGTGTGGCTGTGGTGAGTTGGGCAAGGAAGTGGTGATCGAGCTGCAACGCCTGGGCGTTGAAGTGATTGCCGTTGACCGTTACGCCAACGCGCCGGCCATGCAAGTCGCTCACCGCAGCCATGTGATCAACATGCTCGACGGCGCTGCCCTGCGTGCCGTGATCGAAGCCGAGAAGCCGCACTTCATCGTGCCGGAAATCGAAGCCATCGCCACCGCGACCCTGGTTGAACTGGAAGCCGAAGGCTTCACCGTGATCCCGACTGCACGCGCTGCGCAACTGACCATGAACCGTGAAGGCATCCGTCGCCTGGCCGCTGAAGAGCTGGACCTGCCGACCTCGCCGTACCACTTTGCCGACACCTTCGAGGATTACAGCAAAGCCGTTCAGGACCTGGGCTTCCCGTGCGTGGTCAAGCCGGTGATGAGTTCGTCGGGCAAGGGCCAGAGCCTGCTGCGCAGCGTCGATGACGTGAAAACCGCGTGGGATTACGCGCAAGAAGGCGGCCGTGCCGGTAAAGGTCGGGTGATCGTCGAGGGCTTCATCGACTTCGATTACGAAATCACCTTGCTGACCGTGCGTCACGTCGGCGGCACCACGTTCTGCGCGCCGGTCGGTCACCGCCAGGAGAAGGGCGACTATCAGGAATCCTGGCAGCCACAAGCCATGAGCCCGGTTGCCCTGGCGGAATCCGAGCGTGTGGCCAAGGCGGTCACCGAAGCCTTGGGCGGTCGTGGTCTGTTTGGCGTCGAACTGTTCATCAAAGGCGATCAAGTGTGGTTCAGCGAAGTCTCGCCGCGCCCGCACGACACCGGCCTGGTGACCCTGATTTCTCAGGACCTGTCGCAGTTCGCACTGCACGCACGGGCCATTCTGGGGCTGCCGATTCCATTGATCCGTCAGTTCGCGCCTTCGGCTTCGGCGGTAATTCTGGTGGAAGGGCAGTCGACCCAGACGGCTTTCGCCAATCTCGGCGCGGCATTGAGCGAGCCAGACACGGCGTTGCGTCTGTTCGGCAAACCTGAAGTGAATGGTCAGCGCCGGATGGGTGTGGCGCTGGCGCGGGATGAGTCGATCGAGGCAGCCCGGGCTAAAGCGACCCGCGCTTCTCAGGCGGTCGTAGTCGAGCTGTAACCGAGGCGCGGCCTTCGCGGGCAAGCCTCGCTCCTACAGGTTATTTGTCGAGCGAACCATTGTCGTTCGACGCGGACCTGTAGGAGCGAGGCTTGCCCGCGAAGCTTTTTCTATCAGGCCACCCGATTCAAATCGTTGTGACGCGTCTCTTTCAGGCACAGCACCGCAATCAAACTCAGCACCGCCGCCCCCGACACATACCCGCCGACGTAACTCAAACCGCCCATCGCCACCAGCTTCTGCGCAAAGAACGGCGCCGCCGAGGCTCCGACAATGCCGCCCAGGTTGTAGGCCGCTGACGCACCGGTATAACGCACGTGTGTCGGAAACAGCTCCGGCAGCAGCGCACCCATTGGCGCAAACGTCACGCCCATCAGAAACAGCTCGATGCACAGAAACAGCGCCACGCCCCAGGTCGAACCCTGGGTCAGCAGCGGTTCCATCAAGAACCCGGACAGAATCGCCAGCACGCCGCCGATGATCAGCACCGGTTTGCGCCCGTAACGGTCACTGGCCCAGGCCGACAACGGTGTCGCGGCGGCCATGAACAGCACCGCAAAACACAGCAGCGCGAGGAAGGTTTCGCGGGTGTAGCCCAGCGTCGACACGCCATAACTCAGTGAAAACACCGTCGAGATGTAGAACAGCGCGTAGCACACCACCATCGAACCGGCGCCCAGCAGCATTGGCGCCCAATACTGGCTGAACAGCTCGACCAGCGGGATCTTTACTCGCTCCTGACGGGCCATGGCATTGGCGAACACTGGGGTTTCGTGCAGCTTGAGGCGCACGTACAAGCCGACCATCACCAGCGCGGCGCTGAGCAGGAACGGGATCCGCCAGCCCCACGAACGGAACTGTTCGTCGTCCAGCGTCATTGCCAACGTCAAAAACAGCCCGTTGGCCGCGAGAAAGCCAATCGACGGGCCAAGCTGCGGGAACATGCCGAACCAGGCGCGCTTGCCCTTGGGCGCGTTTTCCGTCGCCAGCAATGCCGCGCCGCCCCATTCGCCACCCAGGCCCAAACCCTGGCCGAAGCGCAGCACGCAGAGCAGGATCGGTGCCCAGGCCCCGATGCTGTCGTAACCCGGCAGCACGCCGATCAGCGTGGTGCACACGCCCATCAGCAGCAAGGAGGCGACCAGGGTCGATTTGCGCCCGATGCGGTCACCGAAGTGGCCGAACAGTGCCGAGCCCAGCGGCCTGGCGAGGAACGCGATGCCGAACGTGAGAAACGCCGAGAGCATCTGGGCCGTGCCGGAGGTCTGCGGAAAAAACACCGGACCGATCACCAGCGCGGCGGCAGTGGCGTACACGTAGAAGTCGTAGAACTCGATGGCGGTGCCGATGAAACTCGCGGTCGCCACGCGGGTGGCGGAGTTCGTCGGTTGCGCAGGCGTGGTTTCGGTATAGGTCGTGCTGGTAGTCATGCGGTAATCCCTGACAGTCATGTGCCCCAGTGGAGCGAATTATTATGGTCGAACACCCAGGGATGTGGGTTTGATGCGGGGGTGCGGGT
>NZ_JAGYGF010000090.1:0-15296 GCF_019947305.1 Pseudomonas sp. BF-RE-21 | reverse complement strand
AGGGCCCACACAAAACCTGTAGGAGCCCGGCTTGCCGGCTCCTACAAATTGTCGGGGTGTTCGGGATTGAGGGTTCACGCAAAACCTGTAGGAGCCAGCTTGCTGGCGATGGCGTCCGCGAGATCGCCATCGCCGGCAAGCCGGCTCCTACAAATTGTGGGTGTGTTCGGGATTGAGGGTTCACGCAAAACCTGTAGGAGCCCGGCTTGCTGGCGATGGCGTCCGTGAGATTGCTATCGCCAGCAAGCCGGCTCCTACAAATTGTGGGGGTGTTCGGGATTGAGGGTTTACGCAAAACCTGTAGGAGCCAGCTTGCTGGCGATGGCGTCCGTGAGATCGCCATCGCCGGCAAGCCGGCTCCTACAGATTGTGGGGGTGTTCGGGGTTGAGGGTTCACGCAAAACCTGTAGGAGCCAGCTTGCTGGCGATGGCGTCCGTGAGATCGCCATCGCCGGCAAGCCGGCTCCTACAAATTGTGGGTGTGTTCGGGATTGAGGGTTCGCGCAAAACCTGTAGGAGCCGGCTTGCTGGCGATCCAGGCGCTGCGGTGCATCAAGTACGCTGATAACTACAGGGACGGCTCGCCGGCTGGCTCGGCCACTTCCCGGGTCAGAAAGTCGATCAAGGCCCGCGCGGTCGCTGACAATTGGCGATGGGGCGGATAGATCACCGAGAACGGTCGGGAGCGTCCGCCCGACTGTTCAAGCAGCGGCACCAGGCGTCCACTTTGAATGCGCTCGCGGACGATGAAGTCGTAGCTCTGGCAGATCCCCATGCCGTGCTCGGCCAAGGACACAATGCCCAGCACGTCATCGGACACCTGCACATTCGCCTCAGGTATCCACTCCCGATCAACCCCCTCTTCGCGAAACAGCCAAGGCCCGACGCGCCCACTGCTGGGCATCACAAACGGCAGGCAGGCATGCGCCGCCAGTTCGTCGACACTGCGCGGTGTGCCGGCACGTTTCAGGTAGTCCGGCGCTGCGACCAGGCACAAACCCGCGTCCTCCAGCTTGCGTCCGATCAGGCCGCTGTCCGGCAATTGCCCGAGACGAATCGCCAGGTCATACCCTTCCGCCACCAGGTCCACATTGCGATTGCTGATGCTCAACTCGATGCGCACTTGCGGGTACTGCCGGGTAAAGCGGCACAGCAATGGCGGCAACCGGTAATGCCCGTAGGTCGTCGGCACACTCAGTCGCACACGCCCGGTCAACTCGCCTTCCTGCCCCTGGATCGTTCGTTCGGCATCATCGATCAACCCGAACGCCGCGCGGGATTGTTCAAGGTAAAGCAGGCCCGCCTCGGTCAGGCTCAGACGCCGGGTCGTACGCCGCAACAGCTGGACGCCGAGGCGCGCTTCCAGGCGCGAAATCGCCCGGCTGACCACCGACGGCGTGGTCGCCAGAAACACCGCCCCGGCGCTCAACGAGCCCTTTTCCACCACGGTAACGAACACTTCAACGTCCGCGAGATAATCGAATCGACGGGTCACTCTTACCTCCAAAGAACAAGTGCTTTCCTTCGCAGCGAGTTTATCGCCCATACAGGCATGAATATAGTGAATCAACGATCCGGCGACCGCCGATCGATCACCTCACTGTTCGGAAGCTTCCATGCGCCCTATCGCCCGACTCGCCCTCGCCATGACCATTTCCGCGGCTGCCTTCAACGCACAGGCCAGCAATGTCCTGATCGTGCTGTCCGATTCCGATCACCTCGACCTCAAGGACCAGAAGGTTTTCGCCACCGGTTTCTACCTGAACGAACTGATGCAACCGGTGAAACTGCTGCTCGATGCCGGGCACTCGGTCACCTTCGCCACGCCGACCGGCAAGGCGCCGACACTGGACCAATCGTCCAACGACAAGATGTATTTCAACAATGACGTGGCGGCCTTACAGGCGCACAAGGCGTTGCTGGATCAGCTAAAAGTCACTTCAAAAGGCGAGTCGCCGGTCATCAGCCTGGCGCGGGTCGAACAGATCGGCTACGAGCATTTCGATGCCGTCTACGTCCCCGGCGGCCACGCGCCGATGCAAGACCTGCTGCACAGCGCTGCGCTGGGAAAACTGCTGAACAACTTCCATGACAACGGCAAGACCACCGCCCTCGTCTGCCACGGCCCGATTGCCCTGCTGTCGACCCTGGCCGATCCCGTCGCATTCACCCGACAACTCGAAACCGCTGGCAAAGCCTCCACCAAAGGCTGGACCTACGCCGGCTACAAATTCACCGTCATCAGCAATCAGGAAGAGGAATTGGCCAAGGGCTTGTTGAATGGCGGCGCGATGAAGTTCTATCCGCAAACGGCGCTGGAACAAGCGGGCGGCGTCTATCGCAGCAACACCTCGCCGTGGGCCTCCAACGTCGTCATCGACCGCGAACTGGTGACCGGCCAAAACCCAGGTTCCGCGCTGGACGTGGGCAAGGCAATCGTCGAGCGTCTCAAGCCTCGGAGCTAGAGACTGAGTGGTCCCGGAATGGTAAAACTCGTGGCGTTGTTTTTTGTTTGAATGGCCTCGAAAAAGGATCACATCGGTGAAGTCACCCGCCACGCCAGATTCAAGTGTCACAGCCGACTCAGGCCTGCGCCTGCAAACCCGGCTGATCGCGCTGGTGGTGGCGGTGACCTTTTTCATGGAAAACCTCGACGCGACGGTCATCGCCACCGCGCTGCCCACCATGGCCAGCGCATTTGGCATTACGCCGGTCGACATGAACATCGGCATCACCGCCTACATTCTTGCTGTGGCGATCTTCATCCCGCTGTCCAGCTGGATCGCCGACCGCTTTGGTGCGCGAAAAGTGTTTGCCGGCGCAATCATCGTCTTCACCCTCGCCTCGCTCCTGTGCGGGCTCAGCCAGAACATCGAAATGTTCGTTTTCGCCCGCGTGCTCCAGGGCATCGGCGGCGCGCTGATGGTGCCGGTGGGACGCCTGGCCGTGCTGCGCAACACCGACAAAAAAGACCTGGTAAAAATGATCGCGGTGATTACCTGGCCCGGCCTGGTAGCGCCCATTCTCGGGCCAATCGTGGGCGGCCTGATCGTCACCCACGCGTCATGGCCGTGGATCTTTTACGTCAACCTGCCGCTCGGTGCGTTGGCGTTATTTGCCGCACTGTGGCTGGTGCCCGAAGGACGCGAAGAACACGTCCGCCCGTTCGACGGCAAAGGCTTCGCCCTCTTGGCCGGCGCCTGCGCCTCGCTGCTGGGCGGCCTGGAATGGCTAGGCAGCCAACACGGCAACGCCATGTACTCAGGACTCGCGCTAGTGATCGCCGGCATGATCCTCGCCGTGTGGGCCGTGCAGCACTGCCGACATCACACCCACCCGCTCTTGCCGCTCGGCACCGTGTCCATCAACACCTTCCGGGTCAGCCTCTTCGGCGGATCACTCTTTCGCCTGGCCATCAGCGCCTTGCCGTTTTTGCTGCCGCTGCTGTTCCAGGTCGGCTTCGGCTTATCGCCCGTCGACGCCGGCCTGCTGGTGCTCGCGGTGTTCGCCGGCAACCTGGCGATGAAGCCGTTCACCACAGCAATCATGCAGCGTTATGGCTTTCGCCAAGTCCTGCTGGTCAATGGCGTCATCGGCGTGATCTCGATTGTCGCCTGTGTCTTCTTCACCGCACAGACACCCTTCGCCGTGATTGCCGCCGTTCTATTTGTCGGCGGCTTGTCGCGATCCATGCAATTCACCTGCTACAACTCCATCGGCTTTGCCGACGTACCCAAGGCGCGCATGAGCGAAGCGTCGGCGTTATTCAGCATGTTCTTTCAACTGGCCATGGGGTTGGGGGTGACGGTTGCTGCGTTGTTGTTGCGAGCGTCGATGTCGGTGCAAGGCCATGAGCTACAGGCGCAGGTGGCCGACTTTCGAGTGGCGTTTGTAGGTGTGGCGGTGCTGGGGTTGTTGGCGTTGATTGATGTGATCAGGTTGCCCAAGGATGCGGGGGACAGTGTGTTGAAGCGGGTTTGAACCTGCCTCAAAGCGGCTGAACAGAGACGGCCCATTCGAGCCGCCCCTGTACTTGATTACCCGCGTTTGGGCAATTTCCAGTTGGGTCGGATGAAGTGGCAGGTATAACCGTCGGGAAGCCGTTCGAGGTAATCCTGGTGTTCCGGTTCCGCTTCCCAAAACGGGCCGGCCGGGGTGATTTCGGTGACCACCTTGCCGGGCCAAAGGCCGGAAGCTTCGACGTCGGCCACGGTGTCTTCGGCAACCTCTCTCTGCTCATCGCTGAGGTAGAACAACGCAGATCGGTAGCTCGCGCCGACATCGTTGCCTTGGCGATTTTGGGTGGTCGGGTCATGAATCTGGAAAAAGAACTCGAGAATCTGGCGATAGCTGATTTGTTGCGGATCAAACACGATCTCGATGGCTTCCGCGTGATTGCCGTGGTTGCGATAAGTCGCGTTCGGCACATCGCCTCCCGAGTAACCCACCCGTGTGGACAGCACGCCGGGGTAACGTCGCAGCAAATCCTGCATACCCCAGAAGCAACCACCGGCCAGGATGGCGGTTTCGGTTTGCGTCGTCATGAACGGTCATTCTCCTCAATGAAAGTGGCGCGTTATTGATTACGGATCGGACTGTTGAACGAGTCGGAGCGACTGCCGCACGGGTGTCGACGCAATGATCATAAACCTTAACCGCTACGCCGTAAGCTCGACGTAGCTCGACTCCCCACCGCCCGTCGCGCCCGACAACCAACCCCAAACGAAGGCCAGAGTGGTACGCCCTGCGTGATCAACGCCCACCGTGCCACGAGACCAGCCGGCAAGCATCTCGCCATCCGCCGTCAAACATTGAAAAAGCAGCTCAATCGTATCGGGGCCTGTCACACGCCCGACTTGATGACCGATGCGTATCCGTCCGCCCTGGTAAGTGCTCGAAATGGCATTCCCCTCGACGTGGTAGTGAAACACGGTGCCTGCACCGGACAGCCCTTGAGCGTTATTCGCGACGGTAAACCGGCGATTGTTCAAACGCTCGCTGATTTGAGAAAAGGGGGTTTCCATGAATGTCGCGTCCTTTGGTTGAGAGGTTCCGTTTCTAGGCTTTGAAGATCCTAACTCATTCTTTTCCGAGTGATGAAGACGCAGGGTTGGCGATCTCTGATGCTGTGGCTTCAATCCAAAAACAAAAAAAGCCCTGCCCCGACTAATTGGGGCAGAGCTTCTGTTGGCGCATCACGTTATATCAACGCCCTCGCCTACTCCTGCGGGTCAACCTGATCCAGCACCCGATTCACCGTCAATTCCGCTAACGCAATCATTTGCTGAATGCCCAGCGCCAAATTGCATTTGGGACCTTCGAGTATGAACGCCAGCTCACTGGCCATAACGCTTGCAGAAGCGAGTGTTTCGCAGGCGTGAACCAGGAGGGTTTCGTTATTGACGTTGGGGGCGATGGTGAAAATGGGGTTGGGACGGCGCTCGGCCTCGGCGGGTTTGCGGGGTGGGGATTCGGAATCGACTTCTGTGTAGTCATCCGTATCGGGGGGATTCGGGGTTTCTTTGATCATTGTGGAGCCTCTATGAAGTGGACCTCTCCAAATTTGCTACCACGCAAAATAAGGAGACGGCTGTACACAGGGTGGTAGACCGGTCATAGAAACCCGGCAGGCCGAAGCCTCCCATGCACAGCCGCCACAAAGCAGCCAGCACAAAAAAACGCCCTGAGGCGTTCTGGGTCTATGAAATAACCGGGCTACCACACCCGTTCGCTGAATTGGCAGCGACGGGTGAAGGTTAGCGAGGAGTGTTCCGAAGAGCAAGTGCATTGGCCCGTTGAAAATCCCTGAGGGCCGATGCAAGTCCTCTGCTCCTATCGGCAAGAAAGTGTGTAAACGCTGCAATCCGTTTCGATCTTCAAAGCAAAAAAGGCGACCTAGCCCATTTAACAAAGATGGAGTCGCGGACTAGCGAGCTATTCATCAAGGCCGAACCGCAGTAGTCCTCCATCGACACGATCTCTAGGTAATCGCCCACCGCATTCGAGGTCGAGCCATGCTGTGACAACGGAACGAACGAACTCTCGTGCCTCCGTTAAAGTCATCAAGTCATCTTGCTTAAGGCTCGTATCCCGCTTTGACGCACCATGGCGGCCTGACAAGCGATTGTTCGCTGCCATCTTGAATCCATCCAGTGGCCGCCGTTCCGCAATGCCACTTCTCGTCAGCTTATCAAGCGTCGTTCCCCGATGCCCCGCGATATCTTCGAGCAAGCGATAGTAATCAGCCCAAGAAGGCTGGCCAGCGATAACTGTGGCCGCGTATGCGGCAAGCGGATTGTTTCTCATGAAGTCGACACGGCTATGCATTAGTTGGTGAATCAAATCATGTCGGTTGGTACTAATGCATCGAGTAGGCCGGTTTATATTGGCGGATCCAAAGGTCGCGCAGCCAGAGGATGTGGCCCCCTCCCATGACACAGAGACTGGTATAACGGGATCATAATTACTGTCCGCGAGAACGGCATAACCGTTAAGTGCCGCAAGAATTTCACTCGCAACCCACTCCATTTCTTGCGGCCCTTTTACCTCGATCAGAGACAAACAACCGTCGCCCGTCAGGAATGTGTCTCGACAGTCTGCGTTTTGAACACGATCGAGCAGTCCGTCTTTCACGCCGGTCAGCTTGGTCACAATGTGGAAACTAGGATGCGCACCCTTAGGAAAAAGCAAGCTGAGTGCGTACAGATCATCGACGTGACCATCAAGGACGATGTTAACTGTAGTTGTAGTCATCTGACGCTCCTTAGGTTCCAGATCTCAATTGTTGGCAGCTAGCTTGGCCATCCAAGGTGGCTTCGTTCCAGGGGGCTCGCCTCCTATCCAGTCTTCGATTGTATGTAAATATCCGGCGACATCGTGTTAGGAAGTACATGACAATTTCCGGCCGAAAACCACCTTGCTGTATACAGCATCGACCGGTTGAATCCACAGCCAAATGCGGACAGTCACCAATCAGCAATAGGCCCTTGAGAGCGGGGTGCAAAAATAAATTTGACCTCAAATATTGTAGGTGTAAGGTGTTACCTTACACATTACAGATTGACGGTAGCTCAATGAGTAATCAGCTGATTCCATCCCATCCCGGCGTCTACGTTCGTGAGAATATCCTCAACCCAAGAAGCTTAACCGTGACTGACGCGGCGAAGCTGATTGGGATCAGCCGTCCCGGCTTATCGAATTTTCTTAATGGGAAGGTTTCGGCAACGGCAGACATGGCTTCCCGCTTGGAGCGTGCTTTCGGCGTGTCAGCTAAAACGATTCTTGATTTGCAAACCGCATTTGAGGCGCGGGCGGGGATGGCATCGGATACCGCTGAAAAGGTCCGTACGTACGTACCTCCATTTTTGAGCGTGCAAGCTAATCAACTTGCGAATTGGTTTGCCACCACCATTCAAGCACGCACTAAATTTTCAGTTCTGTTGCGCACGTTGATTCATTCGACAGCACGTGATCTGGAAAAAGTTGATTTTCCCGGCAACGACGATGCTGAGCGCCCAGGGTGGGATGGTCTTTTAGAGGCCAATGTCGGTACACCATGGGTACCCTTCGGTGTGTCTGGATGGGAGTTCGGTGTAACAGAAGACATTAAAGGAAAGGCGGACGACGACTTTGCCAAAAGCGTACGGGCAAACGTGAAGAATCGAGAAAGCATTACTTTTGTCTTTGTTACTCCTCGCCGGTGGCCGAGCAAAGCAGCTTGGATCGCAGCAATGAAGGCGAAAGAACTATGGAAGGATGTCCGCGCCTATGACTCCAGCGATCTTGAGCAGTGGATAGAGCAGTCTCCAGCTGCGCAGGTTTGGTTTGCGAACCAGGTGGAACTCCCCTCTGAAGGCGCCAGAACTCTTGCACGATGCTGGACCGATTGGGCGAATGTTACGGAGCCGCCACTTCATCCCCTTCTCTTCGCTACAGCCAAAGATGTTTGGTATGGCCGGATCAAATCCTTCTTTGAGAAGGATAGCTCTAGTCCGCTGGTTATCGCAGCAGACTCCGTCGAAGAGGCGCTTGCTTTCCTAAGTCAAGTACTTGCTACTCCTGAACTCCAGTGTTTCCAAGACCGCGTACTCGTCTTTGACAGGCCTGGAGTTCTACCAAAGCTAGCCCAAGGAGCTACCGATTTCATTGCTGTCGCTCACACGCGTGATGTGGAACGAGAGTTTGGTCCATTTACCGCTTCGCTTCGAACGATAGTGATCTATCCCCGCAATGCCATTAATGGCAAGCCTGATATCGTTTTAGAACCGCTTGGGCACGAGGCTTTCACGAAGGCGCTGGAAGCGATGACTAAAACCCGAGACCAAATTAGGGAATTAACGAACGCCTCTGGTCGTTCTTTGACGGTGCTTCGGCGCCAACTCTGTAACAACCAAGCAGTCCGTGCACCCGTTTGGGCTTCTGATCACGAAACTTCATCCGGACTGATACCACTTGTGCTGATTGGTGCTTGGGATACGCTGAACGAGGCTGATCGAACCGCCCTATCTCGCATGGCGGGAGAGATTAAGTTCGAGGTGCTTGAAAAGCGCGTTGTTGACCTGTTGCGGCTTAATGATTCACCGGTTTGGTCCATAGGTGGGTATCGTGGGGTTGTTTCAAAAATCGACTCTCTGTTCGCAATCTCCGGTTCGATCACAGAAAGTGATCTAGAACGGTTTCTGCGCGTAGCGAAGTTGGTTTTAGAAGAAGATGATCCGGCGCTCGACCTGCCTGAAGAAGATCGTTGGGCTGCAGCCGTTCAGGGAAAGCGTCGTGAGTTCTCAGGGGCTGTACGTGAAGGTATTTCTGAATCTCTAGTTTTACTTGCCGTGCATGGCAAAAATCTTTTCGGAAGTCGTCTCGGCTTCAACGGCGAGTATGAAGCGGCGAAGTTAGTGCGCGAGCTCCTTGAGCCTATCAACACTAGGAAACTGGAAGCGAACGATCGAGATCTGCCACTTTATGCAGAGGCAGCTCCGGATGAGTTTTTGAGTATCATTGACCGCGATTTACGTACCTCGAACTCCCAAGTGATAGGTTTGCTGAGACCCGTTAACTCCGGATTTTTTGGTTCAGCGTGTCCACGGACTGGATTGTTGTGGGCGCTCGAGGGGCTGGCCTGGAATCCGTCCACATTTCCTCGGGTGATTAAGATCCTTGGTCGACTCGCCGAGGTTGAGATTAAGGATAATTGGTCGAATAAACCGATCGGATCCCTTAGTTCTATCTTTCGCGCTTGGATGCCTCAAACAGCAGCGGATATTGAGATGCGCCTTAAGGCAGTCCGCATGCTTTTGGACAAACATCCCGCAATAGGCTGGAAAGTTTGCCTACAGCAGTTTGGCGATTTTGGTGATCGCGTCGGACACTACAACCATAAGCCGAAATGGCGCCAGGATGGCTATGGCCATGGTGAGCCTTTTAAAACTTGGGAACAAATTCACGCGTTTGTTAGAGAAACGGTAGCGTTGGCACTTTGCCGTACATCCTACACTGCCGAAATGTTGTGTGATTTGGTCTCTAGATTGCGCTCACTCGCAAGCGACGATCAGGGGCGGGTTTGGGGGATTATTGAAGAATGGCACGACAACGGCGCCACCGATGAGGACATTGCGAAGGTCCGCGAAAAAATCCGTATCACCGTCCTTTCTCGCCGAGGTCTCAATAAGATTGAGAAGAAAGGTCAAGTAAATTTTACAGAAAGAGCTAAAGCCGTCTATACCGCCATGCAGCCCCAAGACATCGTCAACAAGCATGAGTGGTTGTTTCGGCAGGGATGGGTGCACGAATCAGCGGATGAGCTAGAGGAAGAAGGGATGGATTTTCAGGCTCGCGAGCGACGTATCGAAAAGCTTCGCTTCGAAGCCCTGGCAGACATCGTGCGAGAAAAAGGTCTCCTCGGCATTTTTTCACTTTCTAAAAAAGGTAACTCTCAACGACAAATAGGCTCTCTTTTAGTGTCCGGAATACTCCACGGCGAACAAGTCGAAGAGATGATCCTTCAGTGCCTACGTTCTACTTCGGATGACTCGGGTCGGGATGGCATACTTTCCGGAGCGCTATGGCGTTTGGGGGGCGATCAAGTGAAGGCGATCTATACCGACCTACAAGAAAAAATCACAACGGATGAAGCGCTCTCTATCTTGCTTCTCTCGCCGTATCGCGCTTCGACTTGGGGACTTGTTTCAGAACTTCCGGCAGACGTGCGCGATCGTTATTGGGACGAGGTGACTCCACAATATATTTTCGATTCAGTCGAAGATAACAACGAAAGCGTTCGCCGCTTGATAGCCGCTGGGCGCCCTATAGCAGCCTTTGCTTCAATTCATTTTAAGCTTGAAGATATACGCCCAAATCTTCTTGTTCACATGCTTTCTGCCATGGCTTACGGAGGACATGATAAGCCTGGTGAGTTCCAGCTAAGCGATTACGACCTTCAGCGTGCGTTTGAATTACTCAATAACAACGCGGATGTATCAGCGGAGGAAAAAGCTGGGCTTGAGTTTGCTTACCTCGATGTTCTAGCGCGCTCCTTCCGGGGAGGCGATGGGCATCAGATTCCAAATTTAGAACGCTACATCGAAGAACATCCTGAAATGTTCGTACAAGCGGTAGTTTGGGCGTACAAACGTAAAGATCGTGGGGAAGATCCTCCAGAGTTTCGAGTTGACGGAGACCGTGAGTATCTAGCGACACGCGGATATAGGCTCCTTGATGCTTTAGAACGCATTCCAGGTCAGGATAAGGAAACGTTAGAGGAGCAAGGTCAAAAGCTCTTGGATTGGATATCAGCAGTCAGATCATCTTGCGCTGATTTAGATCGAGGAGATATCGCTGACGTTTGTATTGGCAAGCTTCTCTCTCACGCCTCTTCCGGTAAGGATGGAATTTGGCCGAATGAAGTTGTTCGCGATGTGATGGAGGACTTGCAGTCTGAGGATGTCGCCAGTGGTGCGCATACGGGGCTTTACAATGCGCGTGGGGCTCATTGGCGTGGTGAGGGCGGCAATCAGGAGCGGGAGCTTGCGGATAAATATCGCAGTTGGGCCGACGCTTTGCAGTTTACCCATCCCTTTGTATCGTCATCCCTTCTGATGGGAATGGTCAAAACGTATGAGCGAGAGGCAGAACGTCAGGATACGGAGGAGGGAATTCGACGTCGGTTAAGGCATTAAGAAAGCAAAGAATTCTCTCTGATTACCCTGTTGTGCCGGGCGTTTGGGCAGGTGCTGAATACAGAACGCGTTTCTGGGCCGACAGTCTTTCTACTGCCCGAAGCTGTCTGCTCAATGTCTGCTTCTGGCCAATCTCTGCCTGTCACGACAGGCCGTTATCGCCCCATAGCGGCCCTTCACGGCAGTGTTTTTTTGGCAGTGAGTTGAGTAGCGCTAGCTGCTTCATAGCTGGCATCATTTAGAGACCAATTGCCGTTGCGAGGAATCAGCATTGTCGAATAAATCAGCCAGGCAGAAGCTAGGAAAAATCTTACATCATTGGGCACCGCCGGTGTTCTGCACTTTCCTGGCGTACTACCTCGGGAAAGGGGCGTTAGACGGGGTTGGTGCAACTATAGACGAGGCCTGGGCATCAATTGGAGGATGGGCTACAGATCCTATCTTATTCCCACGGTGGTTTGTTCTCTCAGGGACGGTTAGCGTCCTAGGTGGGGGGATTTTTCTTTGGATCAAGCAATACCAGCGTGTCAAGGCGCTGAGCAAGAGCCATGAGGAGATGCTTGAAGGTATGGCCGACGCATTTAACAAGGCTGCTAAAGACCTTGATCAGCTATGATCCTACGTTAGCCATCCGCTTACGATAACTCCAATCTAGATCCGCTACAGATTGGTAAGCGACAGCAATCGCCTAGTGTCCGTTTCTGGCCCAGAGTGTGTAAAAAACGCATTCGTCATTTTGAAGCCTGAGTTGCAATTTAAAATCTACCAGCGCTCGCTCAGTCAACGGACCTACAATTTGCGAAGGAACACGATTTTCTGACTGTTTTCGTCCTTAGCTGCCGGTCATAAACGTTTTGACACAGCCTCGGCCGATAGCCGCCCTGCACGAGCGACCGCTCTACGTTCCAGTTTCCCCCTCAAACACTAAACCGCAAACACAAAAAAGCCCACTCGACTGTCACCGATCAAGTGGGCTTTCCGATTACGCTTCTACTTACACAGCCATATCGCTAGTAGTATTAGCCTTTGGCGCTTCAGCCTTGTAGGAAAGGGACGGATTTATTTCCGAAAGAATCAATCCGGCCCCTTTTTTCCGCGTTTGTTTCGTGTCGTCCTTTTGTCGTCCCATTTTTTACCTACAAAACTCGGGACCATTCAGTTTTGGCTTCAGCGTCATCAGGTCAAAACAAGGCTACTTAAATGCTTGGTTCAGTGCATCAAACAAAGAAGCAAACCGTTCAATGACTGGGGCTGGAATTCTCTCTGGCGGAGCCGAAGCAAACGCCAACGCCACAGCGTAGTGGTTATAGCCTGGGCTCGGCCGGACCTTTATTGCCTCCGCAGCTAGGTACTTCTCGATCCTTTGGACAACCCGATCACCCTGCGGCAGATTGTCCTCCGTTAGCATCGCCCCCTTCAGTTCCTTGGCAAACACTTGATTGAAAAAACTAAGGTAAGTCGGAACGTCGAGCAGGTCTTCAAGATCTGACGCGGTTGTAGACGTGCCAACCGATGACAAATCCCTGAACTGAGAGAAGTTAAATACCTGTTTCTTATTTAACAGTTTTTGCTGAACCAGAGATTCGAGTTTTTGATCAGGCTTCCCATTGTAGTCGTGCAACACAGCAAACTTGAGCCCGTTACCATTGAGCAGAGAGATGAAGGTTGCAACGTTGCTCAATCCACCCACCGGGACAATGGTGATAACGGAATTTAGCCCTTTACCTCCGCTTTCCTCCACCGCCCTAGACATTGATTGAAGAAGTGCTAGCTCTGAAACTCCTTCAACCAATAGGTTTTGCTTCGCAATGAATAAATTCTGAGCGATGTTCCAGCCAAGCGCAGCCTGTAAAGGGAAAATAGTTTTCGGATCAGAGCTTGATAGGTTATCGGAGATGACGGTGCCAACATTGGGCTTGTCTTCGACAACTCTTACCTGATGCAGACGATCAGAATTGATCATGAAAGGAGAGTGCGTCGTGTAAATAACCTGGTGCGTTTCCGCCAGGCTGTCGATGTAATGAAGGAAATCCGTCTGTGCTAGCGCGTGCAGCGCCAGTGCAGGCTCATCGAGTAGTAGAACCAGTTGCGTGTTGGAAGTGGCACCTACAGGCTTTAGCTGATCCTGAACACTGTCGAACCATACCAAAAAGCTGAAGAACCAAATGAACCCACGACTACGTTGGTCGAACGGTGTAGATACTCCCCGGTGCCGTCTGTTTCGAATACGTAGGTAAAGGTTCGGACCATCATTGAACGGAGCGGCATCCTTGACGTCCTCCCGGATATCCACTTCAACTTCCAGATCTTCATTTTGCCGCCAGAATTTCAAGACTTGGTCGGTCAAGTTAATGGACACCGACTCGATTTGCGCCTTCAAGTCCTCGTATGACTTAGCACCACTCGAAAAATCCTCAAGACGCACATCTGCCATGCGAAGTAGAGCCAGCACCGCTTGATGCTTTGGCTCGATCTGTTTGTGCGCGTTTTGAGGATCTTGCATCGCTGCCGCAAGACGTGCGGCTAGATTCTTGAGGTTCAGCTTGCCTGGGAGGAGGTCATAATCGCTGAAATACAAAAAACCCGGTACTTTATCGCTAAGAATCTGCCATGCCTCATGCTGACATACACTCGACCAATTCTTGGGCAATGCACTAACGCGGGCTTCCAGCTTCGCCAACATTGCCTTATCGGCCTCGCCGAGCTCACTGATTTCTTTCAGAAGGTTGAGCACGTTGGACAGCGAAGTGGCCTTGCCGAAGGCAGTGATCACCGCCGTAGAAAGTCCAGCAGTAGCAGCGAGCTTCTGTAGGACAGATTTCTCGGGAATGGTAATACCCACCTCCTTCGTATTGTCGTATCTGTGCGAGACAGTGAACTCAAACCCTTTCTCAAGTGAGCAGCCTATCTGAGAGTTGAGGGCATTAACCTCTTCATCGCTCAAGCGGTAGCTAAGCACTACTGCGTCATCAGGCTGCTCTTCGTGGCGCCGCTTATAGACCGTGAGATTTTTTCGAGGGTAGTCATCTGTGAGGTTGAATTTCTCAGTGCTCAAGGCATCTTTAGTCTTGTGCAGAGCCTTCAGAAAAACAGTTTTTCCTGCTTCATTCATTCCCACTAGTACGGTCACTTGAGGGTCAATTTCAACTATTTGCGGATCGTTAATAGATCGAAAAGGTCCCACTTTTGCGGATATTAGCTGCATGCACACTGATCCTTGTCTGTTTCGGCATAGATATGACTGAAAGGTAAGCGAAAAGCCATCATGCCGTCCATGCCTTGGACAGTCGTTGAACCTCACGATCCGACGCATGCCAATTCAACCTCGGTCGCCCATGAACTCCTTAACTTATTGGACTGCTGCTCTTGGTTAAAAATGCCGGTAAGGCGAAGGGCCGCTTTTGGCTGTGGATTCAACCGGTCGACGCAACAGATTGGCTAAATAGTTCAGCGGGCGTTTCGTAGTTTAGTGTTTTCCGAGGACGGTTATTCACTGGTGCAGTTTTTCCTGCCTGGCTGGCGAAGCGACCTTGTCCTTGAACACTTTCTGCAGCACGGTCAGCATGATCGGTGCAGCCGTCGACTGTACGACTGGTCACCAATAGCGCTGGTTTTTTGCATGTCATCGCTGGCGAAAAACTCTCCGTACCACCTCCATGGATAGCGTTCGAGGGTTACAACGCTTTATGGTGGGGAGGCCATATGCAAGGCGCACAGGGTTACTACAACGACAACTACTTCCTCCCCTTCTTCACTCAATTGAGTGACACAGAAAGACAGGCGTATTAAGCAAAATTTGAAGCTACAGACGAGTGGATCAAGGCCTTGGAGCTCATGTATGACAATGAGTGAATGGGTCTACTCAGGTCTGCTTCGAAGCCCAATGCGGGCTTCTACGCATATCACGACAAAGCAACAATCATTCTTTTAACAAACTATCCGCAATTGTCCCCGAAAAAACTGCCTCTACCGGCCCAATAAGAAACACCGCCCCCACCCCATCCCATTGAACCGTGACACTCCCACCATCACATTCAACCTCAACAGTATCGTCCAACAACCCCCGACGAATCCCATTAACCGCAGCGCCACAACAGCACGAACCTGAACCCAGCGGAATAC
>NZ_JAGYGF010000009.1:0-152041 GCF_019947305.1 Pseudomonas sp. BF-RE-21 | reverse complement strand
CGTATAACCGTTATCAACCTTCCAGTCCTGCCCATAAACCCCCCGCGCCCCCTGGGACAGCTGAAAAATAATCACGTTGGCCACCGCAGACGCATCAAGAAAATGCCCCGGCAAAAGACGCTTGCCAAGCGTATCGGCAACATCATCAAGCTCACCATCACTCAAGCCCAGGTTGTCCCACATCGAGGTCGCGGTCGGCCCCGGCGAGACCAGGTTGATGCGCACATCGTAACGGGCAAACTCCACCGCCAGCGTGCGCGCCTGTGCCGCCAATGCCGCCTTGCTGGCAATGCAGGCCGCCAGACCGGGAAAACTCGACCCCGTCAGGAAGCTGCCGACAAACACCACCGACGCCGGGTTCGCCAACTCACCGCGCAACGCCGCCAAGGTGTTCAACGCACCCGCACCGTTGACCGCCCATTGCCGCTGAAAGGCCGGCATGTCCAGGCTGTCGGCCATTTCGGCAATGCCGGCGTTGGGCACCAGATAATCCACCCGCCCCAACGTCGCCGCCCGCCGGGCCAACCCTTGCAGATCGTCCTCGCAGGTAACGTCCCCGGCACACCATTGCAGCCGTTCACCATAGATCTGCTGCAAGGCCGGCAAATCACCGACGGTGCGCGACATCGCCAACACCCTGACCCCGCGCGGCAACAACGCCGCGCACAAGGCCAGGCCAATCCCGGAACTGGCGCCGGTGATCACGGCCAAACGATCCTGAAACTCGGTTTGCATCATGTTCTCCTGGGCATCGTCGATGCCAAGCACTGGGGACCTGGCGGGACCCTATCTTTGAACAGATGCAAAAATACCGACTTGACGGCGATCAGATTTTCTCAATGGATCGACCGCTCAATGAGTCGAGTGCGACATGGCCGGTTGTTGCAGCACCGACTGATCGATCTCGCTGAACCGCAGCACACGACCGCCCTGCTCCGTGGCCAGTTTTTCAGCAGCCTGCTGGCTGGAGAACGACGCCAACACCACACCCATCGCCCCCTTGAGCCGGGTGCCGACCACGTAATACGCATCTTTGGCATCGATCAGTTGGGTGTCATCCGGCGAATTCCAGGGGCTGTGCTCCATGTCGTGGACATACAGCCTGGCATCGCCATGATGGTTTTCCGGTTGCAACCACCAACCGATCATTTCCGCCGTGGAGCAGAATTTCTTGATGCCGCTGTGCTCGACCACTTCACCCTTGGGGCCGGGGAAGCCGTCGATGATCATGCCGCAGACATGGCACTCATCACTGGGATGAAAGGCGCTGGGGGCATCGCTGTAGCTGGCTTGCACGGGTTTGTCACACGCCGTCAGCAGCACACAGACCATCAGGCCCGCCAGGTTGCGCAGCGTCTTCCAATCAAGCGTTCTCATCATCAGGTGCTCCAAAAAACCAAAGTAAGAATTCAAGTCGCCCGTCGACGGAACAGCAGCCAGGCCGTACCCAACGGCGCCGCCACCCACAACAGCAGGCAGAGCCAGAGCATCGAGCCCGGCACAGGCAAATCGCTGCCCAGGGTCAGCACGCCAGCGGTACTGGCGACGGCGTCAAAACCGGAAAGATTGATCAAGCGATAGAGGTCGGCGGGATTGAACAGCAGCAACCAGGGCAGCACTTTGGGGTCGAAGTGCCCTTCGCTGAGCACCAGCAGGGCGAGCAGCGCCAGGTCGAACACCAGCACGAAAAAGAACCACACGCCCAGCGCCAAACCGGCAGCCGTGGATTTCTCGGCCGCCACACTGCTCAGCACATAAGCCAGCCCCAGGAAGCCCCAGCCCAGTAGCGTCGACGACACAATGAATCGTCCGAAGGCCCAGAGCAGCAGGTTCAGTTCGACGTCGTCCACCAGCACGGCGATCGCGAGCATCGCGCAGCCGAAACCGATCAGCGTCGCCAGCGCCAGGATCAACCCGTGGCCAATGAACTTGCCGAGCAGGATGTGCCCGCGCCCCAGCGGATAGGTCAACAACAGCAGCAAGGTGCCGCTTTCGTCCTCGCCGACAATGGCGTCATACGCCAGCATCAAGGCAATCAGTGGCATCAGGAACGTCGCCAGGCTGGCCAGGCTGGCGATGGTCGCGGGCACCGAGGTAAAGCCCAACTGACCGGACGCCGCCGCGCCCAGCCAGGCAATGCCGGTGGCCAGCACCGCGAACAACAGGCTGATCGCCAACAACCAGCGGTTGCGCAAACCGTCATTGAATTCCTTGCGGGCCATGTTCCAGATCGGGTTCATAGAATCTCTCCACTGTGGGTCGCAGCGGCCCGTCCCATGTAATAGCGGTAGAGGTCTTCCAGGGACGGTGGAGTGATTTCCACGTCCGCCGGCTCATCCTCATTGAGCAACTGGCGCAACAGGCCCAGTTTGCTGCCATTGAGCGCGGCCACTTCGAGGCCCTCCACGCCCCAACGTTGAGTGACGTGCCCGGCGATGTTCCACGAGGCCTGCAAGGGGCCGGCATGCTTGAGTCCGTTGGCGCGAATCAGCGTCGGCAACCCGGCTTCCTCGCGCAGGCTGCGCAGGCTGCCGAGGGCCAGCAGACGCCCCTGGGTCAGGATCGCCGCACGATTGATATGCGCCTCGACCCCCGGCAAAACGTGGGAACAGAGAATGACGCTGGTGCCCTGGCTGCGCAGACGGTCGAGCAACCGATACAGGTCTTGAGTGGCGATGGGATCGAGGCCGACCGTCGGCTCGTCGAGCAGCAACAGGCGCGGTTCGCCGAGCAAGGCTTGCGCCAGCCCGAGGCGTTGGCGCATGCCTTTGGAGTAGGTCTTGACCCGTCGATGCGCCGCCCCTGCCAGGCCAACTTCCTCCAGCAGCCCGTCCACCTGAGCGAACGCGGCGCCTTTGAGTCGCGCGAAATGACGCAAGGTTTCCAGACCGCTCATTTGCGGATAAAACGTCACGTTCTCCGGCAAATAGCCGAGCAGACGCCGGACATTCGGATCACTGGGCAAGCGGCCAAACACCCTGACTTGCCCTTCGCTGGCCTGCAACAAACCGAGCACCAGTTTCATGCTGGTGGTCTTGCCCGCGCCGTTGTGCCCGAACAAACCCAGCACTTCGCCTTCGGCCAGGCTAAGGCTCAACTGATGCAACACCGTGGTGTGCCCATAACGCTGGCTGACGCCTTCCAGATCGACGACATTCATGTGACGGGCTCCTTGGTCAGGGTGTGCGTGGTGGATTTCATCAACGGATGGCTGTCGAGTACGCCCGGCGATTTCATCACCGGAAACGCCCGTTGCACCCAACGCAGCAGTTCAATTCCGGGGCTGTTCATCAACAGCCGCACCTGCGGGTACAGCCACAGCAGGCGGTCGACGTTGTCGTTGGGTTCGTAGGCGATATCGCCCAGGCCATCGTTGTTGCGGTCCCAGCCCAGATAGTCGCTCCAGTAATTGCCCCGGCCATCCGCCGACCATTCCTGCAAGCGGGTGGCGACGTATTTGACCTGGCGCTGGTTGCCGACAAACGCGTTGTCGGCGATGCGGTTGTCTTCGGAGCCGGCGGTGAGGTGAATGCCCACGGCGCTGTGCTCGAAGTGGTTGTGTTCGATGCGGTTGAACAGCGAGTTGTAGATGAACAGCGCCTTGCCCTCGGCACCGCTGATCATGCTGTCGCCGGTCGAGCCGTCGCGCACGTCGGTGACGAAGTTGTCGCGCAAGGTCGAATAGGTGATGTAGTTCATCAGGATGCCGTAGTTCTGATCCTGTTCGGAGCGGTTGCCGATCACCGTGAGCTTGCGGCTTTGCATCAGGGCGTAGCCGGTGCGGGTGCGGCGGGTGGTGTTGCCGATCAGCTGGTTGTCGTTGGCGAACATGTAATGCACGCCGTAACGCAGGTCTTCCAGGGTATTGCCTTGCAGCAGGTTGCCGTTGGAGGTGTCGATGTAAATGCCATCGCGGGTATCACGCACCTGGTTGCCGATGACCCTGGCGCCATGCACGGCATACAGGTGAATGCCGTTGCCGCGATCCTGTGAACGCATCGCCGGATCGCCCTGGATGCGGTTGTCGATCAGGCTCGCATCCTGAGTCCCATCGACCCAGATCCCGAAACCCTGGCCTTGCAGGCGATTGCCTTTGATCACCGCGCCACGGGCCTTGGGCTGGAGGAACACCGCCGCATTCATGGCCGTGAGGTCGTGCCCCCAGTCCAGAAAAGTGCAGCCCTCGATCCCGACGTCCGGTGCGCTGACAATCACCCCGTTGCCCTGCCCTTGCGCCTGAAAAACCGCGCCGGGCTCGCACACAATCTGCATCGGTTGATCGACGCTGAACGAGCCACGGTATTCGCCCGCCGGCACGTGCCAGCGTTGCTCGGCGTCAAGGCGCAACGGAAGCGTAGTAATGGGTTGCACCGCCAGCACGCTGCAGGGCATCAGCAGGAGCGCAAGCGCGATCACCTTGATCGGGTTTCCCTTGATGTCGGTCATCGGTCCGCTCCTGTCGATGCTCAACCGTCAGGCCCGCTCGACCTTCATGCGGCCGACCATTTCCATGTGCAGCGCATGGCAGAACCAGCTGCAGTAATACCAATGCAGGCCGGCCTTGTCGGCGGTGAAGGTGATGGACGAGGTTTGTTGCGGGCTGATCTCCATGCTCGCGCCGTGGTTGGTCATGACGAAACCGTGGGACACGTCCTCGATCTGGTCGATGTTGGTGATGGTCACGGTCACTTCGTTGCCCTGCTTGACGGTGAACTCGGTCAAGCCATACGCCGGTGCCATGGAGGTCATGTAGACCCGCACATGATTGCCGTCGCGGATCACCTTGTTGTCGGTCTCCAGGTTGATGCCATCCTTCTTGGCCAGCTCCACGGTGGCGGCGAAGAACGGGTCGTTACGGTTCCAGATTTTTTGCGTCTTGATCTGATCCCGCCGCGCAAGGATGCAATCGTGCGGTTCGGCAAACGCCGGGCCGTCGTGCACCAGTTTCATTTCTTCGCCGGAAATATCGATCAATTGGTCGTTTTCCGGGTGCAGCGGCCCGGTCGGCAGGAAGCGGTCCTTGGAGAACTTGCACAACACCACCAGCCATTTGCCGTCCGCCTCACTGGTTTCGGTCAGCGACGCATGGTTGTGGCCGGGCTGGTAATGCACGTCGAGTTTTTGCTTGATGTAATTGACCTTCTCGCCCTTGTAGGCACGTACCGCGTCCGCCATGTTCCACTTCACCACCTGGCTGTCGATGAACAGCGTGGTGTAGGCGTTGCCGCGACCGTCGAAGGTAGTGTGCAACGGGCCCAGGCCCAGTTCCGGCTCGGCGGCGATGACTTCGCGCGGGTCCTTGAATTTATCGGCGAACAGGTCGTCCAGGCGGTCGATGGCGATCATCGATACGGTTGGCGACAGCTTGCCGTTGGCAATGAAGTACTTGCCATCGGATGAGGTGTTGAGGCCGTGGGGGTTCTTCGGCACCGGGATGTAACGGGTGAATTCGGAGTCCTTGCCATCGGTTTTACGACCGTCGACCACCGGCACTTTCGAGTTTTCCAGGGTGATGAACTTGCCGGCCTTGATCGCGGCTTCGATGCGCGGAATGTTGAACACCACGACCCAGTCGCGCTCGTTGCGCATCATGCCGCCGAGGTCGTAGGCCTTCTCCGAGTTGTAGCAGGTGGACGCGGCGTACTTGCCGGTGTAGTCCATGTCGGCGTTGTCCAGATTGCCGTCGACGATCACCTGAAACGCCATCTCCATTTTTTCGGCATCGACGGCGTTGAACATGGTGAAGCTGTTCTTGTCTTGCAGGTCGAAGGTGTGGCCGTCATTGGGGTGCGGAATGACGAACTCGGCGTTGGCGAACACGTACTTGGTGTACGGCACTTTTTGCAGGCGCAGGCCGTGAATGGCTTGCACGTTCGGCACCGTGAGCATCTTGTCGCACTTCATGATGTCCAGGCGGATGCGCGCAATACGGGAGTTGGCCTTGTCGTTGATGAACAGGTACTTACCGTCGTACTTGCCGTCCGTCATGGAGATGTGCGGGTGATGGCAATCGCCGTTCTGGAACTTCGCGCTGTCGCCCATGATGCGCTTGCTTTCGTTGGTCAGGCCCCAACCGGTGGCCGAGTCGACGTTGAACACCGGAATACGCATCAACTCACGCATCGACGGCACGCCCAGCACCCGCACTTCGCCCTGATGACCGCCGCTCCAGAAGCCGTAGTATTCGTCCAGCTCGCCGGGGCCGACATGGGTTTTCGCCTGCGCATCCTTGACCGCAGCCGCCCATGACTCGCGGCTGAACACCGCCCCGCCCAATGTCGTGGCCCCTGCCAGCACCGCCCCGGTGACGGCGCTGCTACCGAGAAAACCGCGACGGCTGAGTCCGGTGTGCTCTTCTTCCTGCACCGGTTTTGTGGATTCTGTGTCAGTCATGCTGCGTACTCCTTGAAGGGATAAAACGGTGTGCGGTTAGAACTCGGTCAACTGTAGGAGCGAGCCTGCTCGCGATGGACTCAAGAGCGCCGCGTTGAGCCAGTCATTACGCGTCAACGTTAGCGACCATCGCGAGCAGGCTCACTCCTACAAGGGCGCGTCATTCAGGGGCGGTCACTTCCACGACAGGTATCAGTTGCGCCGCCACAGGTGCCGGTTTGCCGCGCTTCTTGCGCTTGTTGATCAGCGGCGGGCATTTGTGTTCGTTGTGGTAAGTCATCTGGCAATCGAGGCAGTAGTGGCACTCGTTGGCATTGATCCGCCCATCCGGGTGAATCGCCTGGATCTCGCATTCTTTGGCGCACAACTGGCAGGGGTTGCCGCATTCCTTGCGGCGCTTGAGCCAGTCGAACAGGCGCAGCTTGGTCGGGATCGCCAATGCGGCACCCAACGGGCAGATGTAGCGGCAATAGACTTTGCGCGTGAAGATGTTGATGACCAGCAGCGCCACCGCGTAGAGGACAAACCACCATTGGCGGTCGAACCTGAGGGTGATGGCGGTCTTGAACGGTTCCACTTCGGCGAACAATTCGGCGGTGGACATGGATTCCAGGGAGATACCGAACAGCAGCAGCAAAATGATGTACTTGATCGCCCACAAGCGCTCATGCACCGCGAAGGGCAATTCGTACTGGGGAATTTTCAGCTTGCGCGCGGCTTCGTTGATCAGTTCTTGCAAGGCACCGAACGGGCACAACCAGCCGCAGAACACCCCACGCCCCCACAACAGGATGCTCGCGGCGGTGAACACCCACAGCATGAAAATCAGCGGGTCGGTGAGAAACAGCTCCCAGCGAAAGTGCTCGAACAACGCATGGACAAAGGTCAGGACATTGACCACCGAGAGCTGCCCCAGCGCATACCAGCCGAGGAACACCACGGTGAAGATCAGGTAACCGCGACGCAGCCAGTGCAGGAAATGCGGGCGGCGGGTGAACTTGTCCTGCAGGAACAGGATCGCGGTCAGCAGCAACAACGCGGTGGCGAGTACACCGACCTGGAAGTGTTTCTGATACCAGATCGTCAACCACATCGGCCGGTTGGCTTCCTCGATGGCGGCCAGTTCTTCGGCACTCGGTGCGGGGCGCTCAAGGTATTGCTCGGGCAATTGATAAGACAGTTCGAAGCTGCTGAACATGCCGCTGACCGGACCGGTCTGACGCCGTACCAGCAACTCCAGGGACCAGGGCGATCCTGGATCGAAACCCGCCTGCTTGCGCACAATGAACACCGACATCTCATTGAACTCGGGCATGCCCTTGGCGAACACGTCGGAGAGGCGCTGATGGTCCATGTCGCGAAAGCTGATGACATTGCCGAACTGGCGCAATTGCACCCGGTCGAAAATCCCGCCGCGCACATAACCCGAGCCTTTATACGAATACAAGCCGCGTCCCAATACAGCAATGGCTTGCTCGCCGGGCTTGAGCTCTTGCATGAGGACACGGTATTGAATGTCACCCAGCAACGCGCGGCCAATGGTCGGCGGGTTCAGGTCGGCGGTGTACAGCTCGATAAAGGTGTCATCGACCTGGTCAGGCGCGGCCGTGTCGACGCCTTCGGCCTCGGTGCCTTTGAAGGCGGCATCGACCTGTCCACGGGTCAGGTTCAAGCGACGGATGGCGCCGTTTCCGCTCAGTTGCTCCCAGGTGGCAGGCTCGAAAAAGTCCTGGCGCACGGTGGCGGGCTTGCTCGCCACTGCCCCCTTGTCCTCGATCAGCTTGAGCGATACGGCCACTTCATGGGCGGCCCGCATGATGACCTCATTGACCACCATGGCGGTGACGGTTGCGCCGGCGATGGCATCCACGGTGACCGCACTCGGGTCACTGGAGTGGCCGACAACCACTCGCTGGCTGACCTTGATCCCTGTGTAGCGGGCGCTGAAACCGTGGAGTTTTTCTTCGGGGATACCGATCAGCAGAATCGGCTCATGGTGTTCCAGGACGTAGGCATCCTGAATCACACCGGCGGTGTCGAGGATCACCTGGGTATTGATCGGCTTGCCCGAGTAGGCCGGAATGTCCACCACGTCCAGGCTCTGGAAGACATAACCGATGACCTTGCCGGCCGCTGATATCGTCCGCACCTTGAACGGGCCTTCCGCTGCGGAAACCGAATCGGTTTGCGGGAAAACCTTCTCGATGCGCCGCTGCTCGATGTCGCCGTATGACTTGGCCTGAACCACCGCGAACATCGCGAGTATCAGCAAGACCGTCACCACCAGACCAACGCTCCAGATGCGCAGGTTGCCAGGTATCGAAGGCGAAGAGATTGTCATGAGCAGGCTGATTTTAAAGGGTCTGCGGCCATGTTAGGGAGCATTGCGCCCCCGTCCCTTGATTGAAATCAACTTGCCGACAATCCCCGTTCCAGAGCGCCCGAATGTCTCAAACAGTGCGGGAAAACTGGCCTTTTTGCTGATCGCCCAAGTAGGCATCAAACGCCATCGCGGCGCTGCGCATCATCAAATGCCCTTGCGGCAACAGCACCAGCTCGTCACGGTGAATCTGCAAGAGCCCGTCGCGAACGTGCTCGCCGAGTTGGGCCAATGATTCGGCGAAATACTCGGTGAAGCAGATCGCGTGACGTGCTTCGAACTTGGCGAAATCGATCCGGCCATGACACATCAGGTCGCTGATCACTTCGCGGCGCAACAGGTCGTCAGCGCTCAGGCGATAACCCCGATGCACCGGCAGCAGACCTTGATCGATGCGTGCGTAGTACTGCGAAAGCTCCTTGACGCTCTGGCTGTAGCTGTCGCCGACCTTGCCGATCGAAGACACCCCGAGGCCGATCAAGTCGCAGTCGGCATGGGTCGAGTACCCCTGGAAATTGCGTTGCAGCGTGCCATGGGCGCGGGCCAGCGCCAGCTCGTCATCCGGCAAGGCGAAATGGTCCATGCCGATGTAGACATAACCGGCTTCGGTCAAACGGCGGATGGTCAGTTCGAGCAACTCCAGCTTGCGCTCCGGCGGTGGCATGTCCTCCGGGCGAATCAGCCGTTGCGCGCGCACCATCTCCGGCAGATGCGCATAACTGTAGGCAGCAATCCGGTCCGGGCGCAGGGCAATGATCTTGGCAAGGGTGACGTCGAAACTCTGCACCGTTTGCAGGGGCAGGCCGTAAATCAGATCGACGCTGATCGACTTGAATTGCGCCTCGCGCGCCGCCGCGACCAGCGCATAAATCTGCGCTTCACTTTGTTGGCGATTGACCGCCGCCTGGACGTCGGGATCGAAGTCCTGCACACCAAAGCTCAGGCGATTGAAGCCCAATTGGCGTAGCGAATGGATCTGTTCGCTGCTGATGGTGCGCGGGTCGACCTCGATGGAAAACTCATGGTTGTCGCTGTCGTCCATGTCGAATGCCTGGTGCAGGCAATCCATCAGGTCGGCCAGTTGTTCTTGGGTCAAATACGTCGGTGTGCCCCCGCCCAGATGCAGCTGCGTAAGCTTGCGCGTGCTGTCGAACAAAGCGGCCTGCATGGCGATTTCACGCTTGAGGTAGGTCAGGTATTCGACGGCCCGATGGGTTTTTTGGGTAATGATTTTGTTGCAGGCGCAGTAGTAACAAAGGCTTTTGCAAAACGGAATGTGGATGTACACCGACAACGGTTTCGGCACAGCGGCCTGGTTGCTGTCGTGGGCGGCACGCTGATAGTCGTCAACGGCAAACGCCTGATGAAACTGCGGCGCCGTCGGGTAAGAGGTGTAGCGCGGCCCGGGCCGGTCATATTTTTCGACCAGGGCACGATTGAAATCGAATGAAGGCTTCATGATCAATCAACTCGCAGGTGGGTTAATGTTTTGCACTGTCCACCTCCTTTTCAAACAGGCTGCAGATAGCATCCACCTCCTGCCGGCCGGCGGGAAGGATGCTGATGAAACGCTCTGACAATTCAATCAAACCGTCACGACTCAATTGCTCCAGCAACGGCCAGACGGATGAGAAATACATGGGGAACACCAGCCCATAGCGCCGCTCGATGGCACGGATATCCAGCTCCTGATCACACGCCAGTCGCTCCATGACCATTTGCCTGATCTGCTCCCCCGCCTCGAAACGCCAGCCACGTGCTGTCGGCAGCTGGTCGTTGTCCAGCTGACGTTGATAGCGCTCAATGGCGTCGGTATTTTGCGTGTACAAATCGTCGATCCGGCTGATGGCGCCCACACCGAACCCGATGTGGTCGCAATAGCCGTGACGGGTGAAACCGTCGCAGGTGCGGCTCAAGCGGCCCCGCTCCTGAGCGATCGCCAGGTCATCATCGGGCCGGACAAACTGCCCCATGCCGATGTAGTGATACCCCGCTGCAAGCAATTGCTCGAAGCAGATCTGACGCATCGCGCCTTTGTCGTCCTGGCTGCACAACGCCCTGGCCTTGTCACCGAGCACAGGCCGATAGCGGCGTGGCGGCCGTGCATAGTCGAACACCATCAGGCGGTCAGGCTCCAGCTCGATAATCGTCGTCAGCTTCAGCGCAAAACTGTCCGGCGTTTGCCAGGCATGGCCAAAACCCAGATCGACGTTGATGGAGCGATAACCAAACGTGCGCGCGGCATCGATGAGCGAATGGATCGGCGCCGGATTCTGGTAGCAAGCCACGGACATCTCGCACTCGGTGTCGATGTCCGGAACGCCAATGCTGACGTGATTGAATCCCTGATCGCGCAGCACGCCCATGGTCGACCAATCGGTGTGATGCAAATCCACTTCAACGCTGTAGTCGCCAGACTCATGCGCCAGAAAGTTGAACCGGCGACGCAAATGCCCCATCAGTCGCTGAATATGGGCGATGGTGGGCGTTCCACCGCCCAGGTGAAATTGCTCGACCCGTTGCTCTGGATGGGTGTGGCAACCGACCAGGTCGATCTCGTGTTCCAGACGCCGCAGGTACTGCTCGATGGCGCCCTGCTCGCCGCAGGCATCAGCAAGGGTGCAAAAGGATGGCTTGAGGCTGGAAGGCAGGCGCAAGTTCAGGGAGAGCGGCCGGCGTTTCTGGCGGCTGACGCGCAAGGCACGAAGCAAATCCAGAGAGCCGATGCCGTTGTGAAACTTTTGCGTATCGGCATGGCAGTTGGGGTCGAGCACACCCTGATCGCACCGAGCGACAAGCTCGCCAGGGTTGTGAAAGAAATCGAGCATGACGGGTCTCCCAGACTGGCTGCAGATCTTCAGTGTCCGGGATCGGCAATCATCGCTCCTTGATTTGTATCAAGCCGCCAGCCAAGTGTTTGCAGAGGCCGACCATCGGTCACCACGTCAGGTAAAACATGCCCTTGGCCAGCAAGACGATGGCGACCATATGGCAGAACAGACTGCCGTGGATGAATTGCAGGTAACGAGCGTTCATGCGCCCGCTTTTGAACAGAATCATGGCCACCAGAAAATGCAGGAGCACGCTCACGGCAACGACGATTTTCACCATCAGCAACGTGCCGAACGAGGACGCCAGCGGCGTGGCAAGAGCGGGCAAGTAGCGCTGCCAGACCATGCCGATCCCCGCGCCGAACAGCACCAGCAACACCCACGGCATCAGCGTCCGGGCTCGACGACCGATCCCCTGCTCGACCAGCATCATCACCCTGTCGGGCAATTGCTTGCGAATGCTTTCCAGAAACAGGACCTCGAAGAACACCGTGCCGATGAATATCAGCGCGGCGAACAGGTGCAATGTCAAAAAAACGGGATAGACCATGAGAGGGATGGCTCTGATGACTCAGCGAGAGGAACATCAATCCCATTGTGTCGCCAGTGCCGGCGAGCTCCGGCCCAATGGGAACTCGCGCGTTCATCCGCAAGGGCGCGCGAGTGTTGCTTCACAGAATACAGAGCTGCCCGCCCTACCCGTTTGACACCGATCAAGAAACGTCCCTGTCCCTGATGCGGGTTAGCCCACCGTTCAGTGGGGCGCGCGAGGAATCGTTTTGAGCAGATCTTCAGGGCTGATGTAACCGACCACCGGCTCCGCGACGCTGCCCGGTAGCGGCAGGTCAAGGATGTGGCCCTTGATCTTGCCGATCACGTGCATTTCGCAAGGTTTGCAGTCGAACTTCAGCGTCAGCACCTCATCACCGTGCACCAGCTGCATTGGCGCGACCTTGGTGCGAACACCGGTGACCCCTTTGGCCTGTTTGGGGCAAAGGTTGAAGGAGAAACGCAGGCAGTGCTTGGTGATCATCACCGGCACTTCTCCGGTTTCCTCGTGGGCCTCGAAGGCTGCATCGATCAGCTTGACGCCGTGACGGTGATAGAAGTCGCGAGCCTTTTGGTTGTAGACGTTGGCCAGGAACGACAGGTGCGATTCCGGGTACACCGGCGGCGGATTTGTTTCGGCCTTGCGACCACCCCGTGGGTGGGCCAGCAGACGGGCCGCGGTTAGCGCTTCGATCACTTCCCGACGCAGGGCCTTGAGCTGCGAGTTGGGGATGAAGAACGCCTGGGTTGCTTCCAGCTTGATGCCGGTGGCGTGGTAGTCGGTGGTGCCCAGTTGACCGAGCAGATCACGCAGTTGGTCCAGGGCCTGCTCCGGCTTGTTGGCCAGACCGAACGGACCGTCCAGGGACACGCTGGCGCTGACGCCCTCCTCGCTGGTGGCGGTGAGTTGCAGGCGCTGCTCGTCCAGCTGTGCGACCCAGGCCAGACCGATACGACGTTCAGCGGAAGTCTTCTGCAAGGCTTGCTGCCAGTTATGGTCCAGGTTGCGGCTCAGTGGATGGTTGGGCCGCAGCTTGTACATCCCGTCCGGCATCTCGTTGGGCTCGACACGGTAGCGATAACGCTTCTCGCCCTCTTCGAGGAACTCCCCCTTTGGCTCGGCGATGTTGGCGCGAAAGCCCACTACTTCGCGCTTGATCTGCACGTTGAGACCGTCGCCGTTGGACAGCGGCTCAGAGGTCACCACCTGCAAGTCACGCTTGCCCACCTTCTCCACCACGCCCACTGGCAGGCCGGTGAAAGTCGGTGAATCGAAGGCACCGATGTCGACCTTGCGATCGGTGACAAAGTAGTCGGTGCTGCCACGGTGGAAGGTCTTGTCCGGGTCAGGTACGAAGAAATGCGCAGTGCGGCCACTGGACGCTCGGGCCAGGTCCGGACGATCTTCAAGAACGTCGTCCAGGCGCTGGCGGTAGTAGGCCGTGATGTTCTTCACGTAGCCCATGTCCTTGTAACGCCCTTCGATCTTGAATGAGCGAACGCCGGCTTCCACCAACGCGCGAATGTTGGCGCTCTGGTTGTTGTCCTTCATCGACAGCAGGTGTTTTTCGTAGGCGACGACGCGGCCCTGGTCGTCCTTGAGGGTGTACGGCAAACGACAGGCCTGTGAACAGTCGCCACGGTTGGCGCTGCGACCGTTCTGTGCGTGGGAGATGTTGCACTGGCCGGAGAACGCCACACACAACGCGCCGTGGATGAAGAACTCGATGGCCGCATCGGTCTCGTCGGCGATGGCGCGAATCTCTTGCAGATTCAGCTCGCGGGCCAGTACCAGTTGGGAGAAGCCCGCCTGGTCAAGAAACTTCGCCCGTGCCAGGGTGCGGATGTCGGTCTGGGTGCTGGCGTGCAACTCGATCGGCGGAATATCCAGCTCCATCACGCCAAGGTCCTGGACGATCAACGCATCGACGCCGGCATCGTAGAGCTGATGGATCAGCTTGCGGGCTGGCTCCAGCTCATTGTCATGCAGGATCGTGTTGATCGTCGTGAACACCCGGGCGTGGTAGCGCCGGGCGAACTCCACCAGTCCGGCGATCTCACTCACTTCGTTACAGGCATTGTGGCGGGCGCCGAAGCTCGGTCCACCGATATAAATGGCGTCGGCACCATGCAGGATCGCCTCGCGAGCGATGCTCACGTCACGGGCAGGGCTGAGCAGTTCCAGGTGATGTTTGGGCAAGGACATATTTTTTATCTGGTTTGTCACGGTCGAGGCACGCATTGTAGCGGGCAAATGTTTGACCGGCATCCGTGGGCTTCTTGGTCAGGGTTGATATCACCTGCCTGTAAGGCGCTTCTGGGCCGCGAAAACGACAGCATCACCCGTCACGATTCCGGCGTTGACCTCGGGCAGCTGAGTGGAATTGCGCGTCAGCCACTATTTGAATTTTATTGTCATCAGCAACTCCCCGGGAGGCGTTTGTTCAGGAATGCCCAGCAGGTTGAAAGCTACGGGGTCGTTACATATCCCCTTCTCCCAGAGCCGTTTCGCTATGGGCGAACTGACGGCTGCAACCACCGATTCAAAAACAAAGTAATTTCGAATCTCAGGACTTACCTCCATCACCGCCTTCAAACCCTCTGCCAGGACGATGTGCGTATTTTTGAACGAGTAATCCTTGTACCCGGGGTAACCACACTCATGAGCCACGAAAAGCCAATCGTGAATGATATAAGCGGGGGCGTACCCCCAAGGGGAATAACCATTGACGCCCCATAAAAATCGAGGAATTGACCCCCCATCGGTATACATGGGGCCAGGGCGAATTACTTCACCATTAGAACGTGTAAATCGAAACGGATCATCCTTGCTTGGAACAAACAGAAAATAGTCATTCTTGATCCAGCGCACATCCAAGGCGCCTTCAAACCTTCCCTCATCGGTTTCGCGATACGATATCGGAGCGCAGGCTTGCAACGTGAGAACAAGAAACAAAAGAATTAGAACGCGCATATCAAGTCCTCCTTGAAAGACGAAAAATTTGCCATTAACGATGGCAAACATCGCACTTCCACGTTACCTCGCCTCTTCAGTATTCTTCTGGACCACCTGCTGCCCCCGACTTTTCTCCAGCTATTCCATCAACATCAAATTATCTGGCACTAACGACGGGACTAACAACAACCTACCAATATCAACCAACTCTAAAACGTGATTTTGATCGTGTCGTGAGTTGCTTTCGGGAGCTGAGAAAAAGCTTCACTTGCGAGCAAGGGATTCTCCAGGTCGGAACCGAGGACCTCCAGAAACCTCGATCAAATCAAAGTCCGCCCCAGCACTCTCCATGCCTCTATCTCCCTTGATTCGCTTCCCGGCTCGGGCGGTAGATCGATTTGCATGCCTTGGTAATCCGCCGTTTTGTGATTCGGAGGGAGGCTACCTGACGTTAGCCAATGGCCATCACTCTGTCCAATTCCCGCCCCCTCTGCTTTGGCGCTGCGCAGACGAATACTTAGGCGCTACTGTGTTGTGGGGCGTAAAAGCAGGAGTAATCCATTTCATGGCCAAAAGGAGGATCCGTGGTCGTCATGTCAGCCCTGCCACCCTCCTCCCAGCGCTTTGTACAAATCGATAGTTGCCGCTCGTTCGGCCAACTGATCACTGATCAACGCTTGTTGTGCAGCGAACAGCGTCCGTTGCGCGTCCAAAAGAGTCAAAGAGCTATCGATACCTGTCAGGTAGCGACTTTCCGCCAGCCGATAGTATTTGGCACTCGCGCTGACCAGCCCTTGTTGCGCCTCGATCTGCTGTCCAAAGGTCTGCGTTGCAGCCAGTCCATCACTGACTTCCCTGAAGGCTGACTGGATCGCCTTTTCATAACGCGCCACTTGTATGTCTTTCTCGACTTGAGTGACGTCCAGGCTGGCTTGCAAGCGGCCCGCATTGAAGATTGGCAGACTGATCCGGGGGAAAAAGCTCCAGACACCCGAACCTCCATTGAAGAGCCCTGACAGCTCTTCGCTCGAAGTGCCAGCATCCGCCGTCAGGCTGATTCGGGGAAAGAACGCAGCCCGGGCTGCGCCGATATCCGCATTGGCAGCCTTGAGCAATAACTCTGCTTCCACTATGTCGGGCCGACGGTTGAGCAGATCCGACGGCAACCCCACTGGCACCTCAGGTAAAGATTGTCGCTCCCAATCACCGCTCGACAGATCGATGGGGAGTTCACCTCCAATCAACAACACCAACTGGTTTCGGTCTTCGGCAACCTGCCGACGATACCGGGCCATCGAGCCGCGCGCGCCTTGCACCAGGGTTTGTGCCTGGCTCAACGCCAAATCTGAAACGGTACCTACTTCAGCGCTGCGACGTGTCAGCTGGTAGCTGTTTTCATAGGTGTCGAGGGTATCGCTGGTCAGTCGCTCCAGCGCTTGATCGGCCTGCAGAGTGAGCCAGGCATTTGCAACGCTTGCCACCAGCCCGATACGGGCTGAACGCTGTGCTTGTTCACTGGCCAGGTAACGCTGCAATGCTGCTTGATCGAGGCTGCGTACACGGCCGAACAAATCCACCTCATAACTCACGTTCAGCCCGACAGAGTACTGACTCTCGATCGTCGCTTTATCACCGGATGCCAGATCTGCCGGAACTCGCTGACGACTACCACTGCCCGCCGTCGAGACGTCCGGCAACAGATCCGCGCGACGAATGCGATAGCGCGCCTGATAGGCCTCGACGTTCAACGTGGCAATCCTGATATCCCGATTGTTGGCCAGTGCGGTCTCGATCAATCGATGCAAGGCCGGATCGGAAAAGAACTCGCGCCAATCGAGCGCTGCGGCACTCTCATCACGTGACACTGGCGCCAAGGGGTAAGTCGCCGCCACCGGTGCCTGAGGTTGCTGGTACTCCGGGATCAGAGAGCAACCACTGAACAACAACGAACTCAGGACCAGAAAACTGAATGGTTTGATCATGACATGACCTCTTCGTGAGCGACTGCGGCCAGAGCGACGGACGATCGACGTGCGAACAGTGACGACACCGACACATAAAAGAGTGGAACCCAGAAGATGGCCAGGACGGTGGCGGTCAACATGCCGCCGATCACGCCGGTGCCAATGGCATGCTGACTGCCAGAGCCTGCACCGGTGGAGATAGCCAACGGCACAACCCCGAGGATGAACGCAAGCGAGGTCATGACAATGGGACGCAAACGAAGCCGCGCCGCCTCAATCGCCGCTTCGGCATAGCCCATGCCCTGCTCATGCAGTTCCTTGGCGAACTCCACGATCAGGATGGCGTTCTTCGCCGCCAGCCCGACTGTCGTCAGCAGGCCTACCTGAAAGAACACGTCGTTGGACAGGCCGCGCAAGGTGGTGGCAAGCAATGCCCCCACAACACCCAGCGGTACCACCAGCATCACGGCCAAGGGAATGGACCAGCTTTCGTAAAGGGCCGCGAGACAGAGGAACACTACAAGCAGCGAAAGCGCATACATGACAGGCGCTTGAGACCCGGAAAGCTTTTCTTCATACGACAAGCCCGTCCACGCCAGCGCGACACCAGGCGGCAACTGAGCAGCGATGGCCTGTGCTTCAGCCATGGCATCACCCGTGCTGTAACCCGGTGCCGGACCACCCAGTATTTCCTCTGCCGGCACACCGTTGTAGCGCGCCAGTTTGGGAGAACCGAAGACCCACTCGCCGGAGGCAAAAGCGGAGAACGGCACCATCTTCCCGGCGGCGTTACGTACGTACCATTTGTCCAGATCTTCAGGGGACATGCGCGCGCTGGCCTGGCCCTGTACAAACACTTTTTTGACTCGGCCACGGTCAATGAAATCATTGACGTAGTTGCCGCCGAAGGCCACAGAGAGCGTGGTGTTGATGTCTGTTTGTGAAACGCCCTGCGCCCTCGCCCGCCGGTCATCGATCTTCAACCGATACTGGGGCTCATCGCTCAGGCCGTTGAGTCGAACCGCTGTCAGCACTTTGCTTTCGGAGGCCAGACGCAGGAACTGATTGCGCGCCTGCCCCAGGACTTCGTGACCGACGCCGGCCTGATCCTGCAGGAATAAATCAAACCCCGAAGCGTTGCCCAGCTCACGCACTGCTGGAGGCACCACGGCGAATACCATTGCATCGCGCATGCCTCTGTATTTCGCTTGAGCGCGCTTGGCCAACGCGAGCGCCGCATCTTCAGGACCGCGCTTTTCCCACGGTTTGAGCAGAACAAACGCCATGCCCGAGCTTTGCCCACGCCCCGCGAAGTTGAATCCATTCACGGTAAACACGGCGTCGACAGCGTTAGCCTCCCCCCCCTGCTCAGGAGTGGCGAGCAAATACTGACGCACACTGTCGAGCACCTTTTGCGTGCGCTCAGCACTGGACCCGGCGGGGGTCTGCACTTGGGTAAAGATCACGCCTTGATCTTCATCGGGCAGAAACGCAGTGGGGATGCGGCTGAACAGCAAGACCATGCCAACGACGATCAACAGGTAAGCCAGGAATGCCGGCGCCTTGTGCCGCAACATTCCGGCGACACCACGCTCGTAGCGTTGCACGCCGCGATCAAACCCACGATTGAATGCACGGAAGAAGCCGAGACGTGCGAGCCCATGCGTGGGGTCATGGGGCTTGAGCATCGTGGCGCACAAGGCAGGCGTGAACACCAGCGCGGTGAGCACCGACAGGGCCATCGCCGACACGATGGTGAGGGAAAACTGACGGTAGATGACGCCGGTTGACCCGTCGAAAAATGCCATCGGCAACAGCACCGCCGACAACACCATGGCGATGCCCACGAGCGCGCCCTGGATTTGTTTCATCGAGCGAATCGTGGCTTCTTTCGCCGACAACCGCTCCTCACGCATGACACGCTCGACGTTCTCGACCACGACGATGGCATCATCCACCAATAGGCCGATGGCCAACACCATGCCGAACATCGACAAGGTGTTGATGGTGAAACCGGCGACCGCGAGGACACCGAACGTACCCAGGAGGACGACAGGAACGGTCAGCGTCGTGATGATGGTCGCGCGCAGGTTCTGCAGAAACAGCAGCATCACGAGGAACACCAACACGATCGCCTCACCCAGGGTATGGAACACACCATGGATCGAGTCGCGCACCACTGGCGTGGTGTCGTAGGGGTAGACCACTTTCATACCGCGAGGGAAAAACGGTTGCAGTTGGTTGAGGGTGTCGTGGATCGCCTTGGTGGTGTCCAGCGCGTTAGCCCCGGGAGCAAGCTTGATGGCGATGCCGGACGCCGGCATACCGTTGAACTGGGCGTTGACGCTGTAGGTTTCACCGCCCAATGCGACATCGGCCACATCGGCCAGACGCACTTCGGAGCCGTCAGGATTGACCTTGAGCTGGATGTCCTTGAATTCTTCTGCTGACTGCAAGCGGGTTTTGCCAATGATGGTGGCGCTGAGCTGTTGGCCCGGCAGTGCAGGCAGGCCGCCAATCTGGCCGGAAGACACTTGCACGTTTTGGGCTTGAATCGCACTTTTCACATCGACGGGCGTCAGGCCGAAACTGACCAGCTTCGAAGGATCAAGCCAGATCCGCATGGAGTATTGCGCGCCGAACACCTGGAAGTCACCGACGCCGGAAGTGCGCGACAGCGGATCCTGCATGTTGGATACCACGTAGTTGGCCAGGTCCTCGCGGGACATGCTGCCGTCTTCGGAAACGACGCCAATCACAATCAGGAAGTTCTTGACCGCTTTTGTCACCCGGATCCCCTGCTGCTGCACTTCCTGCGGAAGCAAGGGCGTGGCCAGGTTGAGTTTGTTTTGCACCTGAACCTGAGCGATGTCGGGGTTCGTCCCTTGGTTGAACGTAACCGTGATCGCCATGGTGCCATCGGAGTTGCTTTCCGAACTGACGTAGCGAAGGTTATCGATGCCGTTAAGCTGTTGCTCGATGACCTGGACCACGGTGTCCTGCACGGTCTGGGCCGATGCCCCTGGGTAGGTCACCTGAATCGAAATCGCTGGCGGAGCGATGTCAGGGTATTGGTTGACGGGCAGCTTGAGGATCGCCAGCCCGCCCGCCAGCATGACGATCAATGCGAGTACCCAGGCAAAAATTGGCCGATCGATAAAGAACCTGGACATGTTCAGTTCCCCCCAGCCACGGCACCGGCCAACACCGGTGCCACGTTTTGCGCGGCAGTCACGGAGACCTTCATGCCTGGCTTGACGAACTGCAGCCCTTCAGTGATCAAGCGATCCCCCGCTTCGAGGCCACGCTCCACCAGCCATTGGTTGCCCACAGTACGATTGGCCGTCAGGGGACGTTGCTCAACGGTTCCATCAGCGCTGACCACCAGTGCGCTGGGATTACCCTTCAGGTCGCGGGTCACCCCTTGCTGCGGAGCAAGGATGGCGGCTTGTCGGACGCCGCTCTGAAGTTTTGCACGCACAAACATGCCAGGGAGTAGCAGGTGCTCCGGGTTGGGAAACACGGCGCGCAGGGTCACCGAACCGGTGGAGGGGTCGACTGACACCTCAGAAAATTTCAAGCGCCCTGGCAGTCCGTAGGCACTGCCATTTTCCAGCGCGAGGCTCACCACGGCGGCGTCCGCCCCCGCCGTCTCCAGGCGCCCTTGCTTGAGATCATCACGCAGTTTGAGCAGGTTTGCAGATGACTCCGTGATATCGACATAGATGGGGTCGAGTTGCTGAATCGATGCCATGGCCGCTGCCTGGCCGTTGTTCACCAGCGCACCTTCGGTCACGCTGGAGCGGCCGATGCGGCCAGCAATCGGTGCAAGCACACGGGTGTAACGCAGGTTGATCTCGGCACGTTTGAGGTCAGCCTCCGCCGTCAGTTGTCGCGCCTGTGCATCCTCGAACTCTTGACGGCTCACCGCCTTTTCTCCGATCAGCTGTCGATAACGGTCTGCGAGGGAACGGGCCTGTTGAAACGATGCGCGGGCGCGGGCGACGTCTGCTTCGTACGGTGATGGATCAATGCGGTACAGCGGCTGTCCGGGTTTCACCTCACTGCCCTCGTCAAACAGACGCTGCTCGATGATACCGTCCACTTGCGGCCGCACTTCTGCAACGCGGAACGGCGCGGTACGTCCCGGTAGCTCGCTTTGCACTGTGTACGTTTGTGATTGAAGCGTCACGACACCAACCTGTGGCGGTGTGACAGCTTGTACCGGGGCCTCTTGCTTGCAGCCAGCGAGCACGACCGCCAGCGCCAGAGCCGAGAGGATCAAGGGAACCGTCTGCAGGGGTTTCATGGGACATTCCTCATACTTTCGCCAGGCGATAGCGGGCCGTAGCCGGCCGAATCGGGGCGAGTTCCAATTGAAAAAATTTGTCAGTGCCGCGGAGTGGCGCGTTGACGACCGGGGTCAGTTGATGGGCATCACTTTACGAACCCGGGCACGCCGGGAGAATCGCTGCCCACTGCAAGGCTTCGTTGCGCATTCGGCAACGCTGCTGTTGCGCGAGCGCGCAATCAAGGCAGCACGCTGTGCGCCGCGATGGCATCGGCCGGCATTTCGATTCGACCAAAAGCGACGCGCAACGCCGTCTGGTCAAATGCACAGGACGTGCTTAGGGGGCGAGTATTTCCTTGAGAAACTCTATGAACACATTGATGCGGCTGGAACCACGATGATTGGGCAGATACAACGCATTGATGCAGGTGCTTGCACTGCCAGGGTTGACCTCATACTGCTCCAGCACGCGCGTGAGCCGACCTGCGCTGACGTCGTCACGCACCAGCCAATCGGCCAACAGCGTCACCCCGCCACCGGCCAACGCCGCCTCGCGCAGAATGTCGGCGTTGTTGCTTTGCAACCGTCCCTGCACATTCAAGCGGATAACTTCTTCGTCGCCCTGAAAGGTCCAATTGTGGTGACCCGTGCGGTAATCAAAACGCAGACACTGATGCTCCAACAGGTCACGCGGGTGCCGGGGTAGCCCGGTACGCGTCAGGTATTCGGGACTTGCCACCACCCAACGCTGGAAATCACCGATTCGCTTGCTGACGATGTCATCACTGACAACCGATGAACCAAGACGCACGGACACGTCGATTTGCTCGCTGAGCAGGTCACTGACCTCGTCGCTCAGCGAAAGGCTGATCTCCAGGCCAGGATGGCGCTCAAGCAACCGCCCCAGATGGGGAGCGATGATACGTCGGCCGAATTCCACCGGGACGCTGGCCCGTAATCGCCCCTGGGCTTCACTGCCGCGGTCGGTAACGACGGCATCGGCCTCGTCGATGGCCTCGAGGATCGCCACGGCTTTATCGAAATAGTTCTGGCCCGCCACCGTGACGCTGGTGTTGCGCGTAGTGCGGTTAAGCAGGCTGGCGCCTAACTCGCTTTCCAGTCCGGCTACCTGTCGCGTCACTGACGAAGTGGAGATGCCGAGCTTGCGCGCCGCTGCCGAATAACCACCGCAGCGAACCGTTTCGACAAACATTTTGAGCGCCAGCAACTTATCCATAAACGGATTCCGAGATCGAAAAGTAAAGGTAACGACTGTGCATGACCAGGCGGTGGGCGTCTTGCATGGCTGTGCTCAATCGGTAGCGGGTTTGGGGTTGCGTGGCTTCTGACTACCTGCGCGGGCGCTCTTGCGGCGATTCCGCCAATCAACCGCGTCTATCGGATCAGACGTGGAGTCAGTCATTGCCACTCCTTTTTATCGAGCGATCAGTAAGCTCGCGACTATAGCAGAACGTTCATCACCGCCAACGCTCCCCCCATGATTCCGATTGAGAACGAAGGCCAATTGAAGCCCCTTGCATTATTTCAATTTATCGATTGATAATCAAAATTCAAAAGTAATCGACTGATCAATAAAGGCGTCTCGGCGTTCATCGCCCAACAAAAACAATAAAAAGGAGATTGACCATGCAATGTCCCTGCTGTCTCTCGAAGACCCGTCGCCAACTGCTAGGCATCATGGCAGCCACTGCGGGCGGCCTGCTGGTCACCCGTTTGGTACCCGCCTCGGCGGGATCGATCAAGAGGGGTGCCGACATCCCGGTGAGATCGGTGGACATCCACGCGCATTACTACCCTGAAGAGTTCTTGCACCTCTTGGGCGGTGAGGGCAAAGCTTTCGGTGGAAGCTATACCCGCCAGGAAAATTCATTCAGCTTCGCTACCCCGGCCGGCGGATTAGGGCCTTTGCCCCTGAAATTTATCGATGTGCAAGCGCGCTTACTCGACATGGATCGCGCAGGCGTCGATGTTCAGGCGCTGTCCTTGAGCGTGCCGATGGTGTACTGGGCAGATCGTCAACTCAATGCTCGCCTGGCACGTGCCTGGAACGATGCCGCGTCAACTGTTCATCGCCAACACCCGCTGCGTTTTGTGGTGCTGGCGACGTTGCCGATGCTGGATGTGCACGACGCCATTATCGAGCTGGAACGCACAGCCGAACTGCCCGGGGTGCGGGGCGTTTATATGGGCACCAATATCAACGGTCTGGACTTGGACGATCCACGCTTTGCACCAGTCTTTGCCCGCATTGAACAGCTGGGACTGCCAGTGTTCCTGCACCCGCAACAAACGGTTGGCGGCAGCCGCTTGAGTAACTATTACCTGAGCAACCTGCTGGGCAACCCGTTCGATACCGCTATCGCGGCTTCACACCTGATTCTCGGTGGAGTACTGGATCGCTACCCACAGCTGCATGTGTCATTGCCCCACGCCGGTGGAGCATTGCCAATACTCGTCGGGCGTCTCGACGCAGGCTGGAATTCACGTCCCGAGACCCGGCGTCTGGCTCAAAAGCCGAGCAGCTATTTGACGCGATTCAGCTACGACACCGTTTCACACTCCGGGCCGGTTCTGGACTATTTGATCGCCAATGTCGGTATCGACCATCTGGTACTGGGCAGCGACTACTGCTTCGACATGGGATACGAACAACCGGTGCGTTTTGTAGAAAGCGTAGGTCTGGGCCCCCGCGAGAAGGCTGCAGTGCTCGGTGGAAACGCGGCCAGAATCCTCGGACTCCGCGGATAACTTTAGCGAAACACTCAATTTCCCTTTGGCCGGTCTGACCGGCCTTTTTTTGCTCCGATTCAAGCCTTCATGACGAAGTGGACAAGTGAGCAATACCTGGCGATTTGTCGATCATGCAACTTATCAGTCACTTGTTGACAGGCACGTTGGCGACACATCAATTGTGGTAATTACCGGTATTTGAATTGGGTATTTTTATAAACTAACGCACGACATCACAATTAACTCCAGAAGCACACAAAGAGTTCCTTCTTAAACAACCTCTGGAAATCACCCTCATGAAATACGCAATGCTCGCCTCACTCATGATGTTTAGCGTTTACGCTTCTGCCCAAAGCGCTTCCAACGTCAAGGTCGCCACTCCTGAACCTGAGCACTACAACTACTCCGAACACATGGATATCGCCAAAGTCATCAACATCACTACCGCCGAGGACACAAATAACGCTTGCGGCCCGGTGGATGCGCACATGGTGTATGTGGATCACAAGGGCGCAACGCACGACCTGCAATACAAGATATTCGGTAGCGCTTGCCTGAATGGTTAATGCCTTAAAACATGCAGATGCCAAAAAGAGGAGAAAGCTTCGAGCTGAAGCTTTCTCCTCTTTTTATATTCCAGACTGGAAATACGGCAACAACAACTCGCCTGTAAACGAACTTTTTCCAGTTAAAGCGGCTGAATCAGGATCAGTTGATGCCCATGATCCGGTCACCCATGCTCACCCCCCAATCCGCCATACGCTTGCCTTCTGCAAGTTGCAGTTGCTGCCAGACCAGCAAGCCTTTATCGATGTCGCCAATGTCGTCGATCGCTTGAGCCAGGGACAGTGCATTGCGGGCGGCCTTGGCCGTGCTGCCGGCCGTATGAGGACGCGGCACAAAAGCGGCATCGCCAGTCAGCAACACGCGACCAAACACCATTTGGGGGACTTTCAGATCAAGGATCGCTTGAACGAAAATATCCTTTGTCTGGCGAATCAGTTCACGAAAAGCCGGGTTGGCATGCTGCTCACCCATGTCCCGCAGGTAAGCATCCTGCTGAGCGGCCAAGGCTCCCGGTGGAATGGAGTGGCTACGCCGATGACCATTGTTATCAGTAAGCACAGCATCTAATGCTGCGCCTTGGGCAGCTTTCAAATACCAGAGCCAGTTGAACCGTCGCTCGCCAGGATTAACCGAGCCATTCAAGCCCGGCACCATGTATTCCAACATCAACGATTCAGGGTCTTGTTGAAAGACAAAGTCTTCGTAAAGCTGCGCTTTGGCGAACTCTGGAAGTCCGTCTTCATCAACCAGACCACGCCAGACTACATACCCCGAATAGGTATATTGCGCCCCAGGCAACACCAGACTTCGCACGGTTGAACCCGCACCATCGGCACCAATCAGCAGGTCTCCCTCAGCACTGCTGCCATCTGCAAAATTCGCAGTCACTCGTTGCTCATTTTGAGTCAGATCAACCAGCGTCTTTCCACGGTGATAGTGCTCGGCAGGAAAGGCAGAGAACAAAGAGTTGTAGAGCGTGTTCCAGGACGTCTGAGTTTGCGGCATCGGCTCTTTATGCACGACGGTGCCAGCTCGATTCAAATACAGACGATCATGGGAGCGGACTCCAAGTGCATTGGCCGGTTTGATTCCGGCATAGCGAAAATGCTGAAGGACATCTGCTTGCAGAACAATGCCTCCACCACGGCTATCCATCGCCGCGGGGGATCGCTCGAAAATGTCGACGTGCCAGCCAATCGCACGCAACGCCGTGGCGGCGAACAGCCCTCCCAGGGAACCACCAATGACCAAGGCCTTCGGAACGTCTGAACTCTTCATTACCTCTCTCCTCGTAGCAGGGTGATTCCCACAGCCTCTGGATTTGACGTTGCGTTATGCCAACACCGGATAGTCGATGTACCCCTTGGCGTCGCCGCCAAAAAAGCTGTTGCCGTCCGCCGGGTTGAGTTCGGTACGGCCACGCAAACGCGCTGGCAAGTCGGGGTTGGCAATGAACGGGCGACCAAAAGCGATGAGGTCGGCACGCCCCTGCGCGATGGCCTGCTCGGCCGTTTCGCCGGTGTAACCACCCGCCAGCATCAGAACGCCATGGAAGTCAGTACGCAGCTGCTTGATGATGGCGTCCCAGCGGGGATCGTTACTTTCGTCGAGCACCGTGCCGACCATCATCGGTTCTACCAGGTGCAGGTAAGCGAGATTCCAGTGATTGAGCCGGGATGCAATGTAGCCAAAGGTCTGTTCCGGGGTGTCATCGCCCATGCCCATGAAACGCCCCATCGGTGTCAGGCGCACAGCAACACGTTCGGCGCCTATTTCTTCGGTCACGGCTTGCACGACTTCGAGCAATAGCCGCGCGCGGTTTTCGATACTTCCACCGTAGCGATCGCTACGCTGATTGCTGGCGCTGTTGATAAATTGGTCAAGCAGATAACCATTGCCTGCGTGAATCTCCACACCGTCCATACCGGCAAGAAGTGCATTGCGAGCGGCCTTGCGGAAGTCGGCAACGATCGCTTCAATGCCTGGAATGTCCAGTTCCTGAGGAACCGGTACATCACCCCAGACCCCCTCGCCCTTTTCATTCAGGATGAACGTCTTGCCGGGGACCGGCTGCGCGGTCGGTGCCACCGGCAGGCCGCCGTCAGGTTGAAATACCGGGTGCGACACCCGCCCCACATGCCAGAGCTGCAGGAAGATGCGCCCGCCTTCTGCGTGCACGGCTTCGCTGACAGCTTTCCAGCCCTGAATCTGCTCGTCGCTATGGATGCCGGGCGTCCAGGCGTAACCCTGCCCCTGCTGCGAAATCTGCGTAGCCTCGGTGATGATCAACGCGGCACTGGCACGCTGACGGTAGTACTCGACGTTCATTGAGGTCGGTACGTTGCCAGGCTGGCCCGCACGGGAGCGAGTCAAAGGGGCCATGGCGACGCGATGATCAAGGGTGAGCAGGCCGAGTTTGATCGGGCTGAACAAGTGATGAGTCATGATGATTTCCTGAATGAATAGGGATTGAAAAAACGGCTTAAGCCGCTTGGCTTCGTCTTAGTATCTGGATCATTACTTCGATGGGCTGAGCACCACTGATGACGTCGTCTGCGATCTGAATACTCGGTACCGAGCGCACACCGGAGGCCTTGGTTATGGCCTCCAGCTTCAGGACTTCAGCGGTGCCTTCCTCGGTGCTGAGAAAGTCGACAACAGCCCCCCGGTCCAGCCCCGTTTCGGCAGCGATGTCGGCCAGCACATTGAGGTCGCCGATATCCCGCCCCTCGCTGAAGTACGCCTTGAAAATGGCCTTGATCAGGAGGGAAGCGTCTCTACCCGCCAGTTGCTCTCGCCATACCAGCCGATGCCCTGCCAAGGTGTTGGGGGTTTTTTCGACTCGTTGGTAATCGAACTCCAGACCGACAGCCTTGCCGGCGTGGGTCACCTGTGCGTCCATGGCCTGGCTACGCGCCCAGCTGCCGAACTTGCCAGAGCGGTAGGCTTTACGATCCATGCCCTGAACAGGCATGTCCGGGTTCAACTGATAAGGCAGGAACGTAATGTGGCCGTCAGCTGAATAATCCGAAGCGGCAAGCGCGCGTTCGAGATTTTCCTCACCGATCCAGCACCATGGGCAGATGAAGTCGTAAGTCACCTGAATCTTGGATGAGTGCAAACTCATGGCAGTCTCCGTGGTTGAATGTTTTCACACCCCCACGGTAGGCGCCCGGTCCCCGCCAGAGAATCCACCTTCTGCACAACGTTGCGTTTCGCAAAACGCAAAGGTGGGGCGATCAGCTCACGAGCTGACACTCCGATCCGAGTAATTCACTGAGGAAATCAATAAACGTATTGATACGTTTCGAGCCGCGGTGGTTGGGCAGGTACAGGGCCGAGATCGCCGAACTTGCGCTGTCCGGATTGACGACAAAAGCGTCGAACAAGGACGTCAATCGACCACTGTCGATATCATCATTGACCAGCCAATCGGGCAAAAGCGCCACCCCGCTACCGGCCAGTACCACGTCACGCAAAACCTCGGCATTGTTGCTCTTGAACTGCCCGTCGACGGGCACGCGAATCGCTTGTCCCTTGCCTGTAAATGTCCAGACCTGCTGCGGTGCACCGTAGTTGAAGCACATGCACTCGTATCGCATGAGGTCCATGGGTTGGTCAGGAAGTCCGCGAGCATTCAGGTACTCGGCACTGGCGACCACCCGGCGTCGAAAGCTGCCGATGCGGCGACTGACCACAGCTTCCATCGCCGCCGGCGACCCCATCCGGATCGATAGATCGATGCTTTCGCCGAGCAGATCGACGATGTCGTCAGATAACGTCATATCCAGCATGAGCATTGGGTAACGCTCTAAAAGCGTGGAGATATGAGGGGCGATGAGGCGGTGTCCAAACGCCACGGGAACCGAAATACGCAGCTGCCCTGCGGGCACTTCACCACGATCCGAGACCGACTCGTCAGCATCCGCCATGGCATTCAGAATATCCCGGCCTTTCAAGTAATAAGCACTCCCGGCATCCGTCAACGTGACTTGCCGGGTAGAGCGATTAAGCAGCACGGTACCGAGGTCACCCTCAAGCCTGTCGATCATTCTGGTCACTGAAGAAGTCGCCAGATTGAGTTGCCTGGCGGCCGCCGAAAAGCCCTTGGAATCTACCGACTGGATGAACATTTTCAGTGCGAGCAGCTTGTCCATGAAACTCCTTCAATGCCATCGGTACATTCCTTGAGGATCCATCTTTGGACAAGCGCGCAAGTGGCGCGAGTTAACGGTTGTTAATTCTGACGTCGTTGCGCTGGGCGCAATGTAGCGTTGCGCCTTGATGGGGTACTCCATCACAACCGCCCTCTCTAAGCTCACGCCACAGAAAGTCGCCGTACGCCAATCGCACGCGGCGGATTGAAAAATCTGTCGTTAACTGAGCTCGAGAGGTAAGGCGATGAAGCGCAAGACGATCATCGGTGCCGTTCTGGCAATCGGCATCGTGGGGATAGGGTTTGCATTCTGGATGATGTGGAGGCCGGAAATCGCCACTGTCAGCCCGCCCGAAAATGCAGATCGCGAGACCCTGGACAGAGGCCGACGCGTCGTCGAAGCGGGCGATTGTGCGGTCTGCCACACACGACCTGGCGGCGCTTACATGGCGGGCGGCTTGCCGCTGGTAACGCCCTTCGGAACACTCTTCACCACCAACATAACCCCAGACCGGGAAACCGGTATCGGCCAGTGGTCGCTGGACGCCTTTGAACGGGCCATGCGTGAAGGCATTGCGCGCGACGGCCATTTTCTCTATCCGGCGTTCCCCTACGTGCATTACCGAAAGATGAGCGATGCAGATATTGCGGATGCCTATGCCTTCCTGATGAGCGTGGACCCGGTCAACTACACCGCACCGGAAAACCATATGGTCTTTCCCATGAATTTCCGTCCGCTGGTGTCTTTCTGGAACCTGCTGTTCCTGCATGGGGATCCACTGGAACCACTTCCCGGGCAAACAGCGCAATGGAACCGTGGACGCTATCTGGTCGAGGGCGCGGGACACTGTTCATCCTGCCATTCGCCCCTGAATTTGATTGGCGGGGAGAAAAGCAGCGAGCTGTTCAACGGCGGTATCGTCGACGGCTGGACGGCCCCTGCCCTGCGCGCAATGGCCTCGGCGCAACATCCCTGGAATGAAGCCCAACTGGTCGCCTACCTGACCGGCGAGGTCGCCGAAGGACACGGCGCAGCAGCGGGCCCGATGTTGCCGGTCAGCCTGAGCATCGCGCAGATGCCGGAGGAAGATGCCCATGCCATCGCGCAGTACATTCTTGACCTCAAGAAAACCTCACCGGATGCGACGTTGCCGCCCTGTACCACTGAGGCCAAGCCCAGTGCCAAGGCGCTTCTGGGCGCCTCGTTATTCGAAGGTGCCTGCGCGAGCTGCCACGGCACCGCCGCCCCGATGCGCGCCATTGAGTCGAGGCCCGCTCTGGCAAGCACTTCGGCAGTAACGGCGGACTCACCACGCAATTTAATCCAAACCATCCTGCAAGGCATCCCGATGTCCAGTGCCGCCCCCAGCCACTACATGCCGGCCTTTGCACACAACCTCGACGATAGCCATCTGGCCGCCATTGCCGAGTATTTGCGCACCGAAAGCTGCGCGACCAGACCCTGGACGGACCTGGAAAAAACTATCAAGAGCATTCGGGCTCAGGAGCAGCAACCGTGATCACACTCGACATCAACGGCAAGACTCATGTACTGGACATTGCGCAAGACATGCCGCTGCTTTATGCCTTGCGCAACCAGGTGGGGCTCAATGGTGCCAAGTACGGCTGCGGCCTGGGTCAGTGCGGCGCCTGCACGGTTTTAGTAGACGACAAACCGGTGTTTTCATGCCTGACACCGTGCGGCGCGCTGGCGGGAAAATCTGTGCGCACCGTGGAGAGCCTGGGCAGCGCCGACCAACCGGGGCCGTTGCAGAAGGCCTTTATCGACGAACAGGCGGCCCAGTGCGGTTATTGCATCGCGGGGATGATCGTACGGGCGCAGGCTTTGTTGGAGGCCAACCCTCGTCCGGATGATGAAACGATCCGTCGCCACATGGCACCCAACCTGTGTCGCTGCGGCACCCATGTGCGGATCCTCGCCGCTATCAAGTCGGTCATCGCGCAGGGAGCCAAGGTATGAAAACCTCGACGCAAAACGTCAATCTGAGCCGCCGTGCGTTCGTGATCAATGGTGCGTTGGTGATGGGGTTCGCGATGCTTCCGGGCATTCCGCGCGCCTTCGCCGACACCGAAGTGGACACCTTGGGCACGCAAATCCTGGCACCTGACCTGCCGGGCAGCCTGCGGGCCACGCCCTATCTGGACGCCTGGATCCGCATTGACGCAAAAGATGGCATCACCGTCTACACCGGCAAAGTGGAGCTGGGTACCGGCGTCAAAACGGCGCTCCTGCAGATCGCCGCCGAGCGCCTGGAAGTGTCGCCCGGGCTCATCCGTTTTCTCACCGCCGACACCGCGCTGACACCCAATGAAGGCTATACCGCCGGCAGCCATACAATCGTCGACAGCGGCACTGCGCTTTTCAACGCCGCGGCCCAGGTGCGTCAGCTATTACTCGAATCTGCGGCACGGCAATGGCAGCAGAAAGTCGACAGCCTGAGCACGCGGGACGCCGTGATCTACGATGCGCAAGGTCGCAGCATGACCTACGTGCAAGCGGTTGTCGGGGTTCAACTGCATCGCTTCGCATCGGCCAGCTCGCCCTTCAAGCCAGCCAGCAGCTTCACCCTGATCGGCACATCATTGCCTCGACTGGACATTCCAGCCAAGGTCAGCGGCGGTGCGGCTTATGTGCAAGACATGCGTCTGCCCGACATGCTGCATGCCCGTGTGATACGCCCACCCCGGCGCGGCAGTCAGCTGCTGGACATCGATGAGGCGGCCCTCAAAAAACTCCCCGGAGTGGTGAAACTGGTCCGCAACGGCAGTTACCTCGCCGTGGTCGCCACCGATGAATGGCTGGCAGTCAAAGCGATGCGCGAAGGCTACGCCTCTGCCCGCTGGACAGAAGGTAATCCGCTGCCCGACTCAACACATATCCATCAACTCCTCACCGAGTTGCCATCGCGACGCTACCCGGTGAGCGCCAAGGGCAACCTCGCGCAACCTGCGCCACGGGCCTACAAGGCACGGGTGACCAAGCAATACCTCATGCACTGCTCCATCGGGCCGTCGTGTGCAATGGCTTGGTTTCAGGACGGAACACTGACCGTCTGGACCCACACTCAAGGCGTCTACCCTCTGCGCATGGGCATCGCCGAGATGGTCGGCCTGCCGGTGGCACAGGTGCGTTGCATCCACGCCGAAGGCTCCGGTTGCTACGGCCACAACGGCGCGGATGACGCCGCAGCCGATGCCGCGCTGATCGCCATGGCCATACCCGGCAAGCCGATACGGGTGCAATGGATGCGCGAGCAGGAAAATCTTTGGGAGCCCTACAGCTCGGCAATGCTTGCCGAAGTGGAAGCAGGACTGGACGACGGCGGGCGCCTTCGGGACTGGAAATACGAACTCTGGAGCACGCCGCACAACGAACGTATCGTCAATGCCGGGCGCTTGTTACCGGCGTGGCTGTTGGCCAGGCCCTTCACCCCAGCCCCTTCGATCCCTATTGCCCAGCCCGAGGGTGACGGCGACCGTAACTCGGTTCCGTTGTACGAGATACCCAACCTGAAGGTCGATCTGAACTTCGTTTTGAGCATGCCGTTCAGGACCTCGGCCATGCGTTCGCTCGGCGCCCATATCAACGTGTTCGCCATCGAGAGCACTGTCGATGAACTGGCAGCGCAGGCCGCCGTGGACCCGGTGCAATTTCGCCTCAATCACTTGAGCGATCCACGAGCACGGGCGGTGGTGGAACGTGTGGCCAGCAGCTTCGGTTGGCCGCAAAAGGCAACTGGCCCCGGCAGCGGAATCGGCTTCGCCTTCGCTCGCTATAAAAACATCATGGGTTACTGCGCCATCGCCGTGCAGCTGCATGTGCAACGGCAGACCGGGCAAGTGACGATTGATCGGGTGGTGGCCGCCGTCGATGTGGGGCAAATAGTCAGCCCCGATGGGCTACTCAATCAGGTCCAGGGTGGCATCGTTCAGTCCGCCAGCTGGACGCTCTATGAACGAATCCTCTATGACGCCAGCGGCATGCATAGCTTCGACTGGAGCGGCTATCCGATCATGCGTTTTCCCGAGTTGCCGAAACAGGTCGAGGTGCACATGATTGATCAGCCCGGCCAGCCATTCCTCGGCGCGGCGGAAATCGTCCAGGGCCCCATGGCCGCGGCGCTGGGTAACGCCATCAGTGATGCCATCGGCAAACGCTTGCTGGATCTGCCGTTGGCGCGACGTGGTTGGCAGGATGCACTGGGATCATGAACGCCCCCTGTGCAGAATAAAAAAGGGCGGTGAAGGATCACTTGCACCGCCCTACCCCAACTAAGGGAAACGTTACTCTACTTAAAAACATGCCGTTGGAAGAGAACGACATGTACATGCAACACCTGTTAAAGCGCTGCCTGTCAGTTACAGCGGCCAGTCACAACAGCACTGACTCACCGCATAGTTTCCGCTACAAACTATCGCCTGCGTTTAAAAAATCAAAACAATGCCAATTGGTAATTTATAATCACGCGATTCTCGTCTTGTTGGCGGGCGTTCGGGATATTATTCCGCACCATTGCATTTTTCCACATGACACCCAAGCCTTTGAAGGGGCCTGATTGCACGACATAGGCGAGCGTAACATCACGTTCCCATTCGCTGGAATTGCTAGATGCGACAGTATTGATATCATTACCTTTAACATACACAACACCTGCCGTCGCACCAGGCAGACCCAGTTTTGCGAAGTCAAAAGAGTAACGGGCTTGCCACGACTTCTCGCCAGCACGAACAAACTTCTGAACCTGCATTTCCGTGATGGTGTAGGTGGTGGGGCCGTCCCCCTGGTTTAAATAAGGGAAGTCACTTTTCCCATCACTGACCTCATAGCCGGCTCCGAAAGTGTGACCCGCAACCGCGTAGGTAAACAACCCACTGTACAAATCGTTATCGACTTTTCCTTTCAGCGTGTTACCGCCGTAGTAGCCCGTCGTAAAATACGCAGGATCATGGCCGTTTGCACCATCATCCTTGCTATTAAAGTATCGAACATCACTGGTCAGCACACCAGGTCCGATTGCCCAGTTGTGAATCAGGCCAAGAAAATTCTGCTTATAAAAATCTTTGAGATTGCCGTAGTAGTACTGCAAGGTTAGATCTTTAGTCAGCTTGTAATCGCCACCGGCGTAAATGAATTTATTACTGAAGCGGCCAGTGACCGCATTATTGGCGCCTGCAATGGACATATTTTCATTGTTGCTGGAGTTGCGCCCCTTCACCTCTTCAATTTGCCCACCGATCAAGGTCAGGTCTTTGATGTCGGCCGAAGAAACCTGGGTTCCTTGCCAGGTTTGAGGCAACAAACGCCCGTCATTGCTGAAGATCACCGGCAGTTTTGGGACCAGAGTTCCAAGCTTCAGTTCGGTCTTGGATATTTTCATTTTCCCGGTCAGCCCCAAGTTGGAGAAATCGTCAACCGCATGGTCGCCGTCACTTGGAAATACCACGCCACCGTAGTTCGTGCCCGTCGGATTGCCATGTTTACCGGCGCTTGAATCCAGCCTGACGCCCAGCATACCCAACGCATCAACACCAAAACCCACAGGCCCCGGGGTATAACCCGAGAAGAATTCGAGTTGGAAGGCTTGCCCCCACTCCGCTTGATAACTCTGGTTGGCTGCTTTCTGAGCGGGTGTTGCCGAGTCTCGGTAATCGCTATTGATATAGAAGTTACGCAGTTTAATCGCTGCCTTACTATCATCGACAAAACCAGCCGCATGGGCTTGCTGCGCCAATACACACATGGCTGCCGCCACAGCAAAAGTACACTTCATTTATTTTCACCCAAGTTTAAATTGTTATTTTTGTATGAACTATTAAGCGACTTTCCAGACGTAGGTATTCCGACAGCTTATGGTGCGCGAGAAGCACACAGCCAAACCATAGTTCGCTTATTAAAAATCAACTTCTCGCGACCAGCGTTGCAGGAGCTACACGTTCATGCAGAAACTTGTAGTTATTTAATGCAGACAGCCATCACCTGGCTTAATCAGCTTTAAGTTGCGCTTTCCATGTTGCCGGCGTACCCAGCTCCGTATCGACCAACTGATTTTCGAATCGACTGCGTTCAACTACGGCGCTGGCGGAACGATCAGTAATGGAGAACCAGAAAATACCGATAAATGCGACAGCCATTGAGAACAGGGCCGGGTATTCATACGGGAACCAGGCTTGCTGATGATGGAGAATCTTGACCCAAACAGTAGGACTGAGAATGCACAGGGTAATTGCAGACACCAGCCCCAACGACCCGCCAATCACGGCGCCACGCGTCGTTAAGCCCTTCCAGTAAATCGACAACAACAGCACTGGAAAATTGGAACTTGCGGCGATGGAGAACGTTAAGCTCACAATAAATGCGATGTTCTGTTTCTCGAAAGCAATCGCCAACAGAATCGACAACACACCCAGCACGATGGTTGTAACACGAGAGACGCGCATTTCTTCACGGTCGCTTGCGGTACCACGGCGCAAGGCATGTGCATAAAGATCATGAGAAACGGCAGACGAGCCTGCAAGGGTCAACCCTGCCACTACTGCCAATATTGTCGAGAACGATACCGCACACATAAACCCGAGGAAGACATTGCCGCCGACGTTATGTGCGAGGTGAATCGCAACCATATTAACGCCACCCAATATTCCACCTGACGCATCATGATAGGCAGGATTGCTGGCAACCAGGGCGATGGTGCCGAAACCGATGATGACGATCAGTGCGTACCCTATGCCGACAAGACCGGTGGCATAAAGAATACTTTGGCGTGCAGCCTTGACGTTACCGACGGTGAAGAACCGCATGAGAATATGTGGAAGACCTGCCGTACCGAAGACTAATGCCAGCCCCAGGGAAATCGCAGACACAGGGTCAGTAATCAGCCCTCCTGGACTCATGATTGCTACATGGGATGGATGCACTTGGGTAGCTTGAGTGAACAGCTGGTTCAGGCTGAATCCGAATTCGGACAAGACCATGAAAGCCATGAAGACACAGCCAGTCAGCAGTAAGACTGCCTTGATGATCTGAATCCAGGTGGTTGCCAGCATCCCGCCAAAGAAAACATAGATGACCATTAGCGTACCGACGAGAAGCACGGCTGCGGTGTAATCGAAACCGAACAGCAATTCCACCAGCTTTCCAGCGCCTACCAGCTGAGAAACCAGATAAAGCAGAACGATCACGATCGAACTGGACGCCGCAAACGCTCGTATGGGTCGTTGTTTCAGGCGATAGGACAGTACGTCCGCCAGCGTGTAGCGACCTAGATTGCGTAATGGTTCGGCAATCAGGAACAGAATGATCGGCCAGCTTGCAAGGAAACCGATTGAGTAGATCAGTCCATCAAAACCGCTGGTAAAAACCAACGCGGAGATACCCAGCAAAGACGCCGCGGACATATAGTCTCCGGCGATGGCCCAACCATTTTGGAAGCCGGTAATTTTTCCGCCTGCGGCATAGTGATCGGCAACACTATTGTTTTTGCGTGCGGCCCATCGTGTGACAAACAGAGTAAAAATAACAAACGCTAGAAACATGCCGATGGCAATGGGGTTATGTTTGTGGACTGTGCTCGGAGCGTCGGCAGCGTATACCGCTACCGAAGCCAGGATGGCTGAGACTGCAATAAGTAGACGCTTCATTTGTTGAAGCTCCTGATGATTGTTTTTATTTTAGGGTCGTAGCAGGTATTAGTTCGCCATACGTAGACAGCAACGAGAAGAATCGTGAAGGCGAGCATTCCAAAGCCAATTGGCACGCCCCATGTCATCGGTTGCCCTTCGATGATAGGTGTACCCAAACGGGCCGGTATAAAGGCTAGAGAAAGAATAAATCCGAAATAAACTGCCAGCATCAGGGCAGTCATACTCCACGAAAATATCCGTCGCTGTTTTACCAAAGCACGAAACTCCGGATTTTCGAGAATCGGGTTTTGAATAGCGTTATCAACCTGTTCAGCGGACAGGGCCGAGCCACCGTCTTGCGGATATGCATGTTCCATGGTTGTCTCCTGCAAAGGGCTTTTGGCTGAATTAAAACTTCACGGGCACCGCTGTCTCGCGCATTACGGCTTCGGGGGTCCGGTACAACTCAGCCATTTCGCGCTCTTCCTCGCTTTTCAGTTGCGCCTGCATATACGCACCCAAATGCCTGGCATGCTGAACAATCGACGCCCCGAAACGACAGCGTTGCTCGCTATAGTCCGCCAGTGCCTCTTCAACGGATGCATGTCGCTCAAGTGCTTCGACGATTGCCAACGCGTCACCGGCGGCCTTGGTAACACCCATTCCGCAATGGGGACGCGCCACAAATGCCGCGTCGCCGAGCAAAGCGACACGCCCGAAATTCATCTTTGGTACTTCCAGGTCGTAAATGGGCTGGAATAACGGTTGCGCGGCTTTCTTTACAACTTCGGCGAACTGCGGGGCAAGTAATGTCTCGGCGGACTGGTACATAGTGTCGAGCACATCACGGCGTATCAGCGCCGGAGGAATTCCACCTTCAAATTGTTTCCCGCTTTCGTCCCTCAACAAATCGCGCAAATCGTCGTCGTCACTGGTGCGGTACCACACGAAGTTATAACGGCGTTCGCCTACAAGAGTGCTGTTGGAGTGCCCGGCAACTGGATACCCCAGGATCTGCTCGTGTGGCGGCAAACAAAAAGCGAATTTATCGAATAGCGCTGCGTGGGCAGAGTCCGATAGAGCACTTTCATCGACTAACCCACGCCATGCGATATATCCAGCGTATTGCAGGTGTACGTCAGGTAAAAAATGCTGGCGGATTGTCGACCGAAATCCATCAGCGGCAATAATGACGTCCGCTTGATGAGTTGTGCCATCGGCCAACGTGACGCTGGCATGCGTGTCAGTGCTTTCAACCGAGATGACGCTACCACCGCAGCGGTACAGCGAGTCCGGAAATGCGGCGCGAAGAACCTGGTACATTTTCCCCCACGCGGTCAACGTCTGAGGGAGCGCGTTTTCAAGCACCACATCGCCATCCTGGGCCAACGTGACACGCGAAAGCACATTGATACCGACAGATGCATCGAGGGGAATTCCCGCAGCGGCCATCGCCTCGAACAATTCAGGGTGTGTAACGATCCCGGCGCCTCGTCCAGCGAGTTCATCCGGAACACGTTCGAAAACCTCAACATCCCAACCTTTGCGTAACAGCATATTTGCTGCAAACAGACCACCCAACGAACCGCCCACGACAATAGCGCGGGGTTTATTCAACGTATTGATCATGGCCGCTCTCCCACAGTGGCAGCTACATGGGAGGCGTAAGAACCAACCGCTTCAATCTCGGAGGCTGGAAAATTGAGCTCGATGGTGACACCTGACGGATCTTCGATGAAAACCTGATGCAGGCCGAGGCTCGGAACGGTGCGATCACGCCAGGCAATGCCTTCGGCCTTGAAGACGCTCCAGAATGCAACCAGGCCAGTTACCAGAAAGGCAATGTGGTCAACGGTTCCAGTGCCTGTCAGCGGGATTTCTTTATCGCCGAGGTAGTTCTTCAGACCTTCGGGGTTGGAAGGGTCAATCCCGATAATGTGGACCGTGCCAAAGTCCTCCTCATCTCCTCCCATGTACAACCAAACGCCAGGAAAATCGAACGGCGGCCGATAGCCAGGGGTAAAACCGAGCACCCTTTCATAAAATCGGCTGGACTTCTCCAGGTCGAACGACCGGATCGAGTAATGAGCGAGCTTCAGGACTTGCATGGTGCCTCCAACGTTTTTTGTATTTATTTATCACTCGATAAACAATACGTCCTGACGAAATTGAAGTAAATAGCCGATGGGTCAAATTTTTGAAGGCTGGCCTGGACCACGTCATGGCGACGCAAAGGGGAAGCAGGTTTCAAGCGTTGGGAAAGGGCTTTTCAGGGCAAAATGACAAGCGTACGCCCCCTACCACCTGATCAGCTGAAGACTGAAACAGGTGATGAGTGGTCGACAAAAAAGAGAGGCAAAGCAAAAGATCAGCGGGCGGGTAAAGCAGAAAAACCAACTCAAATTGAAGCCGGTCAATTCAAGCTAGGCTTCTCGCCGAGGTCGTTATCGACTTGTTGCAATACGTGGGGACTGCCGTTAAGGAATGCATCGACCATCTGCTCGATCAGCGCATCAATGTCCTCAGTTACTGGAAGATCGTAAATCCATTTGCGCACGCCGATATAGAAAATGCTGGCATGCAAACTCCAGATCAATTCCAGCTCTTTGTCATTGATCGTTTCACCTGAGGAGGGTGCCAATCCATGAGCATGGCGAATCTCTGCGATGACCGGAATGAAGACTCGCTCACGCAATTTGGCGAGATACCGATCGTTGATACCTTCACGTGTCAGCCCGGCGAAAACGAAGATACGAATCCATTCCCGCCGCAGAATCACCCCTGCGTATGAGGTATAGAAACGAACCAGACGAGACTGAAGGGGTTCCGAGCGATCCTTGATCATCGCTTCCCACGAGGTATCCCACTGGTACACCTCGTCGTACACGCGATCTATCAGCGCCTCTTTGCTAGGGAAATATCGATAGAGTAAAGGCTGGGTAACATCAAGTTGTCGCGCCAGCTCACGGGTGCTCCCCGAGAATCCGCACGTCGCAAAATGCTCGATGGCTTTCTGCACAATCTGCTTTTCCCTGACCTCTGGCGAAAGGCGTCGAGTTGTCGATTTGACGAGGCTTGCGGAGTCCTTTGACTTGCCTGGCTCGTTCTCGTCCACATTTTTTGAGTCTTGCATAACGCCTCACTAGAGCTTCATTCAGGCATCATACAAAACAAAAGAATGTGCTGGCTATGAACCACACCTATTTGGCCAGGCGGCTTTCAATATCCTTCTTGAACAATGTGGGTCGACTTAAATAATGCCCCATGGCCAACACTTCCATCTCACCATCGATTTCCAGCGCAAATGCTGGAAAGCCACGCGCATTCAGGGCTTCCAGCATCCCGTTACTGCGCTCAAGATGATCCTGCAATGACTCTGCGGTGACCGAATCAAAAACCGCCATAAACCTATCTGATTCAAAGCCAAGCTCGCCGGCAATGTCGGCAATCACCCCACGGTCAGCAATGGCCCGTCCCTCCTGGTAGTACGCGACTTGCAAACGCTTGAGCATTTCAATGCCGCGTCCTGACAGCTGTTGAGCCGTCATCATGGCTGCAATGGGCGGTGAAGAGTCCAGGTAAACGTTTTCATGGTCGAGTACGCCCTGGACGTAAGCGTCTGCGAAGGTTTGTTTGCTGAACGCGGTAATCCGAGCTTCGTGAGGACGAACAAAATCGCGCCACTCACCCGACACAAACTTGCTTTTGTCTCCCGATAACATGCCTACACCATGAGCCTGAATTTCCAGGCCAGGAATCGTGGTGGCCGCCGTGATCATTGGTGCCGCTCCATAGCACCAGCCACAGAACGGGTCGTAGACGTAATGCAATGTTGCGGCGCTCATTCAAGCCTCCCGGATCTGCTGTATCTACACAGCGAAAGTGGTCCATTACGTCGAAATCCAACGCTTTAAATTAAGCAACGGTAACGAGATCAGCTCACTGGCAAGCCCTCAGGCCCGAGCAACTCGCTGATGAAATCGATAAATGCATTGACGCGCCTGGAGCCGCGATGATTGGGGAGATACAGCGCAGAGATAACCGAACTCGCGTCGTTCGGATTGACAACAAAAGACTCGAACAATGACGTCAGGTGACCGCTACCAATATCATCGTTGACGAGCCAATCAGGTAAAAGAGCCACCCCTCCGCCCGCCAGCGCAACCTCGCGCAAAACCTCCGCATTGTTGCTTTTAAAGCGGCCTTCAATAGGTACTCGAGTCTTCTCACCGGACTTTAAGAAACTCCAAACCTGTTGCTTTTGGCCATAACTAAAGCGCATACATTCGTGCTGCATGAGGTCCATAGGATGTTCGGGGAAACCATGCGCATTCAGGTACTCGGAACTGGCAACCACCCTACGACTGAAATGACCGACAGGACGACTGACTACACCGTCCATTGTTGCTGCGGAGCCCAACCGGATCGATAGATCGACGCGCTCACCCAACAACTCAACAATGTCGTCTGAAAGCGTCATGTCCAACACGAGTTGCGGGTAACGCTTCAAAAGCGCGGCGATATGCGGCGCAATCAGACGACGTCCCAGTGCCACAGGTACGGAAATACGAAGATGCCCTGCGGGGACTTCCCCACGGTCAGTGACCGAAGCATCCGCTTCGGCTACAGCGTTCAACACCTCCCGCGCTTTCAAGTAGTAGGCGGCCCCGGCATCTGACAATGAGATTTGCCGCGTGGAACGGTTAAGCAGGACAGCGCCCAGCTCAGCCTCAAGCCCATCGATCATCCGGGTCACGGAAGACGTCGCCAGGCCCAACTGTCGAGCAGCGGAAGAAAAGCCCTTCGAATCCACAGCCTGGACGAACATTTTCAATGCGAGCAACTTGTCCATGACACTCCTCGACTATCCCCGTTCTCATCTTGGGCATTGCGCGTTCCAGCGACCGATTGACTCAGTGAACCTGCCCGGCTCGACGAGAAACAATCGAGAAGGCGATCAGAGCGACCAGCGACAAGGTGCTTCCCACCGCTGCAATCGCCAACCAGCTGGCATGTTCATAAAGCGAACTGGCCACCGAGGAACCGATTGCACCGCCAACGAAGATACTGATCATGTACAACGCATTCAGGCGGCCTCTGTTGGCGGTGCCCAAGGCGTAGACGGCTCGTTGGCCAAGCACCATGTTCATCTGCACAGCAAAGTCCAGCGCAACACCGGTGACAGCCAAACCAATCACACCGTAAAAGGGATTAATGAAGGCTGGAAGGAAACTCACCACGCCCAGCACCATGGCCAACTGTGAGGCTCGTCGAGTGTGCCCTGCATCAGCGAGTCGACCACTGATAGGTGCAGCGACTGCACCGATGGCGCCGACCAGAGAAAACATCGCAATCTGACTTTGCGTGAGGCCGAACTCACGACTCAACACCAGCGGTACGGCGGTCCAGAACAAACTGAACGATGCAAACATCAGCCCTTGATAAAGCGCTCGCTGACGTAATACGGGTTCGCGGCAAAACAGTTGTCCAAGGGACATCAGCAGTTGACCATACGACGCACGATGGGCTGGCTGCCATTTGGGCATGGTCATGCCGATCACTATGGAGATGATGAGCATCAAGGCAGCAGCCCCGATAAACACTGCCCGCCAGCCCAAATGATCAGCAATCAGGCTCGACAGCGGCCGCGCAAGCAAAATCCCCAACAGCAAGCCTCCCATGATCCCGCCAACCACTCGGCCGCGAGACTCTTCCGGTGCCAGATGCGCGGCCAATGGAATAAGCATTTGCACGGAGACCGAGCTGAAACCGATGAGCGCCGATACGACAAGAAATACGCTCGGCTGCCGGGCTAAACCAGCGGCGACCAGACTGAAGATCGTAATCACGATCGTCGCTATCATCAGTCGGCGGTTTTCGACCAGGTCCGCCAAGGGCACCAGGAAAAACAATCCGAGTGCATAACCAATCTGAGTCAGCGAAACAATAAGGCTCGCGTGGCCACTCGACATACCGATATCCGGGGCAATCAAGCTGATGATCGGTTGTGCGTAATAGATGTTGGCCACGATGGCACCGCAACAAAACGCAAACAGAAGCACCAGCCCTCTGGTCATTGAAGCTTTTTGTATCGTCGTTGCTGTACCACTTGTAGAAACGCCCATGCCATAGACTCCTGAAGTTCGACAGCGGTGACTTTCCAATGAAAGGTCACTCGCTTTACTGTTTGTCAGGTCAACAAAATAGGCGGCACTCCCCCTCGAGAGAATATGGGCAGGACGCAACGTCACGTTGCGTCCTGCGCAAAAGATGCGCGGCGTAGTCAACGTCCCCTCTTGAGTCAATGGCGCGCAATTGAGCGAGATACCTCATTGCCGGCAAACACCTTTGTGCATCGCGCCTGCTCATCTCCAATATCAGCACCTGGCTTGAAGGTGACTCAGCCATCGTCCTCACCGGCCATCGACAAGCCGTTTGAGCTGAGCGTAGACTACTATTGATCGATCGATCATTAATAGTGTTTTTAACAAAAGAAGGCCTTAAATCGCTCCAGGCTCAACCGCTCCAACCTAAAAGCTTCCCTCCTTTTATGCGTCGTCGAGCCAGCCTTGGCCGAGATAAAAATGGGTGGATAAAAATAAAATCTCTTGAGTGAGGCGAAACTCATCGTGACGCTAAGTCTTCGTAGCAAAGTCATCCTTCTGACGATCATCCCTGGCCTTTTGCTGGCTGCAGTGATCAGCGGCATTACTTTTTGGGTTTTGCAAAAGCTGGCATCCGAGGAGGTTGAGCAGACGCGCGACCTCTTGATCAATGAGCGAAAAACTTCACTGAAGCACTATATGGAAATTGCCCAAGCGTCGATTCAGCCCATATACGACGCTTCCAAAAATGGGGATTCCGACGCTCGGGATCAGGCTGTGAAGATTCTGCGAACGCTGAGTTTCGCTAAACAAAACTATTTTTACGGCTATGACTCTTCGTCTGTTCGAGTGTTCTCCGCCAACCTGAACACCGATATCGGCAAGAGCTTTGTTGATAGCAAAGATGCCAACGGCGTGTATGTGATTCGAGGGCTGGTTGAAGCGGCCAAGACGGGTACACATTTTTTCCGGTACGACTGGCAAACCCCCGTCAGCCCGAAACCTACGCCCAAGCTCGGTTACACCGTTTATCTGGAGAAGTGGGACTTGATCGTGGGCACGCAAGTGAATCTGGATGATCTTGAAGTTCAGGTACAGGCCATCGCCAGTGAGCGCTATGAGCGAATCGGTCAGTACACCGCGTATATCCTTTTCCTCGCCGTTTGCGTGCTGCTCCTTGTGGCGCTGATTAGCATTTGGCTAGGAAACAGCATTGTGAAACCTTTACTGGCCATCAAGAAGAACCTGGACGACATCGCCGCTGGAGATGGCGACCTGACACACCGCCTGCCAGTTTCGAGTAACGATGAGTTGGGCGATTTGGCTCACTCGTTCAACTTGTTTGTGGAAAAAATTCATAACCTTGTGCGTCAAATCGTGGAGATGACCGGGCAACTGACGGCACTGGTCGAAGATATGTCGGCCCAGGCACAGCGCTCAGAGCAGGCCATGGATCGTCAGCGCCAAGAGACTGATCAAGTGGCGACAGCCATTCATGAAATGTCCACGGCTGCGCATCAGGTTTCCGTCAGTGCCCAAGGTGCTTCGCAAGCAGCACGAGAAACCAGCGATGTAGGTGGGCAGGCAAGAGATGTCGTCAATAAAAGCATCGAAAGCATTCATTCGTTGATTGAGGAAATAGGACAAAGTAGCTCGTCACTGGACAGCTTGAACAAGGACGTGCAGTTGATTGCCGGTGTAGTTGACGTCATTCGCTCTATTGCGGAGCAAACCAATCTATTGGCTTTGAACGCCGCCATTGAAGCAGCAAGGGCTGGCGATGCGGGTCGTGGTTTTGCAGTGGTCGCCGACGAAGTTCGAGCCCTGGCCAGCCGTACGCAAAAGAGTACCCAGGAAATCCATGGGATGATCAGCCTGCTTCAAAAAGGCACCCACGATGCCATGATCACGATGGGCCGCTCCAGCGAAACAGGCCGAACAACAGGGGAACTGGCAAACCAGGCGGGATTGTCGCTGGATGCCATCAGCCAACTGATTTATACAATTAACGACATGAACGCTCAGATCGCCAGCGCATCCGAAGAGCAGACCGCTGTGGCCGAGGAAGTAAACCGTAGTATGACTCACATCTCCCTGGCGGCTGATGTGGTCGCCGGGGACGCCAAAGATGGTGCAATAACTTCCAGAAGTCTCAGTGAGTTAGGTAATCGTTTAGGTCGTTTGGTTAGCCAGTTTCGGATCTAGAAGTGAGCCACCGCATCAAGTCATCGGACTTGATGCGGTCCTCTGTAAAATCACCAAAGTGACGCTTGCGGTACTGATGGCTCCGGAGTGACTCTGCAAACCAAGTCGCTTGAAAAGGTATTTTCTCTATGAAGCTGTTAGCCTTTTAAGTTTTCTGGTCCCCGTGAGGTAATCCGGTGCAGTTTATTCCTTTAGTTGACGCCAGCCCCTCTGTTCAAGCACATGTGCGCACTCTCCGAAACCAGGAGGATGTCCGAAATAACATGTACACCTCCCACGAAATCACCGAAGAGGAGCACGAGGATTGGTTGCGTTCTTTGGAAGGAAACAAGCGCCAAGCGGTGTTCGTGGCCATGAGGAATGAGCAGTCCATCGGTGTCGTTTCACTCAACGCCATAAATGCAGCTCAACAAACAGCCGATTGGGCGTTCTATCTAGACACTGAACATCAAGGAAAAGGCATAGGAAGCATTGTAGAGTTTTGGATGCTTGACTATGCATTCAATGACGCATGCCTGGAAAAGCTCAATTGCGAGGTATTGGAAACTAATTCTGCCGTAATAAAAATGCACCAGAAGTTTGGCTTTGAACTTGAAGGTGTTAGACGCAAGAACATTCTGAAAAACGGAAGCCGAATTGACGTGGTACTGCTCGGCATTACCAAAGAAGAATGGAAAAACAAGCGCCCCGCGCTTGAGCCGCTGATTTTGCGTCTACGTAAGCAGGAATGACAATCGTGGGAGTTCGACTTGGACGCCCACCCCTACTGGGTTGATGGTGAGGCTCACTGCCTCGGATGGAAGCCCGAAACACCTCCGGCATATGAGTGGTTCTTGCTCGGCATTTCGACACTGAAGACGGCCCGTATGTGCAGTGAGCTCGGCGCGAGGTTTCGCCATGATCGCCCTCGCCTGGTTCGCCTACATGTACTGCTACAAGGATCCGCGACCAAGAAGTAAGCCCACCCTGACCAGTTGCGGCCACTCAGCATTTCTCTGAAACAGCTGGCAGGGCGAACTACTGGACCTTATTCGAGCAGGCCTTCCTCGTATATCAGCTATTCCCTGATACCCACCGTCAGCGCCCCCGCCGAATTCGTCCGACTGCAAGCCAAAACCTTACGACTCACAGCCTGTCGGTGAACGGCGGGCGAGGAATTCTATTGCCATGCCAAACCCTGCAACCAATGCAGCGCTGCCACTGCACCTGTACAAGAAAACCGGAAAGGATGGGCAGAAAATTGCTGGCCATGCGAGCGAGGGTATGACCAAAAACTACCAGCGGGACCACGAGGGAGTCATCTGGGCTGAGGAAATTCCGGACCTGAACATCAGCGAAATCACCGGGTAGTTTTGCGCAGACACAAAAAAGCCGATCTAAACTGATCGGCTTAAGTGTCTGATTTTACTCAGGGAATATGGTCGGGACGGAGTGATTCGAACACTCGACCCCTAGCACCCCATGCTGGGGACCATAGCGACCCAAGCTATTGTTTTAGAAGAATAAAAAGCCTTTTTCAGCATAGCAAAAAACCTGATTTTTTGTGCTTATGCAAACGGAAACACGCGGCCTCCAGAGGAGGTTTTGCGCAAGGCCTGCATTTTCTTTGAGGTGGTATATTGCTGGCGAAATCCGGCCCTCCCCCAAAAAAGAAAGGACTCAAGAATGACTCACGCAGAATCTCTGAAATACATTGAAACCCTGGATGCATATTTAGAGGGCGACGCGCTTTCAAAATTGGAACCCTTGACCGAAGCCGACGCAGCATTGATCGGACATCTTCTTCAGTCTTTCAATTTTTTGGAATTCAATCTCAGGCGCTCAATTGAAATTTTTGTTCATGCTGGCCTGATAACTGCCTCGAAGAAAAACCCTCACTCTTCAGAGCTTGCCCAGACTGTGAAAACGGGTGTGGCCGCAATGGGGCTCGATGTTGCCACCGCTAGCGTGATCTATCAAAAGCTCGATGACATTGAATTGCATCGCGACATACGTAACCACCTAGCGCACTGGGCTGCGAAGCGCATCAAAGGCCACGACGCGTTGTATTTGATGTCCTTCGATCAGAAGGATGCAATTCGCAGAACTGGGTCGAAAGGTGATCATAAGACAAACATCTATTGCATATTGAACCTTGCGGATCTTCGCGGGCTTATGCTGCATATCTCTAAGCAAGATGTTTGGCTAGCCGATCTCGCAGCCCAGTGGTTCATCAAGTACGCAGTGTAGGACTACACGGCTAAAGGGAGAACCTCGCCGGTACCTCCCTGCGGCAGACGCCACCATGTCAAGGTGACCGGGATCCATCTATAACCTATTGATGTAAAAGGGAAATATGGTGGTTTTTGGTCCTCCCAAAACCGACACATCACCCTATAAGAATCAATAACTTAGCGTTGTATATTCCTACAGTAGTAAACCTCCTCCGGCGTCCTGCCGAACAAAACCAACCCCATTCGAGAGAATGCTACGACCCCAATCTCACATGCAAGAGAATCACATCAACCATAATGTGGTGCTCGTAGTCGTCGAGTTTTTCGCCTGCCTTTAATTTTTCAGCGATCCCATTCAGGAAGTCATTGTCTGTCTCTCCGACAATGTCGAGGGCGAACTCCAGAACCTTTCCTTCTAGAGGTTCATTCTGATTGAGCCGGCGTTTCACATGGCCGCACATAGCGCTTATCGATTTCATTTGTCCTCTCTCCACCAGCTGCCGTCAGAAGCTTTAGCGACCCTAGCACGGGAGAACCTGGAGGAAAAATTCTGACTGATATAGGCCAGATGACACAAACTAAAAATAAATTCCCCCATAAACATTGGTCCAAACGGTAGCGTTGCCGTAGATGGTCGCACCACGGATCGGCACAACCCAGTGCACGCCGTGCTTTCGGCTCTCGGCGTAAACCTCATCCGCATAGTGACCTCCGGATTGAGTGCTGATGCTGCTGGGATAGCGTACTGCCCTGACTTCATGATGCCGCGGGCAATCAGTGCTTTCTCGAAACGCTTATGAGGCCGGCGACCGCCCTTCACTGCCTGTTGCAGGTAGGTTTCTGCTGGTACGCCCGAGGCCCACGCATCCTTAAAGAAGGTGCGCGCCTCAGGGTTGCCCTTCTTGGCGGTCTTCACATAAAGGCTATTCATCGTGGTTGCGGTTGGCCTATCGAGACGAGCCCTCAACACTGATAGCTCACCTTGCTTAACCAGCATCGCCAATCGTGTGGACATCAGGGCAAAAGCAAAAGGGAGTTGCTTGCTACCAACGGTTCTCAAGGCCTTAGAAAGCTCCTCCACATTGGTGCGGGCATCGTCTTAAGCATCTTTCACCCCGTCACTTCTGACTGTAATTAGCCCTCTACCTTGCGAGCTGCGGCGCGCTCGTAGAAGCCGCGCACCTTCTCTACACCAAGGAATCCGACGGTACCTCCAGCGAATGTGGCCATGCTTTGCGGTAGGCCCATCCATTCGAGTAGCGGCACCAGTGACAGCGTAACCAGCCCGCAAAGCGCGCCCTCCAGGTACATCTGACGGCGCGTGCCACCGCCATACATCACCCGCAGTACGGCAATAACGACCGACAAACCAGCGGCAAAGAGTTGAGGTTGATGCAAAACCAACCAGGCAAGCGCAGCGGCCCACAGACCAGGATCCTTTTCAGGCATGTTTGGCATCTCGGTATCCTCCCAGCAAGGGAGTGAAGGAATAAAAGGGCCTGCGCAGGCCCAGAAACAATCCAAAAGCAAACAACACATTTCTGTTATATTAACACAGAAATGTTGTAGAATGGACTCATCCAAACAACGAGGCGAGGTGATGAAGTTCAGCGAGTTCAGACAATGGTTGAAGGCCCAAGGGGTGACCTTCGAAGCAGGCAAAGGAAGCCACTTCAAAGTCACCGCCCCAAACGGCAAAAGGACAACCTTCGCGGATCACGGTAGCAAGGAAATGCCAGAACCGACCCGCAAGGCGATCATTAAACAACTGGGGCTCTGAGAGCCCCTTCACCACATCTGAACGCTGGACGATCACCTCCGAGGAGTGACCATGTACAACTATGCAATTCGATTTGAGCGAGACGATGCACCCGGGCTCGCCGTGTTCTGCCGTGACCTGCCGCAATTCAACAGCTATGGCGATGATGAGCAGCACGCAATGAGTGAAGCGGTGGACGGTATCGAGACCACCCTGTCGATCTATGTCGATGAGCGCCGCGCCATTCCGGCAGCATCTTCCCCACTGGAGGGGGAGCACGTCGTTCACTTGCCAGCGGTAACCGTTGCCAAGATCGCGCTATGGAACGAGATGATGGCCCGCGATATGCGCAAGGCTGATCTGTGCCGGTTGCTCGGCGTACATCAGGCCCAGGGTGATCGCCTGGTCGACTTCCTGCACACTTCGAAAATGGAGCAATTGGAAAACGCATTGGCGGCTCTCGGCAAACGTCTTTCAGTGTCTGTCGAGGCTGCCTGACGCGATCGATGTAACAAATCGGCTCCAACAGCACTCCCAGCTCGGAGCAATGGGTGTGCTGGAGCCGAAAACGAAAAAGCCCCGGCAAATGCCGAGGCTTCGTAATAATTTTATTGGTAGCGGCGTGTTCTAACACCTACGAATCAAAGACCAGTCACAACAACTTCAACTATTCGCTCAACATTTGATGGAGTGAACTCAAACGCAATAGTTGTTTGGTTCAGCTTCACGACCTTGGCCTGGATATCGCCAATAAACTGGACGCTTGTGGCCTCGTTCACCATAGCAATGGGAAGAACAAGATCATGTGAAGAATGACCGGGACTCAAAGTAACCATACGGCGAGTAACAATGACACCGTTCGCGTATAGCTTGTAGGAACCGCTAGCACTTCCTCCGCTCGCGAGGATCTGCTTCTTCTGCACTTCCTTTTCTATCTGCGGCGCAGGGTCCTTACCGATCACCTCCTTGGAGGTCTCACCCATGGTCATTTCAATGCCGTCCTTCGTTGCCTTAAATGTGGCAACTCTGGTAGCTGCAACCGCGATCTGGCTACGAAGGGAAATCAAAACGATCAGCGCCACAACTGGCCACGAAAGGTTACTGGCCAATGCTGCAACTAATTCATATCCGCTCAAGCAAACCATCCTTGTCTGTTCAAATAGCAAAAACCCGGCTCAAGGGCCGGGCTTTGCTCGCGGAAAAACCGCAAAGCTACTGAAATCTACATATCGGGCCCGGCCCTGTCAAGCACACCTTGAATTCGCTAATACGATTCAACTCAATACAGGTAAAAGCGCTCTCTCGACATCAAACGAGTTTCTCGACACCCGCGTTTCGTAACATGGAACGTTTAGCCGTTTCGCGGCCTCCTGAACCTGTTGCTTTACTTGTGGTGATGCACGATTACCAATTATCAGTTCAGCGATCGCGTCGAAGGGAACCTTAAATAGAGATATTTTGAACGGCTGGGAGTCAATCGTATCGTCAGCCTGGTTGAGAAACGCGACTTTCCTCTCCTCCTTTTCATACTCCCAATTGACTGATTTTGTCAGAAGCAACCGGATAGACTCCTCTGGATTTAGCCGACGAGCTGACATTACTAATCGCCGCACCGAATACTCCACTGGCGAAAGCGGAAAATTCGGTCGTTGATGTGCGTTTTGTCCGCTGAAAAAATCATGATCTCTATGGAAGCCCACACAAAACCCGGAATAAGAATTCGTATAGTGCGACCACATCAAAGCACTATCCCATCTCGTGCTCACTGACAGAATCCCTAGGGCAGAATTCATTTTGCCCAGAGCATTTTCCAAAAAATTTCCACTGAACTTTGCCTGATTGCTAATAAGCGTTTTTTGCTTTTGTTCCCACAACTTGGTGGCTGATTTTAACTTCAGCCGACGATGGGCGCGGCTGTCTGTAGGTAGTGGTTCATAATTACGGAAGTGCTGAGTTTTAATCTCCGCAATGGCGAGCGCCTCCAACTCCTCAGATATGGATGGAAGGCACTCATACGGGTCATTGAGAGCACCTGGGGGAGTGAAACGTATTAAACCATCACTCAAAAATCCTAAGCGATCGGTATCAAGATATTTGTAAACACGACTCATAATAGCGGCTCTAAGCTCCTCCATGGCATGCTTTCAACTATACGTCCCCCTTGCGAACCACACCATCCGCTACGCTGCCTCTCTCCACACATCCAAGGCTCCATCAGTCCAAGCAATTCCAGCCTTCCAGAGCTGCCTGGTCCTCTCTTCACCGAAGCCCAATTTCTTACCCACATCAACCAAAGCCTTGTCCCGTGTGGTGTAGTACTTCATCAGAACGTTGCCACATTCAGGGTATCGCTTCAGCAGGCGCCCCATCAATGCGCCAGCGCCGACGACAGACATGGCTGGATATACCGACCCACGGAATTGAAGAGGTTGGGCATGGCCGAGGAACAGCAGGAGCCGACGGCGGAATCGCTGAAGCAGAAGAAGAAACGGGCCAAGAAGGCCGAGGACGATGCGAAGAAGGGTGTTGGTGTCTTCAAGGTTGAAGAGGCCGGCGTGTTCATGCCGGACCTCAAGCGCTTGATGAAAGAGCACGGTTTCAACAACCAGCAGGAGGTGTATCAGAACCTGCTACGCAATGTGATTGCTGCGGACTTCGAGACTGCTACCCAAATGCTTCGCTGTGTCACGACACCTTACGAAATACCCAAAAAGGTGTGGCAATCTTTTCACGAGCAGAGCATGGCCGAGCTGAAGCGCGATCCCGGCGATGAGGTTCTACGACCTAGTATCGCTTATCGAGGTTGAACTGCTTGGCGAACTCCTCGGCGCGGGCGAATGCCGCATTTTCTGCCTCTTGGTCGGTAGCGAACTCACCTTTGCGGGTCGGAGGAACTACGCGACCGTTTACGCTGACCGAAGCAATGTCCCATCCGCCTGCGGGTGCGGCGGCCAAATCAACCCGCACGCTGCCTCTAGTAGTGCTTTTTCTGACTACCATCTTTCTCTCCTTATTCCGGCCCCATGCCGGTTATCCGTAATACCCCACCACTCACAAAAATGCCACATTCGCTTCCTGTCACGGAGGCGTGGAGACTTCGCGCTCATGCCGATAATCAATCCAGTATTTCCAGACTCGCTGAGCAATATCGCAGAGGTCATGGCTATTCCCGGACTTGTCGGTGTAGATCCAGCAAGGAAGTTGATTTACGCCATCCTCATCGGTTCCTACCCGATCTCGCAAGCTAAATGTCTGGGACTGCGTCTTTGGGTGTTTAACATCGTTGGTAAGTAAGCGGCAAACATCAAGCGCCGTACCTGCTTCCGGATCGCGGGTTTTTACCATCTTGATCACCTCCGCAGGATTCTCGGCGCCGCGCTGCTTTGCTGCTTTATCAGTCATGTGGTTTAAGAAGAAGAGTGCCGTTACCAACCGACGGTAGATGAACATGAATCTGCCAATATCGACAGGTATGTCAGCCTGGTACTCAAACCAGAACTCCTCAAATGCTGGAGCGGCAAGCTCCTTGAAATAACCTCGCAGGTCGCTGAGTTCAATCGTACCCACACGCGTCTCCTTCCGGCTCCATGCCGGGCCGAACACAAATACCCCGCTTCAACGAAGCACGCCAGTCGGCGAGGCAGGCGTCTGCCTGGAGATTGCCAATGAGCATTCCCGCAAATGCGTTAAGCGACGAAGAGTGCCTGCACTACGCCGCGCTTGATCCGGCGGCCGCCGCCGAACTGACCCGCCGATTAACCTCGCAGAGCATCGATCCGAGCGCCGAGCGTGAAGAACTACGCGAAGACATACGCCGCCTCGAAAGCCAGGCGAGCGATGACGAAGACGAACTCGAAGATCTTCGCGATGGTGCCGGCGAGGCCAGCCAGTGGATCAAGCGAGCAATGGACCCGGACGACCGGGAGCTTTCACTGAATGCGCTGCTGCAAAAAGCGCTCGACTGCCTGGAGTGATGCCATGAGCACCTTTGCCGTATTCGGAATGAATGAGCACTTTGCCCGCGTAGAGGCGAAGCGCAAGGTCCGTGACTTCAAGATCGAAAAGGGTAAGCGGATTGAGCTCACGATGAGCCAGTGGCTTCAGGCCGTAGAGGATCGAGTGATCAAGATCATGGACGGCAAGCGCGTTGCGCAGCTCAGCAGTATGTTCGACGCCGCCGATTACGCCGACAGGATTCGCAAACTGGGTCGGTGCCGAGACGTAATCATCAGGGCAAAGATCAAACTACCGCAGAACGACTTGCGGCATAAGTCACCAACAAAGTTTTCGTGGATGGATTATTCGCCGGAATCAACAGCGGCGGTTTGATCGCCCCAAACCGACCGAGTTAAGTGCCGGCGAGGGTAACGATTGATTGAATTAATCAGACAAAGACTTCTGGCTACATCCTCAAGAGCGCTAGCGATTTTGTCACTTGCTTCCTGAATGGCGACGATCATCAAACCGTTGTTGAATTCAGAAGTCGCTGCAGATACGCAGGCCGCGATCAGCTCGGGATGAGCCACTGCATACCCCTCACCCAGAATTTTGTCGATATTGCTTACCGTGTGCAGAAGGATGTCATGCAAGGGATAGAAAGAAGAAGAGATGCCTGGCTTTCACGAGGTTCGAGCATTGTCGCTGCACCTGTAGAAGTAAACCGGAAAGGATGGGCAGAAAATTGCAGGACATGCGAGCGAGGGCATGACCAAAAACTACCAGCGGGACCACGAGGGAATCGTCTGGGCTAAGGCAATTCCGGACCTGAATATCAGCGAAATCACCGGGTAGTTTTGCGCCAGTTTTGCGCGGGTTTTGCGCGGGTTTTGCGCAGACACAAAAAAGCCGATCTAAACTGATCGGCTTAAGTGTCTGATTTTACTCAGGGAATATGGTCGGGACGGAGTGATTCGAACACTCGACCCCTAGCACCCCATGCTAGTGCGCTACCGGACTGCGCTACGCCCCGACTAGGCGTGAAACTCGTCCTTCATCTCGAAGAACGCTCAAGAATATATCGCAAGCTTTTGAAAACTGGAAGTATTCAAACGCATGAATTTATTTCTTGAGGACCACCAGCACATCTTCCAATTCGGCGATCATCTGCCGAATCATCTGTTTGTATTGAGTGGTGTCGTCTTTGGCTTCATCGCCGGACAAACGCAAGCGTGCGCCGCCGATGGTGAACCCTTGATCGTAAAGAAGCGCGCGGATCTGCCGGATCATCAGCACATCTTGTCGCTGATAGTACCGACGGTTTCCGCGCCGTTTGACGGGGTTGAGTTGAGGAAACTCCTGCTCCCAATAGCGCAGCACGTGTGGTTTTACCGCACACAGCTCGCTGACTTCACCAATGGTGAAGTAGCGTTTGCCTGGGATGACGGGTAGCTCGTCGTTATGACTTGGTTCCAGCATAAGCCTCAACTCGGGCCTTCAACTTCTGCCCTGGACGAAAGGTGACCACACGGCGAGCCGTGATCGGGATTTCTTCACCCGTTTTCGGATTGCGGCCAGGCCGCTGGCGTTTGTCCCGAAGGTCGAAATTGCCGAAACCGGACAATTTGACTTGTTCGTTGTCTTCAAGAGCGTGCCTGATTTCTTCAAAAAACAGTTCGACCAATTCCTTGGCCTCCCGTTTATTCAGGCCCAGCTCTTCATACAGACGTTCCGCCATTTCAGCTTTCGTCAGAGCCCCCATACGTCACTTCCTTAACGTGGCGTTCAACCTTTGTTCGAGCGAGGTGAGGATGTTTTGCGTCGTGGTATTCACCTCATCGTCATTAAGAGTGCGCGATGGATGCTGCCAGGTCAAGCCGACTGCAAGGCTTTTTCTATCAGGATCAATGCCTTTACCCTGATACACGTCAAATAGCCTGAGGTCCGTCAGCCATTCCCCTGCATTTTCACGGATTACGTCCAGTACAGCACTGGCTGCGACGTCTTTTTCGGCGATCAGCGCAAGGTCACGACGCACTTCAGGAAAGCGCGACAACTCCTGGAATTTAGGCATTTTACCCAACGCCACTTCGGCCAGAACCAGCTCGAAAACGAAGACCGGACGATCGAGACCGAGGGTTTTCGACAATTCAGGGTGGATTGCGCCAACGAAACCTACCAAACGGCCTTCGCGCTCGATGCGTGCGGTTTGACCCGGGTGCAACGCAGGGTGTTTGCCCGGCACGAACGTGAACGAATCCAGTGCACCGGCGAAGCCCAGAACCGCTTCCACGTCAGCTTTCACGTCGAAGAAATCCACGACGTCGCGGCCTTGCGCCCAGCCTTCCGGAAGACGAGTACCGCAAACGACACCCGCCAGCATCGGCTCTTGCTTCAAGCCTTCCAGCTGACCGACAAAACGCAGACCGCTTTCGAACAGACGCACGCGATCCTGTTGACGGTTCAGGTTGTGCTGAAGCGCCTTGACCAGACCAGGCCACAGGGACGAGCGCATGGCCGCCATGTCGTTGGAAATCGGGTTAGCCAGCAGCAGCGGCTCGACACCCGGATTAAACAACTCGAATTGTTTCGGATCGATGAAGCTGTAGGTGATCGCTTCCTGATAACCGCGAGCCACCAGCAGGCGACGCAGTTCAGGCAGATCGCTACGCGCTTCAGCCTTGGCTTGCGGCGCAAGTCGGGCTTGCGGGTAACGAACCGGCAGACGGTTGTAACCGTATAGACGGGCCAGTTCTTCGATCAGGTCGACTTCGAGGCTGATGTCGAAGCGATGGCTTGGCACTTCAACGCGCCACTGCCCTGCCCCATCGGCAGAAATCTTCAGACCCAGGCCGCTGAGCAGTCGCTCGACTTCGGTCGAATCCATTTCCATACCCAGCATCTGAGTGATGCGTTGCGCACGCAGAGTAACCGGCGCAATCGAAGGCAGGTGCTGTTCGCTGACGGTCTCGATGATCGGGCCGGCTTCGCCGCCAGTGATGTCCAGCAGCAGGCCAGTGGCGCGCTCCATGGCTTCACGGGCCAGTTGCCAGTCCACGCCACGCTCGTAGCGGTGCGAGGCGTCGGTGTGCAGGCCATAGGAACGAGCCTTGCCAGCCACGGCGATCTGATCGAAGAACGCACTTTCAAGGAAAATGTCACGAGTGGTCGCGGTGTTGACGCCGCTGTGCTCGCCGCCCATTACGCCGGCGATTGCCAGGGCGCGGGTGTGGTCGGCGATCACCAGCGTATCGCTACGCAGGCTGACTTCCTGACCGTCGAGCAGCACCAGCTTCTCGCCTTCTTCGGCCATACGTACGCGGATGCCGCCATTGATTTCGGCGAGATCGAACGCGTGCAGCGGTTGACCCAGCTCCAGCATCACGTAGTTAGTGATGTCGACGGCCGCATCAATGCTGCGCACATCGGCGCGACGCAGACGCTCGACCATCCACAGCGGCGTAGGCTTGGACAGGTCGACGTTGCGGATCACTCGACCCAGGTAACGCGGGCAAGCGGCTGGTGCCAGCACTTCAACCGAACGCACTTCATCGTGCACGGCTGGAACGGTCGCCACGACCGGGCGGGTGACTTCAGCGGCGTACAGCGCGCCGACTTCACGGGCCAGACCGGCCAGGGACAGGCAGTCGCCGCGGTTCGGGGTCAGGTCGACCTCGATGCTGGCGTCGTCCAGGTTCAGGTATTCACGAATGTCCTGACCGACCGGCGCATCGACCGGCAACTCCATCAGGCCATCGTTGCCTTCGCCCACTTGCAGTTCAGCTTGCGAGCACAGCATGCCGTTGGACTCAACGCCACGCAGCTTGGCTTTCTTGATTTTGAAGTCACCCGGCAGTTCGGCACCGATCATGGCGAACGGGATCTTCAGGCCCGGACGCACGTTTGGCGCACCGCACACGACCTGAAAAGTCTCCGAGCCATTGCTGACCTGGCAAACACGCAACTTGTCAGCGTCCGGGTGCTGCTCGGTGCTCAGCACCTCGCCCACCACCACACCGCTGAATTCACCGGCGGCCGGCGTAACGCTATCGACCTCAAGACCGGCCATCGACAGACGGGCAACCAGCTCGTCGCGACTTACCTGCGGGCTAACCCAGCCACGCAGCCATTGTTCACTGAATTTCATCCTGCTCTCCTAAGAATTCGTTACGACTAGCGAAATTGCGCGAGGAACCGCAAGTCGTTGTCGAAGAACAGACGCAAGTCGTTCACGCCGTAACGCAGCATGGCCAGACGCTCAACGCCCATGCCGAAGGCAAAGCCCGAAAACTCTTCCGGGTCGATCCCGGACATGCGCAGCACGTTCGGGTGAACCATGCCGCAGCCCATCACTTCCAGCCAGCCAGTCTGTTTGCAGACACGGCAGCCTTTACCGCTGCACATCACGCATTCCATGTCGACTTCAGCGGATGGCTCGGTGAACGGGAAGTACGAAGGACGGAAACGCACGGCCAGTTCTTTTTCGAAGAACACGCGCAGGAATTCTTCGATGGTCCCTTTCAGGTCGGCGAAGTTGATATCGCGATCGACCAGCAGGCCTTCGACCTGGTGGAACATCGGCGAGTGGGTGATATCGGAGTCGCTACGGTACACACGGCCTGGGCAGACGATGCGGATCGGTGGCTGTTTCGATTCCATGGTGCGGACCTGTACCGGCGAGGTATGGGTGCGCAACAACATGTTGGCATTGAAATAGAAGGTGTCATGCATCGACCGGGCCGGGTGATGGCCTGGGATGTTGAGCGCTTCGAAGTTGTGGTAATCGTCTTCGACCTCAGGACCTTCGGCGATGCCGTAGCCAATGTGGGTGAAGAACTGTTCGATACGTTCCAGAGTGCGAGTAACCGGATGCAGACCACCCGAGGTCTGGCCACGGCCAGGCAGGGTCACGTCAATGGACTCGGCAGACAGTTTGGCGGCCAGGTCGGCCTCTTCAAACAGTGCCTTGCGGGCATTGAGAACCTCTGTGACACGCTCCTTGGCAACGTTGATCAGGGCGCCGACTTGCGGACGCTCTTCTGCCGGCAAATTCCCCAGGGTCTTCATCACCTGAGTCAATTCACCCTTTTTGCCAAGGTAGTGAACCCGGATTTGCTCCAGGGCATTGATATCTTCAGCGCTTTGCACAGCCTCTAGTGCTTGAGAGACGAGCGCATCCAGGTTTTCCATGTACAGACTCCAGATACAAAATAGGGGAAGAGCTTGAAGGCTCTTCCCCTATTTATGACGTTTAACACCTGGCCCCACAGAGGTGAGGCCGGGTGACTGTCGGGGGTACTTAAGCCAAGGTGGCTTTAGCTTTCTCGACAATCGCAGCAAACGCCGCTTTTTCGTTCACTGCCAGATCAGCCAGAACCTTACGGTCGATCTCGATGGACGCTTTTTTCAGGCCGGCGATGAAACGGCTGTAGGACAGACCGTTGATACGTGCACCAGCGTTGATACGAGCGATCCACAGAGCGCGGAACTGACGTTTTTTCTGACGACGGTCACGGTAGGCGTATTGGCCTGCCTTGATTACCGCTTGCTTGGCAACACGGAATACGCGCGAGCGAGCGCCGTAGTAGCCTTTAGCAAGTTTCAGAATTTTTTTGTGACGTTTACGGGCAATGACGCCACGCTTTACACGAGCCATGAGTTACTTCCTCTATTCTTGACTAAAATTAACGAAGGCGCAGCATGCGCTCGACTTTTGCCACGTCAGACGGATGCAGCAAGCTGCTACCGCGCAGTTGACGCTTACGCTTGGTCGACATTTTAGTCAGGATGTGGCTCTTGAAAGCGTGCTTGTGCTTGATACCGTTAGCAGTTTTCAGAAACCGCTTAGCAGCACCACTTTTCGTTTTCATTTTTGGCATGTTCGGATACTCCGCATTCAGTTGATAAACATAATCAGAAGGCCTGCCGTGCCCTGTTGATTACTTCTTCTTTTTCGGGGCGATGACCATGATCAGCTGGCGTCCTTCCATCTTAGGATGCTGTTCGACCGAACCGTACTCGAGCAAGTCACCTTCAACTCGCTTGAGGAGTTCCATCCCCAGCTCCTGGTGGGCCATCTCACGGCCGCGGAATCGCAAGGATACCTTGGCCCTGTCCCCATCACTCAGGAAACGTACCAGGTTGCGCAGTTTTACCTGGTAATCCCCTTCCTCCGTCCCTGGACGAAACTTGATTTCTTTAACCTGAATCTGCTTCTGGTTTTTCTTGGCCGCGGCAATCTGCTTCTTCTTCTCGAAGATCGATTTGCCGTAGTCCATCAGTTTGCAAACAGGGGGTACTGCATCGGCGGAAATCTCCACCAAATCCAGCTTGGCCTCTTCAGCCTTAAGAAGCGCGTCTTCAATTGACACAATCCCAAGCTGTTCACCTTCAGCCCCAATTAACCGAACCTCGCGTGCCGAGATATTCTCGTTGATCGGGGCTTTCGGTGCAGCTCGTTTATCTTGTCTCATTTCACGCTTAATAATAATTACTCCGAATCTGGGCGACCACGCCGGGAAACCGCTTGCGCGAGAAACTCAGCGAACTGGGCGACGGGCATCGAGCCCAGGTCAGCACCTTCACGAGTACGCACAGCGACAGTCTGCATCTCGACTTCCCGATCTCCGATAACCAAGAGATAGGGAACCTTGAGCAAAGTATGCTCGCGGATTTTAAAGCCGATCTTTTCATTTCTCAAGTCAGACTTGGCACGAAATCCGCTTTCGTTGAGAGTTTTTTCAACCTCGGCGGCAAAATCGGCCTGTTTGTCAGTGATGTTCATGATCACTGCCTGGGTCGGAGCCAGCCACGCAGGGAATGCACCCTCGTAGTGCTCGATCAGGATTCCGACGAAACGTTCGAAGGATCCAAGGATCGCCCGGTGCAACATCACCGGATGCTTGCGACTGTTGTCTTCGGAGACGTATTCGGCTCCCAGACGGACAGGCAGGTTAAAATCGAGCTGCAGGGTACCACACTGCCAGACGCGACCAAGGCAATCTTTCAGCGAGAACTCGATCTTCGGACCGTAGAACGCACCCTCGCCCGGCTGCAGATCGTACGGCAGGCCAGCGCTATCAAGGGCTGCAGCCAATGCGGCTTCGGCGCGGTCCCACAGCTCGTCGGAACCGACGCGTTTTTCCGGACGAGTGGACAGCTTCATCTCGACATCTTTGAAGCCGAAGTCGGCGTAGACGTCCATGGTCAGCTTGATGAACGCAGCGGATTCGGCCTGCATCTGCTCTTCGGTGCAGAAGATGTGGGCGTCGTCCTGAGTGAACGCACGCACACGCATGATGCCGTGCAGCGCACCCGATGGCTCGTTACGGTGGCAGGCACCGAACTCGGCCAGGCGCATCGGCAACTCGCGGTAGCTTTTCAGGCCCTGGTTGAACACTTGCACGTGGCAAGGGCAGTTCATTGGCTTGATGGCGTAGTCGCGGTTTTCCGACTGAGTGGTGAACATGTTGTCGGCGTAGTTGGCCCAGTGCCCGGATTTCTCCCACAGGCTGCGGTCAACGACTTGTGGAGTCTTGATCTCCAGGTAGCCGTTGTCGCGCTGAACCTTGCGCATGTACTGCTCGAGTACCTGATACAGCGTCCAGCCGTTCGGGTGCCAGAACACCATGCCCGGCGACTCTTCCTGGGTGTGGAACAGGCCCAGGCGCTTGCCGATCTTGCGGTGATCGCGCTTTTCAGCTTCTTCGATGCGCTGGATGTAAGCCGCCAGCTGCTTCTTGTCCGCCCATGCGGTGCCGTAAACGCGCTGCAATTGCTCGTTCTTGGCATCGCCACGCCAGTAGGCGCCGGACAACTTGGTCAGCTTGAAGGATTTCAGGAAGCGGGTGTTCGGCACGTGCGGACCGCGGCACATGTCGACGTATTCTTCGTGATAGTACAAGCCCATGGCCTGTTCGTTCGGCATGTCCTCGACCAGGCGCAGCTTGTAGTCTTCGCCACGGGCCTTGAACACTTCGATCACTTCGGCGCGCGGAGTGACTTTCTTGATCACGTCGTAATCTTTTTCGATCAGCTGTTGCATGCGCTGTTCGATGGCGGCCAGGTCGTCCGGAGTGAAAGGACGCTCGAAGGCGATGTCGTAATAGAAGCCTTCGTCGATGACCGGGCCGATGACCATTTTGGCGGTCGGATACAGCTGCTTGACCGCATGGCCAACCAGGTGGGCGCAAGAGTGGCGAATGATCTCCAGCCCCTCTTCATCCTTTGGCGTAATGATTTGCAGCGTAGCGTCGGCGCTGATGATGTCGCTGGCGTCGACCAGCTTGCCATCGACCTTGCCGGCCACGGTGGCCTTGGCCAGACCTGCACCAATGGATGCGGCGACCTCGGCTACGGAAACCGGGTGATCGAATGAACGTTGACTGCCGTCGGGAAGAGTAATAGTTGGCATGGCGCCTCCTCTCCTAGTGGTGACCCCTACCAAAGGTCACGTGGGTTGGGATGAGCCAGTACAAGATCCGGTCCAGGCCATTCAATGACGAACGCCTGCCTTACAGCGGCAGGAGCCTTGCGGCCAACCGGAAAACCGAACCAGAGTGACTGGGATTCAAATCAGGGTTATTCGAACATCTGCCGCCACCGTGACTGAAGGTCTGCGGAGCTTGCAAATACTCGAGCCAGGCATGCTAGCACAGATGAACGGTCGTCGCGGTGCCGAGGTTTTCTGCTGGGGCAAATCAGTCCTTTTTATGCCAGAGTGCTGAACTTGAACCCCGCTTTACCCCTCAGATAACAAGACATTGACCCACAAGGAGCATCCCAGCATGCGTCTGAATCGTTTGTTCGCAGTAGTCGCCCCCATCGTCCTGTTGCTGCCGTTGGCCGCCCATGCCGATTGGCCGAAGGGCGAGCGCGAGAAATACATGGCTCAGTGCACTCAAGCGGCAACCCCTCAGATCGGCGCTGCAGCGGCAAAAGCCCACTGCGCTTGTGGTGCCGATGCCATCAAGTCATACCCGGCCAGCGACATTCAGTCGTTGATGGACAACCAGGCCAGTGACGCCCTGAAACAACAGGCCCTGACCCAGATTTCCAAGTGCAAGGCCAATAATCCGCAGAAAAAATAAGCCCGACAAGGTGTCAAAAAAGGGTTTCGCGCCGGTAAAAGGCATCTGAAAACCGCTTTTTTCGACAATTTATGCAGGTTTTACAGGTTTTTTTATCGTCTTTACTTTCGGCTGAAAGCCTTTTAAATCGGGGCTTTCAGCCACATCAGGCAACAAAGAAAGCGCGACTGTAGGGCAAACAGCACGTCCGGGGGGCTCCCAAAGCGAACATTTCGACTATGATACCCCGGTGTGCCCAGTTGGCCTGAGCAGCACAGTACTACTGAAAATATATGTTTCTTGGAGATACACCATGTCTAATCGCCAAACCGGCACCGTTAAATGGTTCAACGATGAAAAAGGCTTCGGCTTCATCACTCCTCAAGGTGGCGGTGACGACCTGTTCGTACACTTCAAAGCTATCGAAAGCGACGGTTTCAAAAGCCTGAAAGAAGGCCAGACTGTTTCCTTCGTGGCTGAGAAAGGCCAAAAGGGTATGCAAGCTGCTCAAGTTCGCCCAGAGTAATTTCTTGGCGCACTAAAAAAACCCCGTCCATGTGACGGGGTTTTTTATGGGTGAAGCAAAAGCCGGACGCTATCAGCCGCAGTTGATGCGCGTGATCACCAGGTTGGCATCGGTGTTCAGGTTCAAGCGGTCGGAGCGGTACTCCAGCGTCACCATATCGTCAGGCTTGAGGATACGGGCATTCTGCGCGCCTGCTCGAACACGTGCCTGTTCCAGCAGCGCGGGCGAAGCCTTTTTGCCAATGGTGAATTCGGCAGCCTTTGCTTCGCATCGACTGTGGCCGGTATCCGTCGTCGTGACAGGGTCTGTTGCCGATTCGGTAGATGTGCTGCTGCAACCTGCCAGCAGACTAGCGGCCAACAAAGTACCCAATGACGCGAGCTTCCAAGGCATGAAGCCTCCTTTTTTCAATAGTTAAGCTGAGATCGTGCGACCGCCAATCTGGCGTTTGGTTTCACAGGCAGCGCCAGCGCCCTGCCCTCGCCCCGGACAAGCGGCGAGTTTGCCTGAGCACTCCCGGTCATTCACCCCGCAATCGTGACTGAATATGACCTGCGCTCAATAAATATCGATGTAATCGAATGGTGGTGATGGCCAGTTCTCTTTCAGCGCATTGAAGATCTGCATGACCCACACCTCGTCACTGGCCGCGACCAATCCCACATACCCCGAGCCCTTGGCCCACGTCTCCAGACGAAACAGCAGCCCGCCGATGTCCGTGCCGCCCACGACACCCGATGAAATGTAAGCGATGCCGCCCTTGGTCACCCGCAATTGGGTGTGCTCATCATCACTGGCAGAGGCCAGCAGCTGGCGCACTGCCTCAAGGGTCAAGCCGTCAGGAGAGTTCAAATCAATCTGCACAGCACGGTCCTTGAAAAATCATCAAAACCCAAGTGTCGCATAGCCTTTCCCTCATGCCTAAGTCGGAGTGCCAAACACTCTGCAAAATGCTTAACTCACACCCAGACTTTCCCGAATTCACGAGCGCCAACATGACCACCGTAAGCATCGACGCCGACATCAAAGCCAAGTGGCCGCAAGGCCACAGCTCTTACAGCCCGGGCAGTCCGGAAGAGCTGGCAATCATTGGTATCGATCTATTGGTCAAGGAACTGGGGACTGAAGCGGCGCAAACCTTCATCGCACAGATATTCGAGAAGTACCCGGCCGACTACAAGGGCGCTGAATACAACGAAAGGGAGTAACCCCGCAGGCTGGCACCTGCGGGAGTACAACTTACTTCAGACGAGCCAGACGCTGGGTCAGCAGGTCGAAGAAACCCTGGGCATCGCCACTCTCAACCCAGAACGCATTTTTCGGCGCTTTCAAGCCGTCATACCAGTCGACGATGGTTTGACCAAAGGTCGGGCCTTCGCGGCTATCAACCACCACATTGACCGAACGGCCGGAGAACAGCTCCGGCTTGAGCAGGTAGGCAATGACCGTGGCGTCATGTACCGGGCCACCCGGGAGACCGTAGTGCTCCATGTCGCCCTTAACGTACTCGTTGAGAATATCGCCCACCAGCTTGCTGGCATTGTTGTTCAGTGCGGCGATCTGCTTCAGGCGCGCTTCGCTGGTGAGGATTTTGTGGGTCACGTCCAATGGCAGATAGGTCAGTTTGACGCCACTTTTCAGCACCACTTCAGCAGCCTGCGGGTCGGCGAACAGGTTGAACTCGGCCACCGGGGTGATGTTGCCCCCGTTGAAGTGAGCACCACCCATGATCACCACTTCCTTGATGCCCTGAACGATTTCGGGCTCCTGGATCAGCGCCAGCGCCAGGTTGGTCTGTGGACCGAGCATAGCGATGGTGATGCTGTGGGGTTTGGCGGTTTTCAAGGTGTCGATCAGGTAATTGACTGCATTACCCTTTGCCAAACCCTGCTTCGGCTCATGCACGGTGACGCCCGACAGGCCTTCCTTACCATGAATGTTCTCGGCATAAATCGGCGTACGCATCAGCGGTTTCGGCGCACCGGCATAAACCGGCACATCCTCGCGCCCCGCCCATTCGCGGGCCAGCCGCGCATTACGCGAGGTCTTGTCCAGACGCACGTTGCCGGCGACGGTGGTCAACGCGCGGATGTTCAGTTCTTCTGGTGACGCCAGCGCAAACAGCAAAGCGACCACGTCGTCGGCACCCGGGTCGGTGTCGATGATCAAGTCGATCTTTTCCGCCGCCTGGGCGCTTGTTGCGGTAATCAGGGACAAAAGCAGCAGACTCCGGAGCAGATAGTGCAATTTCTGAGCATAGCGGTACATAGCGCACTCCTTGTGCGTGGAAAAGCAGACAGACGAAAACGAATCAGAACGTGACCCCGGCCACCAGCACGACGTTGCAGTACGGCTGACATTCGCCTGTACGAACAATCGCCCGCGCCTGTCGGCTCAGGACTTTGAATTGGTCATGACTGAGCAGCTCACGCCGGCCCAGCGAACCTTCGGCATTCAACTCATCCAGCGTCACCAGCGCCGACGGCTGTTTGTCCATAATTTCCAGGGCCAAGACGTGGCTTTCGACCTGCATTTCGCTGAGCACAACCTTCAACGTGCTGATGAAATCCGGAACGCCGTGGGTCAAGGCCAGGTCGATCAGCTCGACACCCGGCGGAACCGGCAGGCCGGCATCGCCAATCACGACCATGTCGCCATGCCCCAGGGAAGCGATCAGTCGCGACAGCGCGATGTTGAGCAACGGTGTTTTTTTCATGGTGCTTTAAAGGCCTGTACGTCGGACAAAGTGGGGATCGAGGGTTGCGCGCCGGCACGGGTCACTGACAGCGCCGCAGCGACCTGGCCGAAACGGATCGCTTGCGCCTCGTTTTTGCCGGCGGCCAGTGCGGCAGCAAAACCGCCGACAAAGGTATCGCCCGCCGCCGTGGTATCGACCGCCTTTACCTTCGGCGCCGGAAAGTGTTCGAAGCTGCTTCCATTGGCAAACAGCGAGCCTTGGGCACCGAGGGTGATGATCACCTTGCCGGCCCCCATGGCGATCAATCGGGTCGCTGCGACTTCGGCGGTTTCCAGTGAATCCACCGGCAAACCGCTAAGGGCCGAGGCCTCGCTCTCGTTAGGGATCAGATAGTCGATGGCCGCATACCAGTCTGCCGGCAACGGTCGGCTGGCGGGCGCCGGGTTGAGAATCACGGTTTTACCCAGTTCACGACCGCGCTTGAGCGCATGACCGACCGTGGCATCCGGCACTTCGAGCTGACAGATGATCACATCCGCTGCCTGCAACACCGCATCGAAGCGGTCAATCACTGCTGGCGTCAATGCACCGTTGGCACCGGCGACAATCACGATCGCGTTCTGGCTGTTGTCATCGACCACAATCAGCGCCACACCGCTGGCACCATCGACGGTGCTGACCGCCTGACAATCGATACGGTCGGCCAACAGCGCTCCGCGCAGTTCCTCGCCATAGGCATCGCTGCCCACGCAACCGACCATCGACACCTGCGCACCCAGTCGCGCCGCAGCAACCGCCTGATTGGCACCCTTGCCACCGGAGACCGTGGCAAACGACTCACCAATCAGCGTTTCACCGCCACGGGGCAGCCGGGAGGCCCGGGTCACCAGGTCCATGTTCAGGCTGCCTATCACCACTACTTTTGCTGGCATACATCACTACTCATAAATGCAATTTCAACGGTGCTTTCTGTTTAACGGAAGTGGGCAAACACACCGGCCAGCGGTGCAGTCGATTCGCGCAGGACAATACTGGGCGTTACGATCCGTTGATCGGTGGCCATGGCCGGTGTGGCGATCCTGCGCAACAGCACTTCGGCCGCCATCTCGCCAAGCTGCAGGATCGACTGCCCCACGGTGGTCAGCGCCGGGTAGACATAACGGCTCATCTGGATATCGTCGAAGCCAATCACCGACAGTTCGCTCGGCACACGAATATTGCGCTCGGCGGCGGCGCGCAACACGCCGATGCCGATCATGTCGTTACCGGCGAAGATGGCGCTGGGCGGATTGTTTTCCAGGAGGATCGCGGCCGCGCTGTAACCGCCGGTACTGGTGAAGTCGCTTTCCAGTATGCGTTCGCGAGGCACTTCGACGCCCGCCTCTTTCAAGGCGCGGCAATAACCTGCCAGACGCATCTGCGCGACGCTGGTACTGGCCGGCCCGCCAATGGTGGCGATGTCCCGATGCCCCAATTCCAGAAGATGACGGGTCGCCAGATAAGCGCCGTACTCGTGATCGATGCGCACCAGGTCCGCATCAACCCCTTCCAGCCCACGGTCGACAATCACCATCGGCGTTCGCACGCCCGCCAGACCTTCTGCCAGCACCGCGTCCCCACCGGCCGACGCCACGATCAGCCCGTCAATGCGCTTTTCCAGCAATACGCGCAGGTAGCTGCGTTGCTTGTCCGGGTTGTCATCGGAATTGCAGAGGATCACGCAATAGCCATTGCGCTCGCAGTAATCCTCGATGCCGCGCGCCAGCTCGGCGAAGTACGGGTTGAGGCTGTTGGGCACCAGCAGACCAATAGTCGCGGTGGTCTTGGCTTTTAATGAGCGGGCCACGGCGCTGGGCACGTAGTCGAGACTTTTGATTGCCGCTTCGACCTTGATCCGCACTTCTTCGCTGACAGGCCGGGTCTTGTTCACCACATGGGAAACCGTGGTGTAGGAAATCCCCGCGAGCGCTGCCACATCCTTGATTGTTGCCATGACTCAGGTCCGCCGGCTTGCGCGCTGACTGCGATAGGTATCAAGCACCACCGCCACCACGATGACCGCGCCGGTGATGATGCGTTTGGTCGGTTCGGTTGCGCCGATCTGCGCCAGACCGGCCGCCAGTACCGAGATGATCAACACCCCGAAAAACGTGCTGATGACCGAACCGCGCCCGCCCATCAGGCTGGTGCCGCCAATCACCACCGCGGCGATCACTTGCAGTTCCAGGCCGGAGCCGGCATTCGGGTCCGCTGCCTCCAGGCGGGAAATCTGGAACAGCGCGGCGATACCGGCCAGCAGTCCCATCAGACTGAACACCAGAATCTTGTAGGGTTTCGGATTGATCCCTGCCAGACGCACGGCTTCTTCGTTGGTGCCGATGCCGATCAGATAGCGACCGAACACCGTGCGAGTCAACACGGCCTGGGCAATGAAGATGATGAGCAAGGCAATGATGAACGACGGCGAAATGCCGAAGGCGATCGGGTTGGACAGCCAGGCAAAGGCATCACCGATATAGGCGGTGCGCGAGCCGGTCATCTGATACGCCACACCACGCGCCATTTCCAGCACGCCGAGGGAGACGATGAACGAAGGAATCCGCCACGCCACGGTGATCGAACCGGTGATCGTCCCTGCCAATGCGGCCGCCGCCATACCGAGCAATGCTGCCGGCAATACGCTCCAGCCCCAGCCGAGAATCGCCACGCTGACCGTCGACGCCGCGAGTGCCAGCACCGAGCCCACCGACAGGTCGATGCCGCCGATGATCAACACGAACGTCATGCCGACCGCCAGCACCATCAAGTCCGGAATCTGGTTGGCCAGGGTGCTGAACGTGTCGTAAGACAGAAAATGGCTGCTCAGGACCGAGAACAGCGCGACCATCGCCAGCAAGGCACCGGCCAGGCCCAGATAGGTGCCGAGGCCGTAAAAATTGCCACTACGTTTACCGGCAGATGTTGCAGTTTTCATGGAAGATCCCTAGGCGCTGCTTCGTTGAGCAGCGCATCACGTTTTTGATAGCCGGCAAAAGCAGCGGCAAGCAAGTCATCCTGGGTCCAGCTGTCGCGCTCGAATGTCTCGATCAGGCGCCCCGCCGACAGTACGCCGATGCGGTCGCAGATCAGCATCAATTCGCGCAGGTCGCTGGACACCACCACCAGCGCCTTGCCCTGACGAGTCAGCTCACCGAGCAGTGCATAGATGTCGAATTTGGCGCCGACGTCGATGCCGCGAGTCGGCTCGTCGAACAGCAACACCGAACAATCGCGTTCCAGCCAACGGCCGATCACGACTTTCTGCTGATTGCCGCCGGACAACTCCGAGACCAATTGCGTCGGGCTGGAACTGCGGATGCGCATGGCGTCGATCTGACGCTGGGCCAACGACATCTCGTCACCGTTGTTGACGAAACCGCCGCGGGAAATCTCCGGCATGTTACCCAGGGCAATATTCGCGCTGATCGATTGCGTCAGCAGCAAGCCCTCGCCCTTGCGGTCTTCGGTGATCAGGGCAATGCCGTGACCGACCGCGTCCGCCGGCGAACGAATACTCACGACCTGTGCCGGCGAACCCAGCGCAACCGTGCCGCTGTCCGCTGTGTCGGCGCCGAAGATCAGGCGTAGCAACTCGGTGCGCCCTGCCCCGATCAAACCGGAGATCCCGTAGATCTCGCCGGCGCGCACCTCAAAGGAGACATCGCGCACTTTGTCGGAGCGGGTCAGCCCCTTGACCGTCAACGCCGGCGCGCCGATGTTGCGCGGCCCCATGTCGATGTGTTCACCGAGCTCACGGCCAACCATCAAGGTCACCAATTGCTCACTGTTGTAGTTGGCCATCGGCTCGACGCAAACCAGATTGCCGTCGCGCAACACCGCAATGCGCTGAGCCACCCGCGCCAGCTCTTCGAGGCGATGGGAGATATAGATGATCGACACGCCACGAGCTTGCAGGCGCGTGATTTGCTCGAACAGCATTTCGACTTCACGGGCCGTCAGCATCGCGGTCGGTTCGTCGAGGATCAGCACATGGCAATCGCCGATCAGGTTGCGGGCGATCTCGACCATTTGCTGGTGACCGATGCCCAGTTCGCCGACGAGGGTGTCCGGGTCGATCGCATCGAGCCCGACCTGTGCCATGGCTTCGATCGCGGCCTTGCGCAATTGCTTGCGACTGATCCAGCCGCCGTTGCTGGGCAGGTTATCGAGAAACAGGTTTTCCGCCACCGACAGGGTCGGCAACAGATTGAGTTCCTGCATGACCATGCGAATGCCCAGGTCTTCAGCCTGGGTACGGCTGCCGGGGCGGTAATCCTGCCCCTGGAATTGCATCTGGCCGGTGGTCGGCGCGACCAATCCACCAATGATCTTCGACAGCGTGCTTTTGCCGGCGCCGTTCTCGCCGGTCAGCGCCAACACTTCGCCGCGTATCAGCGTCAGGTCGATACCGGTGAGGACAGGCTGCGCGTAGGTCTTGCCGATACCGCTGACCGAGAGGACAGCGTTCGGAGCGCAAACAGACATAAAAACTCTCCATGCGCTCGCCCGGACGGGCGAGCACCGTTGTGTCGCCAGAAGGACTACTTGGTAACCAGCTCTACCGGAGTTTCGATTACGCCGTTGGTGCCGCTGTCGACTTTCTCACCCTTGACGATCTTCAGCGCCGTCTCGATGCCGAACACGGCTTGCCTGGCAGCGAACTGGTCAGCGGTGGCCAGGACACGGCCATCCTTGAGCATCGGCTTGATGGCGTTGATGTTGTCGTAGCCGACCACTTGCACCTTGCCGGCCTTGCCCGCGGCACGCACGGCAGACACTGCGCCGACAGCCATGCTGTCGTTGCCGGCCAGCAGGGCTTTGACTTGCGGGTATTCGCTGAGGATCGACGCGGCGACCTTGTTGCCTTTATCGATTTCCCAATCACCGGATTGCAGGGACACGACCTTGATCTGCGCCGCTTCCATCGCATCCTTGAAACCTGCAGTGCGAGCCTGGGCGTTGGTGGTGGTGGACACACCTTCGATGATGCCGACTTCGTCACCGGCCTTCAGCTGCTTGGCCAGGTACTCACCCACCAGACGCGCACCCTTGCGGTTGTCGGGACCTACGAACGGAACATTGATGTTTTTGCTTTTGACGACCGCTGGATCCAGCTGGTTATCGATGTTGACCACGGTGATGCCGGCATCGATGGCTTTCTTGATCACCGGGACCATGGCCTTCGAGTCAGCAGGTGCGATCACCAGTGCATTGACCTTGGCCAGAATCATTTGCTCGACGATACGTGTCTGGCCCGCAGTGTCCGTTTCGTCCTTGATGCCGTTGGAGATCAGGTCGAAATCGGCGGAGTGATCTTTCTGGTAGGCCTTGGCGCCGTCTTCCATGGTCAGGAAGAATTCGTTGGCCAGAGATTTCATGACCAGTGCGACTTTGGGTTTTTCAGTGTCGGCGAAGGCCGAGGAGACAGGCAACGCGGTGGATGCGGCAGCCAGCATAGCGACAGCGAGAAGACGTCCAGCGAATGGCAGCTTCATGGGTTCACTCCGATCTTATGATTATTCTGAGCAACGCTTGCGCTGGCATAAGTTTCACCGCGTAAACCGATGGAACAAGCCATCGGCAGTGCCGCGCAAACGTTTGCGTAGACCGAACTATGCGAACCCTGCCGCTATTTGTCAACGGCCGAAAAACACGGTTTGTGCTTGCGGTAACAAAACCGCTTATGCCGTGGTGCTGATCACACCGCCCGAGCCGGAGCTCTTGGCCAGTTCCTTGACCAGATTGCCTGTGACTTCCGCCAGCGCCCCGCTGGTGTTGGCAATTTGCCCCTGAATCGACATGACGACATCGGTCTTGGCTTCCGGTGTCGGGTAATTAGCCACTTGAGCCGCTGTCAATTGTTGCTGTTGTTCACGCAGTTGCTGCTGCAGCTCCTGCATACGCTTGAGCAACATCTTCACCACGACGCTTTGGTCGCTGCCGCTTTCGCTATCGCTTTCCGTTTTCGTTTCGATCACCGCGCCGCCGGTCCGGACCTTGGTGGCGCCACCCTCCTCCTCGGTACCCAACGCCAGTGTCGAAGCCTCGGAAGTTGATTCGCTCAAGGCTTTGATCGTTGCGGTGGATTTGCCACCGATGGTGATTGCGCCTGCATTGGGAAAGCCTATCGAAAACGACATGTGAACTCCTGAAAAAAAAAGATCCCTCAGAGAGGCATCGACCTGCGCGCAGGTTTCTTTAGCAATGATTTGCCGTCTGGCAAGAAGACCTGTTCAACAGAAGCCGTAGCCCTTTTCGGAGAGCCGAACGCAAATAACAAACATATTCGGAAAACCGGACAACAGGGCGTTTAAACCTCGCTCAACACAGCCCGAATAATTGATACAAATCATTGGGTTAAAGCTATTTTTTATTTCCAGACATGACTGGTACAGATCCTGCTCCCTCTCATTCACCCCAGACATTCAGATCTGTCCGGGGCGCATCTAGATGAACCTGCATCCGCACCGTCTCACTACTAGAGAGAAAAATAATGACATCTGCTTTCAAGACTTTTGTTCCGGGCGCCTTGGCCCTCCTGCTACTCCTTCCGACAGCCCTTCAGGCGAAAGAAGTCGAAACCAAACAGAAACTGGCGAACGTGGTGATCCTGGCCACCGGCGGCACCATTGCCGGCGCGGGCGCCAGCGCCGCCAACAGCGCGACGTATCAAGCGGCGAAAGTCGGCATCGAACAGTTGATCGCCGGCGTTCCGGAACTGAGCCAATTGGCCAATGTTCGCGGCGAACAGGTCATGCAGATCGCCTCCGAAAGCATTACCAACGACAACCTGCTGCAACTGGGTCGTCGCGTGGCCGAACTGGCTGACAGCAAAGACGTCGATGGCATCGTCATCACCCACGGCACCGACACCCTGGAAGAAACTGCCTACTTCCTGAACCTGGTGGAAAAAACCGACAAGCCGATCATCGTCGTGGGCTCCATGCGCCCAGGCACCGCGATGTCCGCAGACGGCATGCTGAACCTGTACAACGCCGTGGCCGTGGCCGGCAGCAAAGATGCGCGCGGCAAAGGCGTACTGGTGACCATGAACGATGAAATCCAGTCGGGTCGCGACGTCAGCAAGATGATCAACATCAAGACCGAGGCGTTTAAAAGTGCCTGGGGTCCTCTCGGCATGGTGGTCGAAGGCAAATCCTACTGGTTCCGCCTGCCGGCCAAGCGTCACACCATGGACTCGGAGTTCGACATCAAGAACATCAAGAGCCTGCCTGACGTCGAAATCGCCTATTCCTACGGCAACGTGAGTGATACCGCCTACAAAGCGCTGGCTCAATCCGGCGCCAAAGCCATCATCCACGCAGGCACCGGCAACGGCTCGGTGTCTTCGCGCGTGGTTCCAGCCCTGCAAGCCCTGCGCAAGGATGGCGTGCAAATCATTCGTTCCTCCCACGTCAACGCCGGTGGCTTCGTATTGCGTAACGCCGAACAGCCGGACGACAAGTACGACTGGGTTGTGGCCCATGACCTGAACCCACAGAAGGCTCGCATCCTGGCCATGGTCGCGCTGACCAAGACCAACGACAGCAAAGAGCTGCAACGGATGTTCTGGGAATACTGATTCGCCCTCGCCCGACCGGTTCCGGTCGGGCACCGCTTTCACCACTCGCCCACTGCGGCGAGTGGCCTCCTATCTGATAAAAAAATCTCCTTCGTCCTACACCAATCGGGAAAAACTGCTGTCAGAGGATTTTCTTGAATTTTAAGCAGTTGCGAAAATGCCTACAGTTAAATACTGTATGCACGTACAGCTTAATAAGGACAATTCCGTGGCCACCACCTCTGCCTCTCCTGATGCCTATGTACGCATGGGTATGCGCGTTCAGAAAATCATCAACTCCCCCACCGCCCAGAAAGCCAAGGCGGCCCTGATCTTCCGTCTTCCGGACGAGCCAGTGGATGAGTGGGAGCAACTACTCGAAGAAATCGACGAAAACGACAACGTCACCCTCGCCTACCGCGACGATGGCGGTGTGCAGATTTTCTGGGTTGTGCCGAAGGAAGATTGAGTCAATGAGTGTCCGTTTTTTTGCTTTGCTGTTTTTGCTCTTCGCGATGGGCGCGCAAGCTGACGCCCCGCGCACCTTCAACGAAGCCAAGAAAGTCGCCTGGAAGCTGTACGCCCCGCAATCCACCGAGTTCTATTGCGGCTGTAAATACACCGGCAACAAGGTGGACCTGTCGGCCTGCGGTTATGTGCCACGCAAAAATGCCAAGCGTGCTTCACGCATCGAGTGGGAACACATCGTCCCCGCCTGGCAGATCGGCCATCAGCGTCAGTGCTGGCAGGAAGGCGGACGCAAGAACTGCACGCGCTACGACCCGACTTACCAGAAGGCCGAGGCCGACTTGCATAATCTGGTGCCGAGCATCGGCGAGGTGAATGGCGATCGCAGCAATTTCAGTTTTGGCTGGTTGCCGGAGCAATCGGGTCAATACGGTTCGTGCCTGACCCAGGTCGACTTCAAGGCCAAAAAGGTCATGCCCCGCCCTTCCATTCGCGGCATGATCGCCCGGACGTACTTTTACATGAGCAAGCAGTACGGTTTGCGCCTGTCGAAACAGGATCGGCAACTGTACGAAGCATGGAACAAAACCTATCCGGTACAGGCCTGGGAACGTCAGCGCAATCAGAGCGTGGCGTGCGTGATGGGGCGCGGCAACGAGTTTGTCGGGCCGGTGGACATGAAAGCTTGCGGTTAAGCGCTTGTTGAAAACAAAAAGGCCTGGGGTTGAATGCCCCAGGCCTTTTTCGTTTTCAATCGTGCTGCTGGCGCCCAAGCGTTTGGGCGGTCGATGACGTCTTACTGAGTCACCGGATGCTCGATGACCAGCAGTTCGATGTTCTGTTTTTTCGCCCGGGTCAGCGCCGCGCGCACTTCTTCCTGCTTGGCTTCAGCTTCGGCTTTGGAATTGAATGGCCCCATCAGGATGCGGGTCTTGCCATTTTCCTTGATCACGCTGGAAACGAAACTGTGCTCGATCAGCCAGCCACTCAGGTCGCTGACAGCCTGGGTTATTTCACCTCGCACTTCCAGATCCCACTGCGGCGCAGATACCGCCGCTGGCGCTGCCGCCACGGCTGGCTGCGGCTTTGGCGCATCAGCGCGCTTATCCTCACCGCATCCCGCCAATGCCAGTACTGCGATTACCAAAGCCATTTTGCGCACAACGCTTCCCTCTGAATGCTGAAAGCGGAGATTTTAACACCCATGAATACTTCTCGAGTGCCGCAAAATGGGCGCAAAACAACGAGAATCATGGAGGCGGCCTCTGTATAGTTACGCCTTGGGAATCAATGCAGCATCTGCGCGTCAGAAAGAGGCACCCAAACCGTGAAACTTCGCACTAATCTATAGATACCACCGACCTCTGCACTGTCCGAATCAGGTGCCCTACAAAGCAATCAAGGAGAAGACCATGCTGATACTCACCCGCAAAGTCGGTGAAAGCATAAATATTGGCGATGACATTACGATCACCATTCTGGGCGTAAGCGGCCAGCAAGTCAGAATTGGCATCAACGCCCCGAAAGACGTTGCGGTACACCGCGAAGAAATCTATCAGCGCATTCAGGCAGGCCTGACCGCCCCGGACAAGCCGCAATCCTGAATCCTGCTGCAGTCAGTAGCCAGCCTGTTCGTCCCCGAACCACGGCTGGCTAAAGATTCACGCACAGCGATCACTCCTGCATCCCCCACCCCCGAACGTGAAGCCGATACTACCGGCATGTCTCACGTCATGGCTGTCGGACGTTTCGGATTAAGCCTGGGGAAGTATGCATTCGTACTCGGCTAACCAAACGTCACTCCCCGCGCCATACCCGTGGCCGCCACGACCATCAACATCACCAGCAGCGCTTCGATATGGCTGATCCGCGCGAACAGCTTCGCACGACTGGCATCAATGGCTGCGCCACGCGCCTGCGCAATCCGCCATTTGATCAGGGTGATCATCGGCGCGATTTCAAGTAGCAGAATCAGTACGAAAAGTGTCATCTTCAGATGAAACAATGGCTGGTGAAGATAGTAGTCAGTGCCCTTTTCGTACCCGGCAAAGGCTCGCATCCCACCGGTGACCAGCAGAATGACCGCTGAAATGCCCCACAGATTATCTGCAATCAAGACGCTGCGCGCCTCACCCAGCCCCAAGGCCAACCGCCGAAAAGCGCTGCCGCGGGTCAGTACGGCCCAGAAACCCAGGGCGTAAGCCAAGAGATGAATCGCCGCAAAAAACCAGTGGGCAAGCATCGAGATACTCCAGTCAGGTTTGAGTTGGATCAGCCTGTCAGTAGTAGCCCATAAAATCGGGGATTGCCCCTCCCCCACGCGGGAGACGCAAACGAAGAAAAGAAAACAAAGTCATTCGCGAGCTGCAAGCAGGTGCAAAGAAGATCCTCACTCAGGCCGGCGCTGCGCTTGTTTGCAATGATGGCCATGTGACAGACACCCGATCATTCTCCTTGTAGACTCCCGCTCATCATTCGGCATGAATCTGATCGCTCCAATGCGCAAAATAATATTTTTCCTCATGCTGTGCGCCTCTACAGCGCAAGCAACCTGCGAGATGCAACCCACGACCATCGTCGGGAAAACCCTGATTGGGTCTTTTGAGACGAAAAGGCTGAAATCCGACGCGATCAAATTCTCGCCGGAGACCGGCGACATCACTGGCAAGAATGCAGTGTTCGACTTTGACACTCTTTATGAAATGGATTCCGGCAAATCATCTGCGAGATTCCGTGTGGGTGAGGCTTTCCTGATTGACGGGGTTTCTTATGTCGGGAACGTTGAGTGGGAATCCGGAAAAGCTCCGAAAAAAACCGGGATCTACGAGTTTTACGCCCTTAAAACAGAACCCGTGAAAAACGCTAAAACCCTGACGATGGTAGGCGACTCGATTACCTGGTGGAGCTACGGCCGTTATTTCCGTTGCCTACTCGCCCCAGAGTTGCCTGGAGTGCAGTTTGTAGGGCCTCACACCGATGTGGTTGGTTATGGCCATGCCGGTGAAGGTGGCAACAATACCCAGCAAGTCATTGACCGCCTGGACAAAATCAAACCATCCAATTATTACTTTGTGCTTGCAGGAACAAACGATTGGAATTTTTGGGCGGCACCGAAAACGATTGAAAACCTGAAAGCGATTGCGAAGGCACTGAACGAAAAAGGCGGACAGGTCATCATCTCCACCCTGCTTCCTCGTCTTGACGAACATGATGCACACAATGAAGAAGTGAACAGATTGTTACTTGCGTGGAATGGCGAGGGATGCGACTGCAAAGTTATCGACTTGGGCTCCGAGTTCAGGAAGCTTCCAAACAGCCAAAGCTATTTCTGGGATAACGCAGTCCATCCGAACTTTGAAGGCTATCAAAAGATCACCGAAATACTCGGCACCGACATCCGAAAAACTTTTAATCAAGTCGCTCAGTAACCATCGGTGGATCCAGGTCCTGGCTTTTGGTGTTCCGGCAAATGTAAGCCTACGGCTTACATGAAGGTTAGAGCCGACCTGATGATGTAGCGCGGCGAGGGCTTTGCAAATCTCAGTGTCCAGTCCTGAAACAGGTGTAAACCTTATTCAGGACTAGACACCATCTTGAATCGCTTTGTTGATTGACTGTTGAGGGATTGTTCCTTTTTCGCGCTCCCCGGCTTCGTTCGCCGCTTGCGCCTCAAATTCCGGCATCGGCCGGCACGTTCCGGCTTCTCGAATTCCAGAACCACGCCGCCGACTTCGCCGCCCACTCGGTCTGTTCCAGCAGCTCAGGCGTCCGCAGCAGACGATTGACCGTGGGGACCACCAGAGAAGAGGCGGACTTGATCGCTTATCGGTATACTCAATTTTTTCGAATGAAATCGTAATGCTAAATTCAGTTCAGATTCTTAGAGCTCTCGCCGCATGGATTGTAGTATTCCACCACTACATTCAGATTTTCGGTTATGGAAAAAGTAATGAAGTATCAAATATCATCGCGCTATACGGATCTATCGGGGTTGATATTTTTTTCGTAATCAGTGGCTTTGTCATTTTTACTTCTGCCTCCCAGAGACCGTTGACACCTGGAGAGTTTTTCATACAAAGAGCCGCTCGAATAGTACCGGCATACTGGATTTTCACCCTTATTACCGCTGCGACGATTTACTGGGCTCCATCCATAATGCCCTTATTGGGCGTCGATAGCATATCCCTGCTAAAAAGTCTTTTTTTCATTCCCACCCCAAATCCGTCTGGCATAGGAATATATCCGATCCTCACAGTAGGATGGACGCTAAATTACGAAGTGCTTTTTTATGCGATATTCTTTTTATCTCTTTTCCTGCCCCGCGCTCTTCTAGCTCCTGCGATATTTTTCGGGGTTATCATATCGACTTACATATTGCCAAAAATGGGTGGATCGTTCTTATTCTACGGGGCCCCAATAGTATATGAATTCTTGCTGGGGATAATAATCTCCATCATTTACCAGCTTGGGTTACTTAAACGAATCAACCCGATGGCTGCCATTCCTCTGGTAGCAATATCGATTGCAGCAGTAGCATTAATGCCAGACACCGACACTCATGACCCAATGCGGCTTGGGATTCCGAGCGCAATAATCGTGATCGCGATCATATCGCAAGAAAGATATCTTCCTAAACTTTCAATACTTACCAAGTTAGGTGATTTTTCGTACTCCACATACCTCATCCATCCGATAGTGATTTGGTACATGCTGAGCGCAAAAAATCACTTTGATTTAAACCTGACGCTTACACTAATAATTACTTGCTCTTTGATTATGGTGTTTTCTTGGTGGAGCTTTGCCTTCATCGAGTTGCCGATTTCGAAGCTTACTAAAAAAAGGGTATTGGAAAGCGCCAGACAGGCTACAAGTCCAACGTAGCCACAGGAATCCATACCAATCTCCGGCCAAGGCACACCCTTGAAAAATGTGTGCCTCCCCTCCCCTCCAGCCTCAGAGGCTGCCTGGCCTGCTCCAGCTCACGGAGCGGTCGCCACTGGTGCCGCCACGCCTGATCCACTACAAGCCCAAGGCGCGGCGCCGAGAACAGATCGACGCAAAGGACCACCGGGCGTCGGCAACCCCGGACTACCTGACCAAGGAGCTCAGCAAGGCCCCGGATGCAGCGCGCGCCTACGACCATATGCCAGCCGGCGAGCCTCCCCTCTTTTCACGAGATCCGCACTTCAGATGGCTGTACGAGCAGCAAGCTTCCCACAGGAGTACATTCAGGCGTTGATGGGGCATGCGAACGAGAGGATGACGAAGCACTATCAGGAGGGGCACGACGAAAAGAAGATCGAGTACCTGGAGGCAAGTGCCGAATTGGCGTTCTGAGCTGGGAGTTTTTCAAATCGCAGACAACAAAAAAGGGCCCACCTTTCGGTGAGCCCTTCTAGACCGCCCAGCAGAGCGGATTTTGTTTGGTAGGCGCGATTGGACTCGAACCAACGACCCCCACCATGTCAAGGTGGTGCTCTAACCAACTGAGCTACGTGCCTGCTGTGAGGCGGCATTCTACGGAATTCCGGAAGGGTGTCAACACCTTTTTTCGAGCTAACCCTATGAATATGCAAAATATTTAATTTCGCGGCTGCAAGGAAGATTTTGCGGTGGCTGGCGGTCGATTTTTAACTCGGGTAGGATCGATGCACTCGTAAAATATATTAAACAGAGGCAGCAGGATGGCGAACACACCCTACCCAGAGTCCTACTACGCCGCATCGGCCAATGCGGTTCCGCCGCGCCCGGCCTTGCAGGGTGATGTAGAGACTGATGTCTGTGTGATCGGTGCCGGTTACACAGGTCTGTCCTCTGCCCTGTTTCTGTTGGAAAACGGTTTCAAGGTCACGGTGCTGGAAGCCGCCAAGGTGGGGTTCGGTGCATCGGGTCGTAACGGTGGCCAGATCGTTAACAGTTATAGCCGCGACATCGATGTGATCGAGCGCAGCGTTGGCCCCAAGCAGGCGCAGTTGTTGGGGCAGATGGCGTTCGAGGGTGGACGGATCATTCGTGAGCGGGTCGCCAAATATAATATTCAGTGCGACCTGAAGGACGGTGGTGTGTTCGCCGCGCTCACCGGCAAGCAGATGGGCCATCTGGAATCGCAAAAGCGTCTGTGGGAGCGTTTTGGTCACACGCAACTTGAGCTGCTGGATCAACGCCGCATTCGTGAAGTGGTGAACTGCGAGCAATACGTTGGCGGCATGCTCGACATGAGTGGTGGGCACATTCATCCGCTGAACCTGGTACTCGGCGAAGCCGCGGCGGTCGAGTCGTTGGGCGGCACTATCTATGAGCAGTCGCCGGCGGTACGCATCGAGCGCGGCGCAACTCCGATAGTGCACACGCCTCAGGGCAGGGTCAGGGCCAGGTTCATCATCGTGGCGGGCAACGCGTACCTCGGTAATCTGGTGCCAGAATTGGCAGCCAAGTCGATGCCGTGTGGAACGCAGGTGATTACCACCGAGCCATTGGGCGAAGCGTTGGCCAAGAGCCTGTTGCCGCAGGATTACTGTGTCGAAGACTGCAACTACCTGCTCGACTATTACCGTCTGACCGGCGACAAGCGCCTGGTTTTCGGCGGTGGCGTGGTGTACGGCGCGCGGGACCCGGCGAATATTGAAGCGATCATCCGACCGAAGATGCTCAAGGCTTTCCCGCAGCTCAAGGACGTGAAGATTGATTACGCCTGGACCGGCAATTTCCTGCTGACCCTGTCGCGTCTTCCGCAGGTCGGACGCCTGGGCGACAACATCTACTACTCCCAGGGTTGCAGTGGTCACGGCGTGACGTACACGCACCTGGCGGGCAAAGTGTTGGCCGAAGCGTTGCGCGGTCAGGCTGAGCGTTTTGACGCGTTTGCCGACTTGCCGCACTACCCTTTCCCGGGCGGGCAATTGCTGCGCACACCGTTTGCGGCGCTGGGCGCCTGGTACTACGGATTGAGAGACAGGTTCGGCTACTAAGCAATACCGCACTATTTTGTGGGAGCGAGCGTGCTCGCTCCCACAGGTTCGATTCAGAAATCGACAGTCGCCGAAAGCAGGTACGTGCGCGGCGTCGACAGCGTCAATCCCGGCTCGCTGTCATCCGAAGCACCGGCCGAACTCCAGTAACGCTTGCCCGCCACGTTCTCGATGTTGGCGCGCAAGGTGATGTTCTTTTCCTCGACCTTGAACGCGTAGCGGGCGCCTACATCAAAACGCTCCCACGAATCGATTTCCTTGACGTTGGACTGGTCCAGATACTGCGAGCTGGAATAGATGCCGCGACTGGTCAGCGTCAGCCCCTGCATGGTCGGCACATCCCACTCGGCGCCGAGGTTGACGTTGTATTTCGGCGTCGCCGGCGCGCGGTTACCGTCGAAGGTGCTGTTGGCGGTATCAGTCAACTCGCTGTCGATGTACATGACACCGCCGAGCAGGCGGAAGCCCTTGAGCGGCTCACCGAACACACTCAGTTCCACACCTTCGTTTTGGCGCTTGCCGTTCGGGCCGAAGACGCGCGTCGTGGCGTTGGTTTCATAGGCCGGCTGCTTGATCCGGAACACCGCTGCGGTCACGGCAAACGCACCTGCGTCATACTTGGCGCCAACCTCGACCTGACGGCTGATGAACGGCGGGAAGATTTCGTCCTCGTTCACCGAAGTCGATGGCGCGATCTTGCCCTGGCTCAAGCCTTCCATGTAGTTGGCGTACAGCGACAGCTTGTCGGTAGCCTTGAACAGAATGCCGCCCGACGGCGAAACCTTTTCCTCATCGTAGGCCGTGTCGCCTTTGACATCGTCCGTCCAGTCGTCAACCTTCACCCGCTGCCAGCGGGCGCCGAAGGTCAGCAACAGGCGATCATCGAAGAACCCCAGCGTGTCGGACAGCGCCAGACCGCTGAAGCGGTTCTCGGTGTAGACCTTCGAATCGAGTCGAGTGGGCCTGACAGGCGTCGGCGTTACTACCGGGTTATAGAGGTTGCTGTTAGCCGTGGCATAACGGGCGCCGCCATTTTCAAAGTCCATGTAGAAATAGCTGGCAGCCAGGTTGACCTCGTGACTCACGGGCCCGGTATGGAACCAGTTGCGCACCCCGGCGGTAGCCGTCCGGACACTTTCGTCTCGGGTGAAGTCACGGGGTTGAACGCTAAAGTCGCCCCGGTTATTGGTGACCGCAACAGCATGACGGAGGAATTCATGATTGCTTTCGCGCGCGCCCACACCGCCGTACAGCATCACGTTATCGCTGACATCGAACTCACCGTTCACCGCGCCGAACGTGTCGTTGGTACTCGCCTTGCTCCAGGGCTGCGCATAGTTGTGGCGGACATCGCTGGCATGCGGAACCTGTGCGGCGGCGCCAACTTGCACGCGCTCCTGCGGGGCGTCGGTATCGCGCTCGGTGCGCCCCAGGTCGGTCGAAAGTCGCAGGCGCTCACCGCGGAAATCCAGCCCCAGTACGGCCATCTCGCGGTCGACATTCTGGTGATCCCATTCGGTGTCGCCGGACTGTTTTACGCCGTTGAAACGAATGCCGAACTTGTTGTCTTCGCCGAAGCGCCTGCCGATATCCACGGCACCGCCGGTCTGGCTGTCAGACGCGTAGTTGCCGGTAAACGAAGTGATCGGCTTGTCGGTCGCGCGTTTGGGCACCACGTTGATCCCGCCACCCACGGCACCTCGCGGCGAGATGCCGTTAATGAGCTGGCTCGGGCCTTTGAGAATATCGACGCGGTCGGCCATTTCCATGTCGATCGTATAGGTCGGCAAAACGCCGTAGAGGCCGTTGTAGGCGACATCACTGTTGAACAGGCTGAACCCGCGAATGGTGAATTGCTCATAGCGCCCACCGGCCGGGTTGGTGGCGCGAACGGAAGGATCGCTGGCGATCAGCTCGCCCAGGGTACGCGCCTGCAAGTTCTTGACCGCCTCGCTGGTGTAGGTGGTCATGCTGAACGGCGTTTCCATGAAGTCTTTCGAGCCCAGCAAACCTTGCGAGCCGCGACGCGCAACCTGACCGCCGGCATACACCTCGCCGTCCGCCCCGCCGGTGGCACCGAGAATCGAGGTCGGGGCCAGTTGCAGGCTGCTGCCTTCTGGCGCCGGGGTCAGGATGTACGCCTGCTCGCCCACCGCTTGCAACTGCAGACCGGAACCCTGCAACAGTCGCGCAAAGCCCTCCTCGACCGCGTAATCGCCAGACAGCCCGGTACTGTTGCGACCGCTGACCAGCGCCGGATCAACCGAGAGATTGACCCCAGACAACCCCGCGAAACGGGTCAGCGCATCACTCAGGCTGCCGGCAGGCACCTGATAACTGCGTCGGGCACTCTCTTCGGCCCAGCTTGCGGTTATGAACAATGGACTGGCACTCAGGCCCAACAACAGGCTCAGGTGCAACAACGGACGCAGACGCGGATAACAAGGTGCAGGCATTGAATTTGCTCTCTTGATTCGTTCACATGCCTTGAATGACAAGCGAGTCGAAAAAAGGGGACAGGCTTTACACACTATTTTTGCGCGGCAGCAACGTGACCCAGTAGCGGGTTCGGGAATGCACCTCCAACGGCAGACTGGCTGCAAGCAGCGCGAGGACGCGATCCGTGTCGTCGAGACGGAAACTGCCGGTGACACGCAGGCTTTCCAGTTCAGGCTCCCAGCGCAGAACGCCCGGTCGGTAAGTGCCGAGTTCGCGCAGGAAATCCCCCAGCGGCTGGTTCTTCGCCATCAGCACGCCTTCACGCCAACCCGGCGCAAGTGCATCGAATGGCGTGATCGCGCCGACACCCGCCGCTTCAAGGCTGACCTGCTGCCCCTCGCGCAATGCCAGTGCCGCCCCATGCAGGGGCTGCAACTGCACGCTACCGTTGAACACCGACACCCGACAGCCCCATGCCTCCTGGCGCACGCAGACTTCGCTCTGGCTGAGGATAACGTTGCCGAACTTCGTCTGGATCGTCAGCGGCGCAATGCCCGGCACCTTCAGCGACAGTTCGCCCTCGATCAACTTCACGCGGCGGTTCTGCACACCCACATCGACGGCACTGGCGGTGTTGAGTTGCAAGGAACTGCCATCGGCGAGCTGCACCGTTTTGCGCTCGCCTGTGGCGGTGTGCAGGTCGGCACGCCAGACATCCAGCGGCAATTGTCGACTGATCAGCCAAGCCGTCGGCACCAACGCCACGGCGCCCAATGCGCGCTTCAGCACTGCGCGTCGGCCCGGATCAGGACGGTCCAGGCTGCTCAGCGCCAGCGCCGACGGCAGATCGGCGAAACGCTGACGCAAGGCCTGGGCCTTCTGCCAGGCCTGCTCGTGACTGGCGCAGGTGTCGCGCCAACGCTGCAAGTTCGCGCGGTCCTGCTCATTGGCGCCACCAGACTCGAGCAACGCAAGCCATTGCGCGGCAGCCCGGACGGCCTGACGGGGATCGGATGAAGACTGACTGTTCACAGTTCCACCAACAGGCAATGCTCGTAGGCTTGCGCCATGTAACGTTTGATCGTGCGCTCCGACACCCGCAGGCGCTCGGCGATTTGCTGGTAGTTCAAGCCTTCGAGCTGACTCCAGAGAAACGCCCGGCGCACCGCCCTTGGCAGTCCGTCGAGCAGCTCATCCAGTGCTTGCAGGGTTTCCAGCAGCAACCAGCGCTGTTCGGGTGATGGCGCACAGTCTTCAGGCATCGACGCCAACGCAGCCAGATAGGCTTGCTCAAGGCTGCGACGCTGATAGAAGTTGCTCAGCAGGCGTTTGCCGACGGTCAGCAGATAGGCACGGGGCTCTTGCAAGTCAGCGATGCGCTGAGAGCTGGCGAGCACGCGCAGGAACGTATCCTGGCTCAAATCCGCCGCATCACAGCCGTTGCCCATGCGCCTTCTCAACCAGCCTTCCAGCCAGCCACGGTGATCGCGGTACAGGTCGTGGAGGGTTTGCTCCTTCGGCATCGCTGCATCACTCATCTCAAGAAGCCCTGCACCAAGGAGTTATCGTAAATGAGAGTGATTCTAATTAATGTCGGAGCTACGAAGGAAGTCCTTTATGCAACGGACGTGCAGAAAGGTCATATGGGTAAGCGTGAAGTGGCATAAAAGCCAAATTTCAGACACAAAAAACCCCGGTCTTTCGACCAGGGTCTTTGCTATCGACTCGAAGATCACCAGAGGCTTCTTCGTAGCTCCAAGGCGTTCAGTGGGCCTTGAGGCAGATATGGCGCAGCGGACGGGACTCGAACCCGCGACCCCCGGCGTGACAGGCCGGTATTCTAACCGACTGAACTACCGCTGCGTATCGCTTTGGACTTGCGTCCTAACTCGTCTGATTGAAGCTCAGAGACTTTTCAATCTCTCTTTCAATCTCAAATCAGGGATAAACCTGACTTGGAAAATATGGCGCAGCGGACGGGACTCGAACCCGCGACCCCCGGCGTGACAGGCCGGTATTCTAACCGACTGAACTACCGCTGCGCGTCGGTGGAGGCTTTTCAGCTTCCCTCCTGCTTTCGCAAGAGTCTCAAGAAGTGGTGGGTGATGACGGGATCGAACCGCCGACATTCTGCTTGTAAGGCAGACGCTCTCCCAGCTGAGCTAATCACCCTTTGCTTCTCTGAGGCCGCGAAATTTACGCACCTAACGAAGCTAAGTCAATAGCAGGATTGAAGTTTTTCTGAAAAAGACAAAATCGTGTCATCCCCGGGGATGTGCGCGGCCGTCAGACCGCTTCGCGAGCAGGCTCGCTCCCACAGTGGGCCGCGTTTTTAATGTGGGAGCGAGCCTGCTCGCGAAGAGGCCGACACATTCGGCATCAATGCAGAAGACCGCCCCCGCACTGCTATTCGCTGTAAATCATCTTCTTGGTCATGCCGCCATCGACCACAAACTCCTGGCCCGTGACGAAACCCGCATTCTTCGACAGCAACCAGGCAACCATCGCCGCCACGTCCTCGACCGTCCCTACCCGGCCCGCCGGATGCTGCGCATGGTCGGCTTCGGTGAGGGGTTCGGCACGCCGCACCCCAGGGTCTCGCGCATCGATCCAGCCAGGGCTGACGGCGTTGACGCGAATTTCCGGCCCAAGACTGATTGCCAAGGCGTGAGTCAAGGCCAGCAGTCCGCCCTTGCTCGCCGCATAGGCCTCCGTGTCGGGTTCTGACTGCCCGGCGCGGGTCGAGGCCAGGTTGACGATCGCACCGCTGTGAGCACGCAGGTACGGCGCACAGTGCTTGGCCAACAGCATCGGCCCGCTGAGGTTTACCGCCAGTACCCGATTCCAGTAAGCCAGATCGAGGCTTTCCAGGGTGATGTTGTGCGGATCGGCCACTGCCGCGTTGCACACCAGCGCATCCAGACGCCCGAACTGCCCCAGCACTTCGGCAACACCCAACGCCACCTGCCCTTCGTTCGAGACGTCCATGGCGATGAACCAGGCGTTGTCGCCCAGCACCTTCGCCACCTTCGAACCACGCACCCGATCCAGGTCCGTCAGCACCACCTGCCAGCCTTCGCTGATCAGCCAGGCCGCAATCCCCAGACCAATGCCCCGCGCAGCACCGGTCACCAGTGCGACGCGGCCATTGGAACTGGTAGTCGGCGTGGACAACTCGATCACAAGGCAGCCAACCCGCGCGCCAGATCAGCCTGCAGGTCGGCCACGTCTTCCAGACCGACCGCAATGCGGATCAGGCTGTCACGAATGCCCGCTGCTTCACGCTCTTGCGGCGCCAGACGGCCGTGGGAGGTGGTGCTCGGGTGGGTGATGGTGGTCTTGCTGTCGCCAAGGTTGGCGGTGATCGAAATCAATCGGGTTGCATCGATAAAGCGCCACGCGCCCTCTTTGCCGCCCTTGACCTCGAAACTCACCACGGCGCCGAAACCTTTCTGCTGACGCTGTGCCAACGCGTGTTGCGGATGGCTTTTCAGGCCGGCGTAATGGACTTTCTCGATACCGTCCTGCTGCTCCAGCCACTCGGCCAGTTGCTGGGCATTGGCGCAGTGCGCCTTCATGCGCAGGTTCAGGGTTTCCAGGCCTTTGAGGAAGATCCACGCGTTGAACGGGCTCAAGGTTGGCCCGGCGGTACGCAGGAAACCGACCACTTCTTTCATCTGCTCGCTGCGACCGGCCACTACGCCGCCCATGCAACGGCCCTGGCCGTCGATGAACTTGGTCGCCGAGTGCACGACGATGTCCGCACCCATCTTCAGCGGCTGCTGCAGCGCAGGCGTGCAGAAGCAGTTGTCGACCACCAGCATCGCGCCTTTGGCGTGAGCGATTTTCGCCAGTTCGGCGATGTCCACCAGCTCAGCCAGCGGATTGGACGGCGACTCGACGAACAGCAATTTGGTGTTGGCCTTGATCGCCTCGTCCCAGCCGGACAGATCCGCCAGAGGCACGTAATCGACTTCGATGCCGAAGCGCTTGAAGTACTTCTCGAACAGGCTGATGGTTGAACCGAACACGCTGCGCGAGACCAGCACATGATCGCCGGCGCTGCACAGGCTCATCACCACCGCCATGATGGCGGCCATGCCAGTGGCGGTGGCCACGGCTTGCTCGGCGCTTTCCAGCGCGGCAATGCGCTCTTCGAACGCGCGCACGGTCGGGTTGGTGTAACGCGAGTAAACGTTGCCCGGCACTTCCCCGGCAAAACGTGCGGCCGCGTCGGCGGCGGTACGGAATACATAGCTGGAAGTGAAGAACATCGGATCACCGTGTTCGCCTTCCGGCGTGCGGTGCTGACCGGCGCGTACGGCCAGGGTATCGAACGCTACGCCTTCGAGGTCGCTGTCCAGCCGACCGGCATCCCAATCCTGACTCATGCTGTCACTCCTTGCCCTACTCGCTAATAGATACAAAAACGGCCTGTAGGAGCATGGCTTGCCCGCGAAGGGGCCTTTGGGAACACCAAAAGCTTCGCGGGCAAGCCTCGCTCCTACAGGCCGCGCGTTTACTCAGTTGTTGTACAGATCAATGATCGCGCTGACTGCCTGCGTCTTGACCTTGGAGGCATCGTTGCGTGCCTGCTCGATCTTGTTCAGGTAAGCCTCGTCGACGTCGCCGGTCACGTACTGGCCGTCGAACACCGCGCAATCGAACTTGTCGATCTTGATCTTGCCGCCACCGACCGCTTCGATCAAGTCAGGCAAGTCCTGATAGATCAGCCAGTCTGCGCCGATCAGATCCGCGACGTCCTGGGTCGAACGGTTATGGGCGATCAGCTCGTGGGCGCTCGGCATGTCGATGCCGTAGACGTTCGGGTAGCGAACGGCCGGTGCCGCGGAGCAGAAGTAGACATTTTTGGCGCCAGCTTCGCGGGCCATCTGGATGATTTGCTTGCAAGTGGTGCCGCGAACGATCGAGTCATCCACCAGCATCACGTTCTTGCCGCGGAATTCCAGTTCGATGGCGTTGAGCTTCTGGCGTACGGATTTTTTCCGTGCGGCCTGGCCCGGCATGATGAAGGTCCGGCCGATATAACGGTTCTTCACGAAGCCTTCGCGGAACTTGACGCCCAAGTGGTTCGCCAGCTCCAGAGCAGCGGTACGGCTGGTGTCCGGAATCGGGATAACCACGTCGATGTCGTGATCCGGACGCTCGCGCAGGATCTTCTCGGCGAGCTTCTCACCCATGCGCAGACGGGCTTTATAAACCGAGACACCGTCAATGATCGAGTCCGGACGCGCCAGGTAGACGTGTTCGAAGATGCACGGAGTCAGGGACGGGTTGGTCGCGCACTGACGGGTGTGCAGCTTGCCGTCTTCAGTGATGTAGACCGCTTCGCCCGGTGCCAGGTCGCGAATCAGGGTGAAACCGAGCACGTCCAGGGACACGCTTTCGGAGGCGATCATGTACTCGACGCCTTCGTCGGTGTGACGCTGACCGAAAACGATCGGACGGATGCCGTGCGGGTCGCGGAAACCGACGATGCCGTAACCGGTCACCATCGCCACGACAGCGTAACCACCGACGCAACGGTTGTGCACGTCAGTGACGGCAGCGAACACGTCTTCTTCGGTAGGCTGCAACTTGCCACGCTGGGCCAGTTCGTGCGCGAACACGTTGAGCAGCACTTCCGAATCGGAATTGGTGTTGACGTGGCGCAGGTCAGATTCGTAAATCTCCTTGGCCAGCTGTTCAACGTTGGTCAGGTTACCGTTGTGCGCCAGGGTGATGCCGTAAGGCGAGTTGACGTAGAACGGTTGAGCTTCGGCCGAGGTCGAGCTGCCCGCGGTCGGGTAACGCACATGGCCAATGCCCATGTGACCGACCAGACGCTGCATGTGACGCTGATGGAACACGTCACGCACCAGGCCATTGTCCTTGCGCAGGAATAACCGGCCGTCATGGCTGGTCACGATACCGGCAGCGTCCTGGCCGCGGTGCTGGAGGACGGTTAGCGCGTCATACAGCGCCTGATTGACGTTCGACTTACCGACGATACCGACGATGCCACACATGCGACGCAACCCCTACTTAATGGATCTGAACTGAACACAACTCACTGAGGCGTTTTGGCCGTCGGCAAGAGGTGCTCCTTGAACGGTATTTCAGCGGGTACGCTGATACCGCTGGCAAGCCACTGACTGCTCCACCCGAGAATCAGGTTTTTGGACCAGTCTGCGACCAATAGAAATTTTGGCACGAGTTGCGACTGTTGCCACCACCCGTCCTGCTGTACCGGCCCCAGGCTCAACAGCCCGACCGCCACGACCACCAGCAACACGCCACGCGCGGCGCCGAAGGCCATGCCGAGGAATCGATCGGTCCCGGACAACCCGGTGACGCGAACCAATTCGCCGATAAGATAATTGATCATTGCGCCTACGATCAGCGTGGCGACAAACATTATTGCGCAGCCCGTGATCACACGTGCCGATGGCGTTTCGATGTATCCGGCGAGGTATTCGGACAATGCACCACCGAACATCCAGGCGACGACTCCTGCGATGATCCAGGTCACCAGCGATAATGCTTCTTTGACGAAGCCGCGGCTCAGACTGATCAATGCGGAGATGGCGACGATTGCTACGATCGCCCAGTCAACCCAGGTAAATGGCACAGTGCAGCCTACAGACGGATAAGGCGGCGCATTTTAGCAGAGCCCATGCTTATCGGTAAGCTGCGATTGTCAGTGCATTTCAAATCGGGTCGATAGTTTTCAACCGCGCTCAGGCTGGAAGCGCACCACAAAACCCTTGAGGTTCTGCTGGCGGTTCAACAAGTCGCGCAGACGATCAGCTTCCGCACGCTCGATCAACGGCCCCACGAACACCCGATTCTTGCCGTCAGCCGTGCGAATGTAGGCGTTGTAGCCTTGGCTGCGCAGGGTTTTTTGCAGGTTTTCTGCGCTGGCGCGGCTCGACAGGCTGGCCAGTTGCACCGACCAACTGACCGACAGGCCATTGGCGTCGACGCGGCTTTGAGTAGTATCCGGCTTACCCGGTGCAGCGGTAATCGGCTGGCTCGGCGCAGTCGTCGGTTTGTTGACCGGAGCCGGTGCCGGAGGCGGCGTTACCGGTTTTGCGGCAGGCGCAGGCGCGACGGGTGCAGTCGGCGCGATCGGCATTACGGGCTCTTCCTGCTGCGCGATGTCGTCATCACTCGGCACAGGCTCCTGCGGCAAGACTTGCGGCTCAGGTACCGCCACCGGCTCGACCTGCACCTGCGGCACCGAAGGCGCTTGCGGGGCGGCTGGCGCTTCGACCGTCACCTGACGCTGCTCATCCTGACGGGAAAACAGCATCGGCAGGAAAATCACCGCCAGCGCCACCAGCACCAGGGCGCCGACCATGCGCTGTTTGTAAGCCTTATCCAGCAATGCCATTTGCCGCTTCCTCCGTGGAGCGCCGGGCCAGCCATTCAAGGGCCTCGGCAACACAATAAAATGATCCGAACAACAGAATTTCGTCGTCGCTCGTCGCCAGCGCACACTGCCCTTCCAGGGCGGCGGCCACGCTGTCATAGGACGCGACTGAAGCACCAAGGTTGTGCAACACCCCGTGCAAATCGGCGACCGGTCGCGCCCGCGGAGAATCCAGCGGCGCAACAGCCCAGTGCTGGACACTAGCATTCAATTCGCCGACAACACCATCCAGATCCTTGTCCGCCAGCAACCCAAACACCGCCAGACGCTTGCCGGCCGGCGGTCGGCTCGCCAAACGACGGGCCAGGTACTCGGCGGCGTGAGGGTTATGCCCCACATCCAGCAACAGGTTCAGACGCTTGCCCTGCCAGTCGAACTGGCGGCGGTCGAGGCGACCGACCACTCGCGTGGCTTTCAGCACATCAATAATCTGCGCATCGACCCAAGGCAAACCAAGCAACAGGTACGCCTGCAACGCCAGCGCGGCGTTTTCCATCGGCAGATCAAGCAACGGCAGATCATGCAACTCGACTACACGCCCTTGAGCGTCAAGACCGCGCCATTGCCAGTTGTGATCGGTGACACCGAGGTCAAAATCGCGCCCCCGCAGGAAAAACGGGCAAGCCAGCTCGCGCGCCTTGTCCAGCAGAGGTTGAGGAGGATTCAGGTCGCCACAGAGCGCAGGCGCGCCCTGGCGGAAGATGCCGGCCTTTTCATAGGCCACTGACTCACGGGTGTCGCCCAGATAATCCGCGTGATCCACGCCGATGCTGGTCACCAGCGCCATGTCGGCATCCACCACGTTGACCGTGTCCAGCCGCCCGCCCAGACCGACTTCCAGCACCACGGCATCCAGCGCTGACCGTTGAAACAGCCAGAACGCCGCCAGGGTGCCCATTTCGAAGTAAGTCAGGGAAGTTTCGCCACGCCCCGCCTCTACCGCAGCAAAGGCTTCGCACAGCTCGGCATCCGTCGCTTCGACGCCGTTGACCTGCACCCGCTCGTTGTAACGCAGCAGGTGCGGAGAATTGTAGACACCAACCTTCAGACCCTGCGCTCGCAGCAATGAAGCCACGAATGCGCAGGTGGAACCCTTGCCGTTGGTGCCGGTGACCGTGATCACCCGAGGCGCCGGCTTGCCCAGCCCCATGCGGGACGCTACCTGTTGCGAGCGCTCAAGGCCCATGTCGATGGCCGAAGGGTGCAACTGCTCAAGGTAGGCGAGCCACTCGCCAAGGGTGCGTTGGGTCATATGTTTGCAGGCACCGGCGGAACGACGATCGGCTCGATTGGCGCGGCGACGAATTTCGGCGTCGGCTTGCCGGTCAGTTGCGCCAGCAGGTTACCCAGGCGCGGACGCAGTTCCTGACGGTGAATGATCATGTCGATCGCACCGTGCTCCAGCAGGAATTCGCTGCGCTGGAAGCCTTCCGGCAGCTTTTCGCGAACGGTTTGCTCGATCACGCGTGGACCGGCGAAGCCGATCAGGGCTTTCGGCTCGCCGACGATCACGTCGCCAAGCATCGCCAGGCTGGCGGAGACGCCGCCGTAGACCGGATCGGTCAGCACGGAGATGAACGGAATGCCTTCTTCACGCAGACGCGCCAGTACCGCAGAGGTCTTGGCCATTTGCATCAGGGAAATCAGGGCTTCCTGCATCCGCGCACCGCCGGAAGCGGCGAAGCAGATCATCGGGCATTTGTTTTCCAGGGCGTAGTTGGCGGCGCGTACGAAGCGCTCACCGACGATCGCACCCATGGAACCGCCCATGAAGGAGAATTCGAAGGCCGAAACCACCACTGGCATACCCAGCAGGGTGCCGCTCATGGAGATCAGTGCGTCTTTCTCGCCGGTCTGCTTTTGCGCAGCGGTCAGACGGTCCTTGTACTTCTTGCCGTCGCGGAATTTCAGGCGGTCGACTGGCTCCAGGTCCGCACCCAGCTCGCTGCGGCCTTCGGCGTCGAGGAAAATGTCGATACGGGCGCGGGCGCCGATACGCATGTGGTGGTTGCACTTGGGGCAAACATCCAGGGTCTTTTCCAGCTCCGGACGATACAGCACAGCCTCGCAAGACGGGCATTTGTGCCACAGACCTTCAGGCACCGAGCTCTTCTTGACCTCGGAACGCATGATCGAAGGGATCAGTTTGTCTACTAACCAGTTGCTCATGCTTTCTTTCTCCAGTACCGGCGGCCCGAACGCTCTGGTTCGCAGCCCCGCGTATGCCCTTGAGCTAAATTCATGTGTGTGGCGATGATCGGTGGGTGGCCGGGTCAGTGAAGCGTGACCTGCGTACAACCCATCAATCCTCAGCCGTGCCTGCTTTGTGCAGCGCAGTGCATTTTGGGACGGCGGCAGTCTGCCAGCCGTCACATCAACTACTTGCTGCTGCGTACTGCGTTAATGAATGCCTGAATCTTTGCGTGATCCTTGATGCCCTTGCTCGCCTCTACTCCACCACTGACGTCCACGGCGTAAGGCCGAACCCGGGTAATCGCTTCGGCGACGTTGTCCGGCGTCAAACCGCCCGCCAGGATGATCGGCTTGCTCAAGCCTTGCGGTATCAGAGACCAGTCGAACGCTTCGCCGGTTCCGCCAGGTACACCTTCAACGTAGGCGTCGAGCAGGATACCGCTGGCACTTGGAAACGCATTGCATGCCGCCGCAATGTCGTCGCCGGCCTTGACCCGCAGCGCCTTGATGTACGGCCGATGCCAGCCTTCACAGTCGGCAGCGGTTTCGTCGCCATGGAACTGCAACAGGTCCAGCGGCACGGCGTCGAGCAACTCTCCCAACTCACAACGGCTGGCGTTGACGAACAAACCCACGGTCGTCACGAACGGCGGCAGCGCCTTGATGATGTCGCGCGCTTGCTGGAACGTCACGGCCCGCGGGCTCTTGGCGTAAAACACAAACCCGATGGCATCAGCCCCGGCCTCGACCGCCGCCAACGCATCTTCTATGCGGGTAATCCCGCAAATCTTGCTGCGAACGGCTGACATGTCGATAAAACCTCAGGGTAAATCCGAGAAAGTCCCGGATGGTAACAAATGCGTTCGAGGGCGTCAGCCGTCAAGTTCGGTGAAACCGGTCAGGAAGTGTGGGCCAATGTAACGTTCAGGCAATTCGAACTCGTCGCGGTACTCGACCTGCACCAGATACAGGCCGAATGGATGCGCCGTTACCCCGCCAGAACGGCGAATACGGCTCTCCAGCACTTCCTTCATCCACTCCACCGGACGCTCGCCGGCGCCGATGGTCATCAATACACCGGCAATGTTACGCACCATGTGGTGCAGGAAGGCACTGGCGCGAATATCCAGCACGATCATCTTGCCGTGACGCGTGACGCGCAGGTGATGCAGCTCCTTGACCGGCGATTTGGCCTGGCACTGCCCGGCGCGAAAAGCGCTGAAGTCGTGGGTGCCGACCAGGTATTGCGCAGCCTCAGCCATGCGCTCGACGTCGAGCGGACGGTGATTCCAGGTAATTTCTTCGTTCAGGTGCGCCGGACGGATCTGATCGTTGTAGATCACGTAGCGATAGCGCCGGGCGATGGCCTTGAACCGCGCATGGAAATGCGCCGGCATGACCTTGGCCCAACTGACGCTGACGTCGTGGGGCAAGTTGATGTTGGCGCCCATGACCCAGGCTTTCATCGACCGCTCGACCTGTGTATCGAAATGCACCACCTGCCCGCAGGCATGCACGCCGGCGTCCGTGCGCCCGGCGCACAGCAGCGACACGGGTGAGTCGGCAACTTTGGACAAGGCGTTTTCCAGGGTTTCCTGCACCGTGAGCACGCCGGAGGCCTGACGCTGCCAGCCGCGATAGCGAGAGCCTTTGTATTCAACGCCCAACGCGATGCGGAAAAAGCCGTCGGCCGCCATTTCGGCGGCCGGGTTATCTATATTTGCCAAGGAGTGACAGCCTGCTGATCTACGCAAAGGCGGGCATTATAAGGCCGCCGGACCGGGGCGCCAGAGGCGTGTGTCGTTTGTGCCGTTGCAGTGTCCATACAGACTTCGCTATATAGATAACTACACAACGAAAAAAAACAGAACACCACCGAGACCTGATGATGAATGCACCTCTCAAAGAAGCCGTCGGCCTGGCGTACAGCCTGGAAGGCATGCTGCACGCCAAACGCAAGACGTGGGAAGCCATCGACGAAATGGCCCGACGCATCAAACCCGGCATACGTGAGTCCGAGGCGCTGGCCATGAGCCTCGACGTATTGAACGAACTCGGGATGGACCGCATCTGGCACCCGTCAAAGATCCGCTTTGGCGAAAACACCCTGAAAACCTTCAAGCAACGCTCCGAAGGCGATCCGGTACTGGCCGAGAACGACATTTTCTTTATCGACCTCGGCGTGGTCTGGGATCGCCATGAAGGCGACTCCGGCGCAACGTTCGTCGTCGGCGACGATTCCGAGATGAAGGCGTGCGCGACGGCCGCGAAGACCTTGTTCGATCAGGTTCACGATTACTGGCGAACCCGGCAGGTGGCCGGTCCCGAGCTGTATCGCTACGCCGACGAACAGGCGACGGCGATGGGCTGGAAGCTGAACCTGGAAATCAAGGGGCACCGGGTCAGTGATTTCCCCCATGCGATTTATCGTGCCGGGGATCTGGGGAATTTCGAGGAATGTCCGAATGTGGGGTTATGGATTCTGGAAATCCAGATCGCCCACCCTACCCGGCCGTTTGGTGCGTTTTATGAGGATTTGCTGGCCTGAACCGAAAAGCTTCGCGGGCAAGCCTCGCTCCTACGGGAATCCACAACTCCTGTAGGAGCGAGGCTTGCCCGCGAAGACACCTCAACAGACACCATCGCATTATCGGTAAAACAAAAACGGCAGCCTCAATGGGCTGCCGTTTTGTTTATGCCTTACCGATCACTCAAGCCAGACGCGAAAGCATTTCCTTGGCTTCGCTCTTCTGACCCGCGTCACCTTCGCTGACCACCTCATTGAGGATGTCCCGCGCGCCGTCGGCGTCGCCCATGTCGATGTAGGCCTGGGCCAAATCGAGCTTGGTGGCGACTTCGTCGGTGCCGGAGAGGAAATCGAATTCCGGCTCATCAGCGGCGGAAGCCAATGCGTCTTCGGCAGTGAAGGTCGGCTCGCTAATGCTCTGCGACAGACGATCCAGCTCGGCGTTGACGTCATCCAGCTCAGCGGCAAATGCATCCGGAGCGTCCATTTCATCGGCCAGCGACAGATCGAAATCCGCCGGCAGCTCCAGATCATCCAGCGCGACCTCAGGAGCGGCGGCTGGCACTTCCACGGCAGGCAAGTCCTTGACGTCGTCATCCAGGCTCAACAGGAAATCGTCTTCATCGAGGATCCCTGGCGACGGATCGGCACCGAGGTCCATGTCCAGATCGAAGTCCGACAGGTCGTCGAGGTTTTCCTTGATTTCAGTCTGTTGCTGCAACACCGACTCAAAGCTCAGGTCGTCGTCCAGCGGGAATTCATCCAGTTCGGCCAAAGCCTCTGGTTCTGGCTCAGGCGTCGGCTCAGGCGCAGCCACCACAGGAACGACGTTTTCCAGATCATCCAGACTCAAATCAAACGCGCTGTCGAAGTCGTCATCGGCCAGTGCCGGCGCCGGCTCTTCGGACTCGTCCATCAACAGCTCTTTGACGTATTCGGCGTCCAGTTCGGCAGCGACGGCCGCAGCAGCCAGACCACCCGCCACGACGACCGCCATGGCCGGGAAGCGGCTTTTCAGCTCTTCGACACGGGCGAAGTTTTCGCCGTTGGCCACGAGCTGACGCTCCTGGGCCACGAACGCGTCGCGGTCGCCCTGCTGGCCATAGACTTCCATCAGCTTCAGACGCAGGTCACTGCGCTGAGGCTCCTGCTTGATGCCATCTTCCAGCAACGCCGCCGCCTGATTCAGGCGACCGGCGGCCATGTGCGACTGCGCCTTGGTCAGCACGTCGTCATCACGATCAGCGGCAGGCGCGACCAGTGGCGCGGCAATCGGCGGCATGACCACCACTGGCTCAATGACCGGTGCCGGAGCGGGAGCCGGGGTGGGCGCGGGTGCAGGAGCTGGCGCGGTCGCGAGCTTCACGCTTGGCGGCGGCACTTCCAGACCTTCGAAGCTGCTTTCAGGCAAATCCAGATCAGCGGAGAAATCCTGCTCCTCGGACAAGGCACGGGCCATCCGCAGGTGTTTCTCGGCTTCCTGCTGGGCTTTGCGGCGACGGGCCAGCAACAGCAGCAACAGCAGCAGAACCACTGCCCCGCCGCCGACCAGACCCAGCAGTACCGGATTGGTCAGCAGGTCGTTGAATTTCTGATCGTCAGACGCGGCTGGCGCTGGCTCGACAGGCGCTTCAGCCGGAGCTGGCGTTGCCTCAGGAGCGGCCGCCACCGGGGCTGGCGTTACAGGCGCAGGGCTCGGCGTCAATTCGGCCGAGATCGCCGGGGCCGCCGCGACAGCAGCAGCCGGCGCACCCGCAGCACCTTCTGCCTGCATCTTGGCCAGTTGATTGTTCTTCAGCTCGATCAGGCGTTGCAGCTTGTCCAGCTGACTTTGCAGATCGGTCATGCGGCTTTTCAGTTCAGCGTTGTCACGACGGGTCGTGTCGAGGCTTTCCTGGGCCAGGGCCAGTTTGTTGCTCAAGGCCTTCGCATCACCTGCAGCACCTTTGCCACCGGCCTTGCCGGACTCGGCAGACACCAGGCTCAGTTTGTCCTTGGCGGGCTGCACGGGAGCGCCTTCAGCGCGAGGGCGCTTGGTCGCGTCGAGTTGCTGCTGCCCTGCTCCAGGCTTCGCCACATAGCGACGCCCCTGACGCCACGCAGTGTTCTGCGCAGCGACTTCGGCAATGGCTTTGGGTTGCGGCACGCTGGCGACTTGCGTCTGATCCGGCAGGCGCAGCACCTGACCGGTTTTCAGCAGGTTGATGTTGCCGTTGATGAAGGCATCCGGGTTCAGCGCCTGGATGGCCAGCATGGTTTGCTGAACCGAGCCGCCATTGCGCGCCTTCGCAGCGATTTCCCAGAGGGTATCGCGCGGCGTGGTGGTGTATTGGGTCGGCTTGGTAGCGCCGGTCACCGGTGCAGCGACAGTCTGAGTCGGTACCGGCTGCGCAGCCGCTTCAGCGGTTTGCGGCGAGAATTTGGACGGATCGAGCAGCACGCTGTAATCGCGCAGCAGGCGACCGTTGGGCCACATCACCTGAACCAGGAATTTCACCATCGGTTCGGACAGCGGCTTGCTGGAGGTCACGCGCAAGATGCTTTTGCCACTGGCGTTGAGCACCGGGGTGAAGCTCAGGTCATTGAGGAATGCCTGACGGTCGACACCGGCCTTGGCGAAATCTTCGGGCGACGCCAGGCTCGGCACCAATTCGGCAGCCGTGAGTTCCTTGACGTCGAGCAATTCGATTTCCGCCACCAGCGGCTGGTTCAGCGACGACTTCAGGGTCAATTCCCCGAGCCCGAGCGCATGCGCCATACCGGAGGACAGCGCCGAGGCGGCCGCTATTGCTAACACCAGTTTGCGAACTTGAACCATAGCCTCATCCTTTGTTTGAACATTCCTCGGCCAGCGAGAAGGTGTTGATAGTCGCTGCCGTAAGGCATTGCGCGCGGCGGCGAAGGGTCGTCGCGCGCGATCATTTCTTTCATGCCCCGGAAAGCCTCGCAGGGTGGCTTGCCTTCAGCAATCCGGTCGAGCATGACGCCCGACCAGAATCATTCTGCAAATTGTTGCCAAGTATCTTTTACAGCAGGTCTTTTATCAACAATTCAGCCACCTGCACAGCATTGAGCGCCGCGCCTTTGCGTACGTTATCTGACGTCAGCCACACATTAAGTTCCGACGGGTCGTCGATTCCAGCGCGAACCCGACCGACGTAGACCACATCCTGCCCTACCGCATCGCCGACCGGCGTCGGGTAATCGCCGGCTTCCACCAGCTCGATACCCGGAGCGTCTTCCAGCGCCGCGTTGACTTTTACCAGGTCCACGACGCTTGCAGACTGCAGGGTCACGTTAAAGCTATCGCCAAAAAACACCGGGGCTTGAATGCAAGTGACGGAAATCTTTAATGAAGGCAAGGCCATGACCTGACGCAGCTCACGCACCAGACGCTTTTCCAGCAGCGTATGGCCGTTTTCATCCGGCTTGCCGACTTGCGCCAGCAGGTTGAAGGCCATCTGCCGATCGAAAAAACTCGGCTCCAGCGGACGCACATTGAGCAGCTCGGCGGTTTGCCGGGCCAGTTCCGTGACGGCTTCGCGGCCCTGGGCAGAAACGGCCAGGCTGGCGGTCACATTGACGCGCTGCAGATCGAGCAGACCGAGCAAGGGTGCGAGCACCACGGCCAAGGTGGTGGCCGACGGGCTCGGGCTGCTGACCTGGAATGGCTTTTTCAGACCGGCCAGAACATGAGCATTGGCTTCCGGCACCACCTGCGGCGCCTGATCGGCGGGCAAGGCGCCGGACAGATCGATCAGCGAGCAACCGGCCGCCGTGGCGCGCGAGGCGAAACTCAAGGTCACCGCCGGACCTGCGGCGAAGAACACCAGCTGTACTTTGCTGAAGTCGAACTCATCGACTTCCCGCACCCGCACGTTCTTGCCGCGAAACGGCACCGAATGACCGGCGGATTCGCTGCTGGCCAGCAGGTGCAGGTTACCGACCGGAAAGTCGCGTTCTTCGAGAATCTGCACGAGCGTTTCGCCGACAGTACCGGTGGCGCCGATCACGGCAATATCAAAGGACTGGCTCATGGGTGTACCTCTGGCGAAACGGGGGGAGCGGCACTTTACCGGGTGGGTGGCGTGCAGGCAATTTCTGCCGGGGATTTGCGGCGCCTGTACCGGCCCCTTCGCGGGCAAGCCTCGCTCCTACATGGGATCGCGCCGCACCTGTAGGAGCGAGGCTTGCCCGCGAAGAGGCCCTTGCTGGCGACACAATTTCCATAAAAAAACCCGCGCCCCTTTCAAGGCACGGGTTCTTTCATTGCTTCAATCGATCAACGCTCAAGCAGAATCCGCAGCATGCGACGCAGCGGCTCGGCCGCGCCCCACAACAGCTGGTCGCCGACGGTGAATGCGCCGACGAACTGCGACCCCATGTTCAGCTTGCGCAGACGGCCAACCGGAACATTCAGGGTGCCGGTAACCTTGGTAGGGCTCAGCTCCTGCATGCTGATGTCGCGGTTGTTCGGCACCAGCTTGACCCAAGGGTTGTGCTGGCTGATCAGCCCTTCGATGTCGGCGATCGGCACGTCTTTGTTCAGCTTGATGGTCAGTGCCTGGCTGTGGCAGCGCATGGCGCCGACACGCACGCAGATGCCATCGACCGGGATCGGGCTCTTGAAGCGACCGAGGATCTTGTTGGTCTCGGCCTGGGCCTTCCACTCTTCGCGGCTCTGACCGTTCGGCAGTTCCTTGTCGATCCACGGGATCAGGCTGCCGGCCAGCGGTACGCCGAAGTTTTCGGTCGGGTACGCGTCGCTGCGCATGGCTTCGGCCACACGACGGTCGATGTCGAGGATGGCGCTGGCCGGGTCGGCCAGTTGATCGGCGACAGCGCCGTGGGTCACGCCCATTTGCTTGATCAGTTCACGCATGTGCTGCGCGCCGCCACCGGAGGCTGCCTGATAAGTCATGGCGCTCATCCACTCGACCAGACCGGCTTCGAACAGACCGCCCAGACCCATCAGCATCAGGCTGACGGTGCAGTTGCCGCCGATGTAGTTCTTGGTGCCCGCGTCGAGCTGCTGGTCGATGACCTTGCGGTTGACCGGGTCCAGCACGATGACCGCGTCATCCTGCATGCGCAGGCTGGAAGCGGCGTCGATCCAGTAACCCTGCCAGCCGGCTTCGCGCAGCTTCGGGAAGACTTCGCTGGTGTAGTCGCCACCCTGGCAGGTCAGAATCACGTCGAGGGTTTTCAGCTCTTCAATGCTGTAAGCGTCCTTGAGCGGAGCAATGTCCTTGCCCACGGACGGGCCTTGGCCACCGACATTGGAAGTGGTGAAAAACACCGGCTCGATAAGATCGAAATCCTGCTCTTCCAGCATCCGCTGCATGAGCACGGAACCGACCATACCGCGCCAACCGATCAGACCTACACGTTTCATCGCAACTACACCTTCTTGAAAAGTGGGCCGCTGCTTTCGAAGTGGAAAGTGGCAGCGGGCCCGAGAGATTACAGATTCCGCAGCGCGGCGACTACTGCGTCACCCATTTCCTGCGTACCGACTTTAGTGCAACCGGTCGACCAGATGTCGCCCGTCCGCAGGCCCTGATCCAGCACCAGGCTCACGGCTTTCTCGATGGCATCCGCTGCACCCGACTGGTTAAAGCTGTAACGCAACATCATCGACACCGACAAAATGGTCGCCAGCGGGTTGGCGATGCCCTTGCCCGCGATGTCCGGCGCCGAACCGTGGCAAGGCTCGTACATGCCCTTGTTGTGGGTATCCAGCGATGCCGACGGCAGCATGCCGATGGAACCGGTGAGCATCGACGCCTGGTCAGACAGGATATCGCCGAACATGTTGTCGGTGACGATCACGTCGAACTGCTTCGGTGCGCGCACCAGTTGCATGGCGGCGTTGTCGACGTACATGTGGCTCAGTTCGACTTCCGGGTAATCCTTGGCCACTTCTTCGACGATTTCACGCCACAGCTGGCTGGAAGCCAACACGTTGGCCTTGTCCACCGAGCACAGCTTCTTGCCGCGCACCATGGCCATGTCGAAACCGACACGGGCGATGCGGCGGATTTCGCTTTCGCTGTACGGCAGCGTGTCGTAGGACTGACGCTCGCCATTTTCCAGAGTGCGGGTGCCACGCGGCGCGCCGAAGTAGATGCCGCCGGTCAGCTCGCGAACGATCAGGATGTCCAGGCCGGAAACGATTTCGGCTTTCAGGCTGGAAGCTTCGGCCAGTTGCGGGTACAGGATCGCCGGACGCAGGTTGCCGAACAGGCCCAGTTGCGCACGGATTTTCAGCAGACCGCGCTCAGGGCGGATGTCACGCTCGATGGTGTCCCATTTCGGGCCGCCCACGGCGCCCAGCAAAACAGCATCGGCGGCGCGAGCACGCTCCAGGGTTTCATCGGCCAGTGGCACGCCGTGCTTGTCGATGGCTGCGCCGCCGATCACGTCGTGGCTCAGTTCGAAGCCCAGGTTGTACTTGTCATTGGCCAGTTCCAGCACCTTGACTGCTTCGGCCATGATTTCCGGGCCAATACCGTCACCTGGGAGAATCAGAATCTGCTTGCTCATGCTTTCCTCATGTCATCAGTCGGTGTGCCCTTGGGCACGCCCGGAAAAATTCTATCGCTCGGTGCTTATGTTTCCGAGCTTATCGTTCTGCCATCAGCACCAGTACATCGGTACTGAACGAACCATCGGCCTCAATCTCAAAATATTCGCGTACTTCGTTGCCCATCGACTGCTGCAATTCGAGGATCGCGGCGCGCATCACTTGTGGTGTGCGCATGCGCTCGACCCAGCTGGTGTACTCCAGACGCAGGCGTTGACGCGTGGTGCTGCGAGTGTGCAACCCCGCCTCGCTGACCTGACGCAACCACTCGCCGGCGGAATAATCGCGCACATGGCTGGTGTCGCGCAGCACTTCGACACTTTGCAGGTAAGTGTCGAACAATGGGCTGCCCGGTGACAACACGTCGATGAACGCCGCCACGCCGCCCGGCTTCAACACGCGCCGGACTTCACGCAGGGCCAGGCCGAGATCGCTCCAATGGTGCGCCGAATAACGGCTGAAGACGAAGTCGAATTCGCCATCGGCGAATGGCAACCGCTCGGCGGCACCCAGGACCGTGGACACGTTGCCCAACCCACGATCAATGGCAGCACCAGCGACCACGTCGAGCATTTGCTGCGACAGGTCGTAAGCCACCACCTCCTTGACCAGCGACGCCACGTGAAAACTCACGTGACCGGCGCCGCAACCGAGGTCCAGCACGCGGGCATCGCCCTGCCCGGCCAGCTCAGCCTGTAGCAGCGCAAATTCAGTGCCTTGAGCGTGGACGGCGCTGCTCAGGTAGGCCGAGGCCTGTTCACCGAATTGCTTTTGGACTACCTGGCTGTGCTGGGCGGTGCTGGTCATGTGGACTTCCTTTTTCGGGTGAGTCTTGGGGTGTTTTTTCGGGCCTCTTCGCGGGCAAGTCGGATCGCCGCACCGCTCGCTCCTACAGGTATTGCGCTGTCCTTGTAGGAGCGCGGCTTGCCCGCGAAGGCGTCATCACGCCTTACGCAAACTTACGCGTCGCGAAACAACCAAGGCTGGCTCGCACGGTGCTTGGCTTCAAACGATGCAATCGCCTCGTGATCCTGCAAAGTCAGGCCGATGTCATCGAGGCCGTTGACCAGGCAATGCTTGCGGAACTCGTCGAGCTCGAAGCTGTAGACCTTGCCGTCCGGCCGGGTCACGGTCTGGGCTTGCAGGTCGATCTTCAACTCGTAGCCAGGATTCGCCTCGACCTGCTGGAACAGTTCATCCACTTCAGCGTCGCTCAAGATGATCGGCAGCAAGCCGTTCTTGAAGCTGTTGTTGTAGAAGATGTCGGCATAGCTCGGCGCAATGATGCTGCGGAAACCGTACTCTTCCAGCGCCCACGGCGCGTGCTCACGGCTGGAGCCGCAACCGAAGTTCTCGCGGGCCAACAAGACACTGGCGCCCTGGTAACGCTCGGCGTTGAGGACGAAATCCTTGTTCAGCGGACGCTTGGAGTTGTCCTGGTAGGCATAACCCACGTCCAGGTAGCGCCATTCGTCAAACAGGTTCGGGCCAAAACCGGTGCGCTTGATCGACTTCAAGAACTGCTTCGGAATGATCTGGTCGGTGTCGACGTTGGCACGATCCAATGGCGCGACCAAACCGGTGTGTTGGGTAAAAGCTCTCATGTGCGGTTCCTCAGATCAGTTCGCGAACGTCGATGAAACGACCGTTGACGGCAGCCGCCGCGGCCATGGCCGGGCTGACCAGGTGCGTACGGCCACCGGCGCCCTGACGCCCTTCGAAGTTGCGGTTGGAGGTCGATGCGCAATGCTCGCCCGACTCCAAACGGTCCGGGTTCATCGCCAGGCACATCGAGCAACCCGGTTCACGCCACTCGAAACCGGCTTCGAGGAAAATCTTGTCCAGGCCTTCGGCTTCGGCTTGCGCCTTCACCAGGCCCGAGCCCGGCACCACGATGGCTTGCTTGATGGTCGAAGCCACTTTGCGGCCCTTGGCGATCACCGCCGCAGCGCGCAGGTCTTCGATCCGCGAGTTGGTGCAGGAGCCAATGAACACGCGGTCCAGCTGAATGTCGGTGATCGCCTGATTGGCGGTCAAACCCATGTACTTCAGGGCGCGCTCGATGGAACCGCGCTTGACCAGGTCCATTTCCTTCGCCGGGTCCGGCACGTTCTGATCGACCGCCAACACCATCTCGGGCGAAGTGCCCCAGCTGACTTGAGGCTTGATCTGAGTGGCGTCGAGCTCGACAACGGTGTCGAACACCGCATCAGCGTCGGAAACCAGGTCTTTCCAGGCTTCGACAGCGAGGTCCCATTCCGCGCCTTTCGGGGCAAACGGACGGCCTTTCACGTACGCCACGGTTTTTTCATCCGCCGCCACCAGACCTACGCGAGCGCCGGCCTCGATGGACATGTTGCAGATGGTCATGCGGCCTTCGATAGACAAGTCGCGAATGGCGCTGCCGGCGAACTCGATGGCGTGGCCATTACCGCCGGCGGTGCCGATCTTGCCGATGACCGCGAGCACGATGTCCTTGGCGGTCACGCCGAACGGCAGTTTGCCTTCGACCGACACCAGCATATTCTTCATTTTCTTGGCGACCAGGCACTGCGTGGCGAACACGTGCTCGACCTCGGAAGTGCCGATGCCATGGGCCAGGGCGCCAAACGCGCCGTGAGTCGAGGTGTGCGAGTCGCCGCAGACCACGGTCATGCCCGGCAAGGTGGCGCCCTGCTCCGGACCGATCACGTGAACGATGCCCTGGCGCACGTCATTCATTTTGAATTCGGTGATGCCATATTCATCGCAGTAGTCATCGAGGGTCTGAACCTGCAAACGCGAGACCTGGTCGGTAATCGCTTCGATGCCGCCCTTGCGATCCGGAGTGGTCGGTACGTTGTGATCCGGCGTGGCGATGATCGAGTCGACGCGCCAAGGCTTGCGCCCGGCCAGGCGCAGGCCTTCGAAAGCTTGGGGCGAAGTCACTTCATGGATGATGTGGCGGTCGATATAGATCAGCGACGACCCATCGTCGCGCCGTTTCACTTCATGGGAATCCCAAAGCTTGTCGTAAAGCGTTTTGCCGGCCATCAGACGGTCCTCATCAGCGTGTTTCTATGCCCTGGGTCTTGAGAATTTCAATAACCCTTTGGCTTGTGAGGTCGATCCTAGGGGGTTACATTAAATAACTCAAATTCATATTTTTTATGCTTTGGATAACCAACTGGAATACGACGATGGACCTGGCCAACCTTAATGCCTTTATTGCCATTGCCGAGACAGGAAGCTTCTCTGGTGCCGGCGAACGGCTGCACCTGACGCAACCGGCGATCAGCAAACGGATTGCCGGGCTGGAGCAGCAATTGAAGGTGCGACTGTTTGATCGACTGGGCCGCGAAGTCGGCCTGACCGAAGCCGGACGCGCCCTGCTGCCACGGGCTTATCAGATTCTGAACGTGCTGGACGACACCCGCCGCGCCCTGACCAACCTGACTGGCGAGGTGACCGGCCGCCTGACGCTGGCCACCAGTCACCACATCGGCCTGCACCGTTTGCCGCCCTTGTTAAGGGAATTCACCCGACGCTACCCACAAGTGGCGCTGGATATTCAGTTCCTTGATTCGGAAGTGGCCTACGAAGAAATCCTCCACGGTCGCGCCGAGCTGGCCGTCATCACCCTCGCGCCCGAGCCTCATGCCCTGGTCAAGGCCACGCCGGTGTGGGACGACCCGCTGGATTTCGTGGCCGCGCCGGAGCATTCACTGATCAGCAATGGCGCGGTCAGCCTGGCGGACATCGCCCTGCATCCGGCGGTGTTTCCCGGCGGCAACACCTTTACTCACCATATCGTGCGGCGCCTGTTCGAAGCCCAAGGCTTGACGCCGAACATCGCCATGAGCACGAATTATCTGGAAACCATCAAGATGATGGTGTCGATCGGCCTGGCCTGGAGCGTGTTGCCGCGCACAATGCTTGACGATCAGGTTGCGCGAATACCTTTGCCCGGCATACAACTGACTCGCCAGCTAGGCTATATCTTGCACACCGAACGGACGCTGTCGAACGCAGCACGGGCTTTTATGGCCTTGCTGGATGCACAACTCGATCTGCCAGGGACTCAAGGCTAATTTGTGCTACTCCTATAGAGCCTCAAATACCTGCGCCTAACGCCCCATTCAGCCCAAGGCCTGCCAATGCCGAAATCTGTTGACCGTATTCCGCCGATGCCACGTATTCAGGCGCTTGACCCGAAACGATCCGAGCAGAGCTGGGAGAGTGCGCCGCAGCTGCTGGCCGCCCTCAACGGCGCACGTTTGGGCGCCTGGTATTGGGACATCGAGCGCGGGCAGATCAGTTGGTCGCGGGGTACGCAGGCGCTGTTCGGTTTCGACCCCCGGCAACCCTTGCCGGCGGATCTGGAATACCTCGACCTGTTGCCCCCGGAGGATCGAGCGAAAACCCTCCGTGCCTTCCACGCGGTAATCGCCGGCGCGCCACTGGAACAGGCGATGCATCACCGCATTCGCTGGCCCGACGGCAGCCTGCACTGGCTGGAGATCAACGGCAGCCTGCTGCCGGACAAACACGGGCGACCACGCATGATCGGGGTAATCCGCGAGATCACCCACCAGCGTCAGCGCGAACAGGCGTTGAGCAGCTCGGAAAAACGCTTCGCGACGCTGTTTCACCTGTGCCCGAACATGGTGTTGCTGACTCGCCAGGAAGACGGCCTGATCACCGAAGCCAACCAGTATTTCGAAAGTCTGTTCGGCTGGCCGGTGCAAAACGCGATTGGCCGCACCACGCTCGAACTGGGCCTTTGGGTGCACCCGGAGCAACGGGAGAAACTGGTCAAGGCGACCAAGGCCAAAGGTGAGCTGGTCAGCATGGAGGTGCAGTTCCGCGCCAGTAATGGCCAGGTCCACGATGGCATTCTCAGCGCGCAAAAGGTCGAACTCGAGGGCCAACCCTACCTGCTTAGCACCTTTCTCGACACCACCGAACGCAAGGCTGCCGAACTTGCCCTTAAGGACAGCCAGGAGCGTCTTGACCTGGCGCTGGACTCGGCTCAGCTCGGCACCTGGGACTGGCACATTCCCAGCGGCATGTTGTATGGCTCGGCCCGCGCCGCGCAGTTGCACGGACTGGACCCCATACCGTTCCATGAATCCTTCGACGAGTTTTTCGAAGGCGTGCCCGGCGAGGAGCGCGACAGCATGCGCGATGCCTATCGCAGCCTGCGCGAAGGCCCGGCCGGCAACTATCAGCTGACCTACCGCGTACAGCTGGAGGACGGCACTTCGCGTTACCTGGAAAGCCGCGCCCGCCTCTACCGCGATGAAAACGGCGCACCGCTACGCATGGCGGGGACCTTGCTGGACATTACCGATCAGGTCGAACGCGAACAGAAGCTGGTCGCCTCCGAAGAGAAATTTGCCACCCTGTTCCAGGTCAGCCCGGACCCGATCTGCGTTACTCGCCAGGACACCGGCCAGTTCATCGAGATCAACTCCAGTTTCACCCAGACCTTTGGCTGGAGCACCGCCGAGGTGATTGGTCGCAGCGCCGACGAAATCGGTCTGTGGGACGCCTCGGCGAAAAGCCTGCGCCGGATCGAACAAGTCATCCGCGAACAAGGCCTGAACAACGTCGCCATCATCGTCCAGCACAAGGACGGCCAGTCGCTGACCTGCGTGATTTCCAGCCGCCAGATCAGTGTCGGCGACCAGCCGTGCATCGTTACCACTTTGCGTGATATCACCCAGCAACAACGTTCGGAAGCGGCGCTCAAGGCCAGCGAGGAGAAGTTCGCCAAGGCCTTCCACTCCAGCCCCGACGCCATCACCATCACCGAACGCGACACCGGGCGCTATCTGGAGGTCAACGACGGTTTCTGCCGCCTGACCGGCTACCGCGCCGATGAAGTCGTCGGCCGCACGGTGTACCAGGTCGGCATCTGGGCCGAAGAAAAACAACGCTCGGCGCTGCTGGCCGAGCTGCAGATCAAGGGCCGCGTGCATCACCAGGAAATGCTTGGGCGCAACAAGCATGGCGACTTGCTGACCGTTGAAGTCTCGGTAGAACCGATCACCCTCAATGAAACCGCGTGCCTGCTGCTGACCGCACGGGACGTCAGCTTGTTGAAAAATGCCGAAGCGCAGATCCGCCACCTGGCCTACCACGACCCGCTGACCAACCTGCCCAACCGCGCACTGCTGATGGATCGCCTGAGCCAGCAGATCGCCCTGCTCAAACGCCACAACCTGCGCGGCGCCCTGATGTTTCTGGACCTCGACCACTTCAAGCACATCAACGATTCGCTCGGCCATCCGGTGGGTGACACGGTGCTGAAGATCATCACTGCGCGCCTCGAAGCCAGCGTGCGCATGGAAGACACCGTGGCACGGTTGGGCGGTGACGAATTCGTGGTGCTGCTCAGTGGCCTGGAAGGCTCGCGCAATGAAGTCAGCGAGCAGGTCCGCGAACTGGCGGACACCTTGCGCGAACTGCTGTCGGAACCGATGTTCCTCGACGGCCAGCGCCTGCAAGTGACACCGAGTATCGGTATCGCGCTGATTCCCGATCATGGTTCGACCCCGACCGACCTGCTCAAACGCGCCGACATCGCGCTGTATCGGGCCAAGGATTCGGGGCGCAACACCACCCAGATGTATCACAACACCATGCAGAAGGCCGCCAGTGAACGCCTGCGCATGGAGACCGACCTGCGCCTGGCCCTTTCCCGGGGCGAATTCGACGTGCATTACCAGCCGCAGGTGGACGCCCGCGACAATCGTATCGTCGGCGCCGAAGCGCTGGTGCGCTGGAACCATCCGGAATTGGGCGCGCAATCGCCGACTGAATTCATCAAGGTCCTGGAAGACAGCGGGCTGATTCTGGAAGTCGGCACCTGGATCGTCGACGAAGCCTGCGACGCCTTTAAACAGTTGATCGCCAAGGGTTTGATCGACCCGCTCGACTTCAGCCTGTGCGTGAACATCAGCCCACGACAATTCCGCCAGAACGACTTCGTCGAGCGCATCGAGCTCAGCCTCGCCACCCACGGCCTGCCCTGCTCGCTGCTGAAACTGGAGATCACCGAAGGCATCGTCATCCAGAATCTGGAAGACACCATCAGCAAAATGCGCCGCCTGAAAAAACTCGGCATCAGCTTCGCCATGGACGACTTCGGCACCGGTTATTCCTCGCTGACTTACCTCAAGCGATTGCCGGTCGACACCCTGAAAATCGACCAGTCGTTCATTCGCGATGCGACTACCGACCCGAACGACGCCGAGATCATCCGCGCCATCGTCGCCATGGCCCGCAGTCTGGAGTTGAAAGTGATTGCCGAAGGGGTGGAGACGCCGGAACAGTTGGAGTTTTTGCAGGGGCTGGGCTGCCATTTTTATCAGGGCTATCTGCACAGCCAGCCGCTGCCGGTGGAGGCGTTCCAGAAACTCCTGAAATAACCCGCACTTTGTAGGAGCGAGCCTGCTCGTGATGGACGTCAACGATGACGCGTACTGCCGGGATAAACGCGTCGCCCAGAAGTCCATCGCGAGCAAGCTTGCTCCTACAGGAGAACAGCGGGCACAAAAAAGGGCGCCATTGGCGCCCTTTTTCATTGCCCCGCCTTAGTGCTGCAGAGCGGGTTTTTGCGTCCCGTTGATTGGGATGCGTTTGGCTTTCGCCTCTTCCGGAATGACACGCAGCAGGTCGATGCTCAACAGACCGTTGCTCAGGTCGGCGGCCTTGATCTCGATATGGTCCGCCAGGCGGAACGACAGTTTGAACGCGCGCTGGGCGATGCCTTGGTGCAGGAAGGTCACGCCTTCAGTTGCGTCGCGTTTGCCGCCACTGATGGTCAGCACACCTTTCTCGACTTGCAGGTCCAGGTCTTCTTCCTGGAAACCGGCGGCCGCTACAACGATGCGGTATTGATCGTCACCGTGTTTTTCCACGTTGTAAGGTGGATAGGTGCTGCCTGGCTCGTTGCGCAGGGCGGTTTCGAACAGGTCGTTGAAACGGTCGAAGCCTACCGAGGAACGGAACAGTGGGGCCAGGGAAAATGCAGTAGTCATGGTTCAAATCTCCTGAAAACAATCAGCAAGTTTTTTGTCTCCGCGACCCGAATTCGGCATCGCGTAATCCTTAGATAGGGACCGCTGATTGCATTTCAAGAGATTATTTCGAGATTTTTTTCAGGCCGCTTCGGCTACCTGCAACCCCAGTAAACGCGAAACCTGATCCAGTTCGGTTTCACGGCGAAGCAGGGTGAACAGTTCAACCGCCTCGGGATAATTGCGGGTCAGCATCGCCAGCCACTGCTTCAGGCGACCGGGCGATTGGCGTGGCGTCATCTGGGCTTTGGCTTGCAGCCAGAAGTCCTGAATCAGCGGCAGCAGCTCGGCCCAGGTCATCTCCACCACCTCTTCACCGGCACGGGCGGCGGCGATCTGTCGGGCCAGGTCCGGACGCGACACCAGCCCGCGACCGAGCATGATGTCTTCCACGCCGCTGATTTCGCGGCAGCGGCGCCAGTCTTCGACGCTCCAGATATCACCGTTGGCGAATACCGGCACCTTGACCACTTCCTGCACGCGAGGGATCCACTCCCAATGCGCCGGCGGCTTGTAGCCGTCCATCTTGGTCCGCGCATGCACCACGATGTGCTCCGCGCCGCCTTCGGCCAGGGCCGTGGCGCAGACCAGCGAACCGTCAGGGCTGTCGAAGCCGAGACGCATTTTCGCGGTGACCGGAATGTGCGCCGGGACGGCGCGACGGACATGCTCGACGATCTGGTTCAGCAGCTCGGGCTCTTTGAGCAGTACCGCGCCGCCACGGGATTTATTGACGGTCTTGGCCGGGCAGCCGAAGTTCAGGTCGATGACTTCGGAACCCAGCTCACAGGCCAGCGCGGCGTTTTCCGCCAGGCACACCGGGTCGGAACCCAACAGCTGCACGCGCAATGGCACGCCGGAAGCGGTGCGCGCATCCGTCAGCAGTTCAGGACCGAACTTGTGGAAATAGGCAGGGGTGAGCAGTTGGTCGTTGATCCGGATGAACTCGGTCACGCACCAATCGATACCGCCCACACGGGTCAGCACGTCCCGCAGGATGTTGTCGACCAACCCCTCCATGGGCGCCAAAGCAATTTGCATGAAAAACACACTCGACGAAAAACGTGCGGCAGTTTACTGGTTTCGGCGGTTAGAAGGTATTTCGTCAGACCGGGCGGTGTTGATTGTGCGGACGCCTTCGCGGGCAAGCCTCGCTCCTACAGGTTTTGTGTCGTTCCGCCATTATGCGAACGACACAAAACCTGTAGGAGCGAGGCTTGCCCGCGAAGGGTTCAATTAAATCGCGACTTGCAACGCCGGGCCGTAACCTTCGATGAACTCCGCCGGCATGCGCTTGGGTTTGCCCGTGGACAGCTCAATGCAGACAAACGTGGTTTGCGCGCGCAGTAACGTGGTGTTGTCGCTCGGGCGCTTGAGCTGGAAGTGTCGAGTCATTTTCAGGCGCTGGTCCCAATCGACGATCCAGGTCGCCAATTGCAACTCATCGCCTTCATAGGCCGCCGCCAGGTAATCGATCTCGTGCCGCACCACCGCCATCGCCCGATCCAGCCGCCGGTACTCGACCAGATCGAGGCCGAGCCGCTGCGAGTGGCGCCAGGCGCAGCGTTCGAGCCAGGTCACGTACACCGCGTTATTCGCGTGCCCCAACCCGTCGATGTCCTCGGCGTCCACCGCAAGATCAATGATAAATGGCGTTGCCCGATCCCAGCCCATGCCCCACTCCCGGTCAAATGATGTCGACCGGGGCAGTGTAACGGATGCTCAGGCCGATTGGCGCGATTGCAGGCTGCGACCGGCCAGCAGTGATAACACGCCATCAATCACCCGCGGGTCGGCAAGCACCCGTTGATGACCGCCCTCCTCCAGCCGCAGCAAGCGACTGTCGAACCAGGCCTCGTGGATCAGTTGGGATTCCTTGACCGGGACGAAGTTGTCGTCTTCGGCATGAACGATCAGGCCAGGCATGTCGAGCTGATAACGCGAGACATCCAATGCAGCCGCGCGCATGCCGACATCTTTTTCGACTTGGCGAATGAACGCCGAACGGGCTTTTGGTGGTAGCCGCACGTAGCGGGCAAATCCTCTCAGAACCCCGAGAATCCGCGCCGGAGCGCCAATGGTCACCAGGGTTTCGGTGCGCAAGCCCAACTGAACGGCGAGCATGGCGCTGGCACCGCCCATCGAGTGACCAATGACCGCCTGCAGCGGCGGCAACTCGGCGGCGGCCTCAAGCATGGCCCGGGCGAACAGCACAACGTTGGCTTCGTTGCCCGGCGAGCGACCGTGAGCCGGACCGTCCAGGGCGACTACGGTGTAGCCGGCGTCAACCAGCGCGGTGATCAGGCTGGCAAACTGCGTAGGCCGACCTTCCCAACCGTGCATCAGCAAGACCGCCGGGCCTTGCCCCCAGCGCAACGCCGAGAGGCCGAAACGGAGTGTGATGCGCTCGGATTTCGCCAATAACGGCAACTCCCAATCACGTGGCGGCAGATCCCGCGGCGTCATGAACGCCAGTCGCATTTTGCTCGCGACCAGTTTCGGTGCAAACCAGCCCAAGGTGCCATTAACGCCACGAACCCACTTTAACGTGCTCATCGCTCTCACTCCTCAGGCCATTGCCTTCAGGTCATTGCACCGCCGACTTGGCGGCACGCAGCAATCGATCAGACAACTCTCCCGGCCCCAGCGCCCGCGCCAGAGCCAATCCACCGACCATCAAGGCCATGTCGGCCAGGGCTTTGTCGGTGTCTTCCGGGCTGGCCGCCAACTGCGCGACCATCATTTCCACGTGTTCATTCAACGCCACCCGAAATGCGTCCGGCAGGCGTCCCAGCTCGCCGACGGAGGCCGGGATCGGGCACGCGGATTCAGAGGAATCCCGGTGTTTGCGTGACAGGTAAAACGCCGCCACCAACGCGCGACGCTCTTCACCGGTCAACTCGGCGTCCATGTCGGCGATCAAGCTACGGCGGTGACCGAGCAGTTGCTTGAACGCTTCCAGCATCATCGCGTCCTTGCTTTCGAAGTGCGCATAGAAGCCGCCAACCGTCAGGCCGGCTGCGCCCATCACTTCGCCCACGCTCGGTTCGGCCGGGCCACGCTGAATCAGCGCTGCGCTGGCGGCCTTGAGAATGCGTTCGCGGGTTTGAGCTTTTTTATCGTTCATCGTTGCCTCCGAATATTACGACTAGAATATTATTCTCATAATAATTTTCCGCAAGTCGTAGATGTGACCGCTGGTCTGAAGAACAGTTTGAGAGAAATGGGGGATTTGGCCAAACGCCAGACAAACAAAAGGGCCATTCAATAATTGAATGACCCTTATAAAATCCCGCAGAGCGGGTAATCGTGGCGTCCCCTAGGGGACTCGAACCCCTGTTACCGCCGTGAAAGGGCGGTGTCCTAGGCCACTAGACGAAGGGGACGCAAAACCTTCTATACAACTGATCAGTGCTGAGAGCTGATCGATTCAAGGCCGGTGTGGCCAGACCTTGAACTGTAAAATTGGTGGAGCTAGACGGGATCGAACCGTCGACCTCTTGCATGCCATGCAAGCGCTCTCCCAGCTGAGCTATAGCCCCGGATTTTTCGCCTCTCGGCGGAGCGGCATCTTTCGACATCGCTTCTGTAAAACTGGCGTCCCCTAGGGGACTCGAACCCCTGTTACCGCCGTGAAAGGGCGGTGTCCTAGGCCACTAGACGAAGGGGACGCAAACCCTTCTATACAACAGATCAACGCTGAGTGTTGATCGCTTCAAGGCCGGTGTGGCCAGACCTTGAAGTGTAAATTGGTGGAGCTAGACGGGATCGAACCGTCGACCTCTTGCATGCCATGCAAGCGCTCTCCCAGCTGAGCTATAGCCCCTCATCGCTGAGGACGGGGCGAATCTTAATGGCGCTTCGGAAACGTGTCAAATTTATTTTTAACAATTTCCAAAGTTTTTTGCCGACATAACAATCACTTACCGCCCTCCCCCCGTAAATCCGGGGTATACATCGATCTGTAGGAGCCAGGCTTGCCGGCGAACGGGACGCCTCGGTGTGTCTGGCACACCGCGTCATCGTTCTTCGCGAGCAAGCAACGCTCCTACAGGACGGTGTTCATCAGGCGATGTTGCCCAGGAGTTTTTCCCACTCCTTGTTTTCCTTCTTCGACACGCCACCGAGCAGGTCGATGGCCTGGCGCAGACGGAAACGCGTCAGGTCCGGGCCGAGGATTTCCATCGCATCCAGCACCGACACCGAACTCGCCTGACCAGTGATCGCTGCGAACATCAGCGGCATGGCGTCACGCAGCTTCAATTCCAGGGACTCGACCACCGCTTGAATGGTCGCGGTGATGCTGTCCTTCTCCCACTGACGCAGGCTTTCCAGTTTCCACAGAATCAACTGCATCAACTGACGAACCTGATCACCCGACAATTTTTTCGATTCAAACAGCTTGGCATCCGGGTTCACGCCACCGGCGAAGAAGAACCCGGCCAGCGGTGCGACCTGGCTGAAGGTTTCAACGCGGCCCTGCACGTGCGGCGCGATCTTCATCATGTACTCGGGGTTCAGCGCCCAGGTCTGCAAACGGCTGGCGAACTCTTCCACCGGCAGGTCACGCAACCACTGGCCGTTGAGCCACGACAGTTTCTCGATGTCGAAAATCGGCCCACCGAGGGAGACGCGGCTCAGGTCGAAGTTATCGACCATTTCCTGCAGCGAGAACTTCTCGCGCTCGTCCGGCATCGACCAGCCCATGCGCCCCAGGTAGTTGAGCATCGCTTCCGGCATGAAGCCCATGCGCTCGTAGAACGTCACCGAGGTCGGGTTCTTGCGCTTGGACAGCTTGCTCTTGTCCGGGTTACGCAGCAGCGGCATGTAGCACAGCTCCGGTTGTTCCCAGCCGAAGTATTCGTACAGAAGAATCAGTTTCGGCGCCGAAGGCAGCCATTCTTCGCCACGCAGCACGTGGGTGATGCCCATCAGGTGGTCATCGACCACGTTGGCCAGGAAGTACGTCGGCAGGCCGTCGGTCTTCATCAGGACTTGCATGTCCATGCGATCCCAAGGGATCTCGACGTCGCCACGCAGCATGTCCGGCACCACGCACACGCCTTCGCTCGGCACCTTCATACGAATCACGTGCGGTTCGCCAGCGGCCAGGCGACGTGCAACTTCTTCCTTGGACAGCAGCAGCGCACGACCGTCGTAACGCGGAGTTTCGCCGCGAGCCATTTGCTCGGCGCGCATCTGGTCCAGCTCTTCAGCGGTGCAGAAGCACGGGAAGGCATGGCCCATCTCGACCAATTGCTGGCAATACTTCTGATAGATATCGCCGCGCTCGCTTTGACGGTAAGGACCGTGCGGGCCGCCGACGTCCGGGCCTTCGCTCCAGTCGATGCCCAACCAGCGCAGGGCGTCGAAAATCTGCTGTTCGGACTCACGGGTCGAACGCAATTGATCGGTGTCTTCGATCCGCAGGATGAACTCACCGCCGTGCTGCTTGGCAAAGCAGTAGTTGAACAAAGCGATGTAAGCGGTACCTACGTGGGGGTCCCCGGTAGGCGATGGCGCGATGCGCGTGCGGACGGTGGTCATGGCAAGTCTCGAAATGAAGATAAAACAAAGGGCGAATGGTAACAGGCGTTGCCCGCCCGGCTCCAGTGAGCAGGGCATTTAAGCCAAGTTTGCGTCTACAACGGGCCTGGGCCGGGATGAATGGTGGATTATCAGCCGATGGCATTTACCCACTATCGACTGTATGCCAAATTCGCCTGCTGATAACTTTCCTTACAATTTCTCGACTACAGTTTGCCCCATGCCTGCCCAACTCAAGCGTCGCCTGTCTATTTTCCTGCTGATCGTCCTGCTGATTGCCGGGGCCTTGTTTGCCCAGTGGTTCTTCAAGGGACGGTTTTATGAAAGCACCGATAACGCCTATGTCCAGGGCGAGATCACCCGTGTGTCGAGCCAGTTGGGCGCACGCATCGATCAGGTGCTGGTGCAGGACAACCAGCACGTCGAAAAGGGCCAGTTGCTGATCAAGCTCGAAGGCGATGACTTCCACCTCGCTGTCGACCGCGCCAACGCCGCCCTCGCCACCCGCCAGGCCGAACGCCTGCAAGCCCAGAGCAAACTGACGCAGCAAGCCAGCCTGATCGCCTCCAGCGAAGCGCAAGTCGCATCCAGCCAGGCCAGCCTCGGTCGCTCGCAGATCGACCTGTCCCGCGCGCAAACCCTGCGCAAACCCGGGTACGTGTCGGAAGAACGGGTGACCACCCTTTCCGCCGATACCCACATCGCCCGCTCGCAGGTGACCAAGGCCCAGGCAGACGCACAAAGTCAGCGCCAGCAAGTCAACTCCCTCAGCGCCGAGATCAAGCGCCTCGACGCGATGATCGCCAACGCCAAGACCGATCTGGCCCAGGCTGAATTGAACCTGACCCGCAGCGAAATCCACGCGCCCATCAGCGGCATGATCGGCCAGCGCGCCGCCCGCGAAGGTCAATACGTGCAGGCCGGCGCTTATTTGCTGTCGATCGTCCCGGATCAGGACATCTGGATTCAGGCCAACTTCAAGGAAACCCAGATCGGCCACATGCAGCCCGGCCAGAAAGCCGAACTGACCTTCGACGCCTACGGCGACACGCCAATCGAAGCGCGGGTCGACAGCCTGTTCGCCGCCTCGGGCGCACAGTTCAGCCTGCTGCCGCCAGACAATGCCACGGGCAACTTCACCAAAGTCGTACAACGGATTCCGGTAAAACTGACCTTCGCCGCGGACAACCCGCTGCACGGCAAGATTCGTCCGGGCATGTCGGTCACCGCCAAAGTGAACATCAAAGACACCCCTGACGATGGCCGGTGATCAACTGATCCGCCCGGCCGGCGAACCGACCCGGCGGGACTGGATCGCCGTGATGAGCGTGATGCTCGGCGCCTTCATGGCGGTGCTCGATATCCAGATCACCAACTCGTCGCTCAAGGACATTCAGGGCGCGCTGTCGGCGACGCTGGAAGAAGGCTCATGGATTTCCACGTCGTACCTGGTCGCGGAAATCATCATGATTCCGCTCACGGCGTGGCTGGTGCAACTGCTGTCCGCACGCCGTCTGGCGGTGTGGGTTTCGCTTGGATTTCTTGCCTCGTCCCTGCTCTGCTCGATGGCGTGGAGCCTGGAAAGCATGATCATTTTCCGCGCACTGCAAGGCTTCACCGGCGGCGCGCTGATCCCGCTGGCGTTCACCCTGACGCTGATCAAGCTTCCCGAACACCATCGCGCCAAAGGCATGGCCATGTTCGCCATGACCGCAACGTTCGCGCCCTCCATCGGCCCGACGCTCGGCGGCTGGCTGACGGAAAACTGGGGCTGGGAATACATCTTCTACATCAACATTCCGCCGGGCCTGATCATGATCGCCGGCCTGATCTATGGCCTGGAGAAAAAAGAAGCGCACTGGGAACTGCTGAAAAGCACCGACTACATGGGGATTCTTACGCTCGGTATCGGCCTTGGCTGCCTGCAGGTTTTTCTGGAGGAAGGCCATCGCAAGGACTGGCTGGAATCAAACCTGATCGTGACCCTGGGCAGCATCGCGCTGATCAGCCTGATCACCTTTGTGATCGTGCAGTTTTCCAAACCCAATCCGCTGATCAACCTCGGGATCCTGGGCAATCGCAACTTCGGCTTATCGAGTATTTCCAGCCTGGGAATGGGGGTCGGGTTGTACGGTTCGATCTTTCTGTTGCCGCTGTACCTGGCGCAGATCCAGAACTACAACGCCCTGCAGATCGGCGAAGTGATCATGTGGATGGGCGTGCCGCAGCTGTTCCTGATCCCGCTGGTGCCGAAGTTGATGAAGGTCATCTCGCCGAAATGGCTGTGCACCCTGGGCTTCGGCTTGTTCGGCCTGGCGAGTTTTTCCTCGGGGGTGCTGAACCCGGATTTCGCCGGGCCGCAGTTCAATCAGATCCAGATCATCCGCGCACTCGGCCAGCCCCTGATCATGGTGACCATCTCGCTGATCGCCACCGCGTACATCCTGCCGCAGGACGCGGGCTCGGCGTCGAGCCTGTTCAACATCCTGCGCAACCTCGGCGGCGCCATTGGCATCGCCCTCCTCGCCACGTTGCTGGATGCGCGAACCAAGACCTACTTTGATTATTTGCGTGAATCGATTGTGCCGAGCAACCCGCAGGTCGCCGAGCGCATGGCGTCGCTGACGGACCGGTTAGGCAGTGAATCGGCGGCGCTGGGCAAGCTCAGTGAGATTGCGCATCAGCAGGCGTCGATCATGGCTTACAACGATGCGTTTCATTTTGTCGGGATTGCGCTGGGGATCAGCATGATTGCGGTGTTGTTGACCAAGCAGTTGCCGGAGGGGTTGAAGGCAGGGGAAGCACATTGAGACCGAGGTGCTGCCTTCGCGGGCAAGCCTCGCTCCTACAGGATTTGCATCGACCACCCATTTTGTGAACGATGCAAAACCTGTAGGAGCGAGGCTTGCCCGCGAAGAGGCCCGCATACTCGCCACAAATCTCAAACCGCGATCAACCGCTCCCGCAGCTTGGCAATCTCGTCGCGCATCTGCGCCGCCGCTTCGAATTCCAGGTCGCGAGCCAACTGGTACATCTTCTCTTCCAGCGCCTTGATACGCTTGGCGACTTCGCCCGGCGAACGCAATTCCGCTTCGTACTTGGCGTTTTCCTCGGCAGCCTTGGCCATGCCTTTGCGCTTCTTGCTGCGCGAACCCGGCACGGTGGCGCCTTCCATGATGTCGGCAACGTCCTTGAACACACCCTTCGGCGTAATGCCGTTGGCCAGGTTGAAGGCGATCTGCTTGTCGCGACGACGCTCGGTTTCACCGATCGCCCGCTCCATGGAACCGGTGATGCGATCCGCATACAGAATCGCCCGACCGTTGAGGTTACGCGCCGCACGACCGATGGTCTGGATCAGCGAGCGCTCGGAACGCAGGAAGCCTTCCTTGTCCGCATCGAGAATCGCCACCAAGGACACTTCCGGCATGTCCAGGCCTTCACGCAACAGGTTGATCCCCACCAGCACATCAAACGTGCCGAGGCGCAAATCGCGGATGATTTCCACGCGCTCCACGGTGTCGATGTCCGAGTGCAGATAACGTACGCGCACGCCGTGATCGGCCAGGTAATCGGTCAAGTCCTCGGCCATGCGCTTGGTCAGCGTCGTGACCAATACCCGCTCATCCACTGCAGCGCGCTTGGTGATTTCCGAAAGCAGATCGTCGACCTGGGTCAACGCCGGGCGGATTTCGATTTGCGGGTCCACCAGGCCGGTCGGACGCACCACCATATCAATGACACGACCGGCGTGTTCCGCCTCGTAGTTGCCCGGTGTGGCCGAGACAAAGATCGTTTGCGGGCTGATGCCTTCGAACTCGTCGAAGCGCATTGGCCGGTTGTCCAGCGCTGACGGCAGACGGAAACCGTATTCCACCAGCGTTTCCTTGCGTGAGCGGTCGCCCTTATACATGGCGCCGACTTGCGGCACGCTGACGTGGGATTCGTCGATCACCAGCAAGGCGTCGGCCGGCAAGTAATCGAACAAGGTCGGCGGCGCTTGACCTGGATCGCGCCCCGACAGGTAGCGGGAATAGTTTTCGATGCCGTTGCAGTAGCCCAGTTCGAGAATCATCTCCAGGTCGAAACGGGTACGTTGTTCGAGGCGCTGCGCTTCCACCAGTTTGTTGTTGGAGCGCAAGTATTCCAGGCGCTCCTGCAACTCGACCTTGATCCCCTCGATGGCATCGAGCAGGGTTTCTCGCGGAGTCACGTAGTGGCTTTTCGGGTAGAAGGTGAAACGCGGCAGCTTGCGAATCACCTCCCCCGTCAGCGGATCGAAGGCCGACAGGCTCTCGACTTCGTCGTCGAACAGCTCGATACGGATCGCTTCGAAATCGGATTCTGCCGGGTGGATATCGATCACATCACCGCGCACGCGGAAGGTCGCACGGGCGAAATCCATGTCGTTGCGGGTGTATTGCAGATCGGCGAGACGACGCAGCAAGGCGCGCTGATCGAGCTTGTCGCCACGATCCACGTGCAACACCATTTTCAAATAGGTTTCCGGACTGCCCAGACCGTAGATGCACGACACCGTGGTGACGATGATCGCGTCCTTGCGCTCCAGCAGCGCTTTGGTCGCCGAGAGTCGCATTTGCTCGATGTGATCGTTGATCGAGGCGTCTTTCTCGATGAAGGTGTCCGAGGACGGCACATACGCTTCAGGCTGGTAGTAGTCGTAGTAGGAAACGAAATACTCGACAGCGTTGTTAGGGAAAAACGCCTTGAATTCGCCGTACAACTGCGCGGCCAGGGTCTTGTTCGGCGCCAGCACCAGCGTCGGGCGCTGAACCTGGGCGATAACGTTGGCGATGCTGAACGTCTTGCCCGAACCGGTCACACCGAGCAACGTCTGGTGCGCCAGCCCGGCTTCGATGCCCTCGACCATCAGGCGGATGGCTTCCGGCTGGTCGCCGGCGGGCTCGAAGCGGGTGACTAGCTGGAATTCAGACATGAAATACCTCTGGGTTCACCCGTACGCGGTCAAACCGGACAGGAACGAGAAAGACCGCAAACGACCGACGTCGCCCGAGGAAAAAACTGGATTGTGCTCAATGTGGAGTCGATTGCCCTCTCTTTCAAGGCAAACGTCCTACATCCCTTGAAGCCTCTGACGCGGTCAATCGACTAACGGTCGAAAAATAATCGGAAAAACTTACGGTAAAAGCCGAATCGACTGTCGCCATCAATCGCGGATGACCTCTATACTAGCTCCCCGTTTGTGCACCGCTCTAGTGCATTCGGCTGGAGCGCGACACGTCCCTCCACACTCCATTCAGAGCCGCCGCAAAAATGAGCCTGTTCTCCGCTGTCGAAATGGCACCACGCGATCCAATCCTGGGCCTCAACGAAGCATTCAACGCCGATACCCGTACCAACAAGGTCAACCTGGGGGTCGGTGTTTACTGCAACGAGGAGGGGCGAATTCCACTCCTGCGCGCCGTTGTCGAAGCCGAGACGATTCGCGTCGCTCAACACGCTTCCCGTGGCTACTTGCCGATCGACGGCATCGCTGCCTACGACCAGGCCGTGCAAAAACTGCTGTTTGGCAATGACTCGCCGCTGATCGCTGCTGGCCGCGTCATCACCACTCAGGCCGTTGGCGGTACTGGCGCGCTGAAAATCGGTGCCGACTTCCTCAAGCAACTGCTGCCGAACGCCGTCGTGGCGATCAGCGACCCGAGCTGGGAAAACCACCGCGCGCTGTTCGAAACCGCTGGTTTCCCGGTGCAGAACTATCGTTACTACGACGCCGCGACCCACGACGTTAACCGTACCGGCCTGCTGGAAGACCTGAACGCCCTGCCGTCCGGCTCGATCGTCGTGCTGCACGCCTGCTGCCACAACCCGACCGGTGTTGACCTGAGCCCGGCGGACTGGAAAAACGTTCTGGAGGTGGTGAAAGCCAAAGGTCACGTGCCGTTCCTCGACATGGCCTACCAGGGCTTTGGCGATGGCATCGACGAAGACGCCGCAGCCGTGCGTCTGTTCGCTGAGTCGGGCCTGACTTTCTTCGTCTCCAGCTCGTTCTCCAAATCGTTCTCGCTGTACGGCGAGCGCGTTGGCGCCCTGTCGATCGTCAGCGAATCGAAAGAAGAAAGCGCGCGCGTGCTTTCGCAGGTCAAGCGCGTGATCCGCACCAACTACTCCAACCCGCCGACCCACGGTGCAAGCATCGTTGCCGCTGTATTGAACAGCCCGGAACTGCGCGCCCAGTGGGAAGAAGAACTGGCCGAAATGCGCCTGCGGATTCGCGGCATGCGCACCCAGATGGTTGACCTGCTGGCGAAACAGGCTCCTCAGCGCGATTTCAGCTTTGTCGGTCGTCAGCGCGGCATGTTCTCCTACTCCGGCCTGACGGTTGAGCAAGTGACCCGTCTGCGCAGCGAGTTCGGCATCTACGCCCTGGACACCGGCCGCATCTGCGTTGCCGCGCTGAACCAGAGCAACATCGACGTGGTGACCAAGGCCATCGTTGCGGTGATCTGAGTCGTGCGGTGATACAAAAAACGGGAAGCCCTTGGGCTTCCCGTTTTTTATTGACCGCAGATAATTCTCAACCCGCCAACCAAGCCCTCTAGACTGCACACATCTACCCTGTAGGAGCCGGCTTGCTGGCGATAGCGTCCGTCCAGCCAATAGATAAGTTGACTGATCCACCGCTATCGCCGGCAAGCCGGCTCCTACAAGGTTTGTGTACACCACCGGATTCGATGTGAGCCGATATGAAAAACGATGACCTGCGCGCTGAGCGCGATGACCTGGATGACCTGAATGACTTCATCCCCCGCACCCCGGCCAAACGCGACAACAATCTGGTGCTGCAAGTGGCTGCGGGGGTCTTTCTTGGCGGCCTGGCGCTGTGGCTGGTTCAACTGGGCGCGACACTGCTGTACGCCAAACTGATGCTCGCCACCATTACGTTCGGCGGTTAAGCCAGTTCGGTCGCGCGTTGGCTGGCTGCATCGTCATAAGCGACGTACAGCGACTCGGCGACCTGGCTTTTGATGGCCTTGGTGCTTTCCAGGCCCAGGACAAAACCTTCGGCCTTGCCGCCAGCGCGATTCAATTCGTCAGCGGTGCTGGCCTGAGTGATTGCGTCGAACAGTTTTTCGGCGTGCGGACCGACGCCTTTGGGCAGGCTGATCTGAGCGATGCTCATGCGAACACCTCGTTGTGGCGAAGTGTGAGGGTTGGGTGATTCATGGCGCGTACCTTTTCGGCGAATGGCCGGCAGCGCGTGTCACCACTTCCGGGCGGCCATGGTAGACCTCTGGTGCGATTCTGGTAACCGCCAATCGCCGATAAACCGCCGTCCGTCCCGACGAATCGCTCAAATTGCCAACAGGTGCTTGACTTCTCTTTTTGAATCAGTAACATACACGCCATTCCGCGATAGCTCAGTTGGTAGAGCAAGTGACTGTTAATCACTGGGTCCCTGGTTCGAGTCCAGGTCGTGGAGCCAGACAGCAAGATAGAAAAGCCCCTGAATCGAAAGGTTCAGGGGCTTTTTTGTGGGCGGTGGAAAAGATGACTTAAGACCTGTAGGAGCCGGCTTGCCGGCGATGAGGGCCTTGAATAATGCATCGTTCTCAAGGCCGCCATCGCCGGCAAGCCGGCTCCTACAGTACGGGGTCATGTCATGTAAAAAGGCGCCCCTGGGGGCGCCTTTTTTATTCAGACATGTTCACTGCTTTTGACATGCACCGCCTTCGGCTCGCCATGCCCATGATCCGTCTCTATCACCGGGATCTCCTTCCCGTCGCAGTCATGCAACTTGCCTTCGCTGAAGTAATCCCCTTCGCGCAGCGCTGCCAGATCCTGATAGCGCAGGACTCGCTCAGTACCGGCAGCAAACACCGACTGCTGATCCGAGTTGCCGGCAGTGAGGTGGTTGAAGGCCAGGTTCAGCACGATGGCCATGATTGCCGAGGAGCTGATGCCCGAGTGGAAGATCGTCGCGAACCAGCTTGGGAAGTGGTCGTAAAAGTTCGGCGCGGCAATGGGGATCATGCCGAAACCGATGGACGTGGCGACGATGATCAGATTGACGTTGTTGCGGTAGTCGACCTTGGACAGCGTGCGAATTCCGCTGGCCGCCACGGTGCCGAACAGCACGATCCCGGCGCCGCCGAGCACGGAGGTCGGTACCGCGGCGATGACCCGCCCCATGAAGGGCAGCAGGCCGAGGATCACCAGAAACAAGCCACCGGTGGCCACCACGAAACGGCTCTTGATCCCGGTCACCGCCACCAGCCCGACGTTCTGGGCGAACGCACTCTGGGTGAAAGAACCGAAGATCGGCGCGATCATGCTCGACAGCATGTCGGCGCGCAGACCGTTGCCCAGACGCTTGGAGTCAACTTTGGTGTCGATGATTTCACCGACCGCGAGGATGTCCGCCGAGGTTTCGACCAGCGTCACCATGACCACGATGCACATCGACAGGATCGCAGCGAAGTGGAAGGTCGGCATGCCGAAGTGGAATGGCGTGGGGAAGCCGAACATCGGGCCCTGGGTGACGGACGAGAAGTCCGCCATACCGAGGAATACCGCGATGAGCGTGCCGATGACCATGGCCAGCAGAATCGACAACCGGGAGATGGTCGCGCTGCCGATCTTGCTCAGCAACAACACCAGCACCAGCGTTACCGCTGCCAGGCCGATGTTCGCCATGCTGCCGAAATCCGGCGCATGGCTGTTGCCACCCATGGCCCAGCGCGCGGCCACCGGCATCAGCGTCAGGCCGATGGTGGTGATCACGATGCCCGTCACCAGCGGCGGGAAAAACTTGGTGATTCGCGAGAACACCGGCGTGATCAGCAAACCGATCAACGACGCGGCAATCACCGCACCCAGAATCGACTGAAACCCGCCCTCCCCGCCACTGCTGACAATCGCCACCATCGTCGCGACGCCCGAGAAGGACACGCCCTGCACCAGCGGCAACTGACAACCGAAAAACGGTAAACCGAGGGTCTGCAGCAATGTTGCCAAGCCCCCCGCAAACAATGAAGCAGCAATCAACAAACCGATGTCCGCCGGCGAGAGCCCGGCCGCCTGGCCGATGATCAAAGGCACCGCGACAATGCCGCCGTACATGGTCAGAACGTGTTGCAGGCCGTAAGCCATATTCGCGCCGACACCGAGGTTTTCGTCCTCAGGCCGTTGGTGTGAAACATGGGGCGTTTTCATGGTTGGGGGGTTCCCTGGTTTTTGTTATGCGCACACTGTATGCAAGACTCAGGACAAATGTCTATAGAGTTGTATACAACTCATCAGTCAGATTATGGACATGTGTCCATGCAGTCCTTTCCCTGCGCTGTTTCCCCCTCCAAAAAAACATTTGAAATACATCCTTCCTGCGCCTTCTCCCCCGCCCGCTAGTCTTTGGCATTCCAAGCGACCGCCGGCACGGACGCCTCTCGCTTATACATATAAAGTATGCATAATGAAGTCATTCGAGATTCAGTTTCACAAGGCAAAGAACGCAGCTAACAAATTAAAGCACCAAGGGATCAGCCTCGCGGAGACCGAGGCCGTGTTTTATGACGAGAGAGCCCTCTCGCTGGAGGACAACCATCACGATGAGCAGCGGTGGATCATCATGGGGCTGGATGCCAAAGGTCGATTGTTGGTCGTTGCGTACACCTGGCGCGAGCCGAATTTCGTTCGAATCATTTCCGCGCGCGTCGCTACCAAAAATGAACGGCGCCGATATCTGGAGGCTTGAACCATGAAAGACGAATACGATTTCAGCAACGCCAAACGCGGAGCGGTTGCCTCGAGCAAAGGCAAAACCCGCATCACCATCATGCTCGACGATGTCGTGTTAGACGCGGCGCGCCTCGCCGCCGAGAGCGAAGGTTTCGGTTATCAGACGGTGATCAACAACACCTTGCGCAAGGCCTTGCTCGAAGATGGAAGCAAGAGCGCAGGGGCCATCCCGAACACCGCTGTTGTAAATGCCGGACATTTCAAAGAAGGGATAACGGCCGCCGAGCTAAAAAGCCTGGAGAAAAAACTATCGGAGGTGCTCAGTGAAATTCATCGCGTGATGAAGCCTTGAGCTACGCCGCCACGATCAACCGCGCAAGCACTTGTTTGAGCGTTGCGTGCTCCGGCACCCGAATCCCGAACTCGCGCCCCAGCAATCCGACCAGCTCATCCACATCCGTCACCTGCCGACGTTCGCTCTCGCCGCCCATCCGGTGAATCGCAAAACTGCCGTTGTTGAGCGTGCGCCGCCAGCCTTCTCCCGTTCGCGCCACCATCAGTTGCCTGGCAAAAGACGATTCAGGATGGGTCGAGACGTACCAGTTGCCTACGGCGAAATCGATGTCTTCCTGCCGTTGCAGGTCGAAGATGTACATCGCCCGCCACTCACCGGCAACGTTGGCGCGCAAGGTGTAGCCATCGGCATGTTGCTCGATGCGATAGGGTTCGTGGGGCGTGCGCTGTTCGGCCGGGGTATCGAGCAGCAGCGGTGCCGTAGGCACCATGCCGCCGAAGCCGACATCGGTGATGTAGCGCACGTCATCCAGGGTGACCAGGCTCAAGCGGTGTGTCCGCGCCGTCCACGCGCCCTCGGGTTGGCCCATGACCACTCGGCCGGAGATACTACGAGCGTTGAAGCCCAGCGCCTGAAGCAGCGCCAGAAACAGATTGTTCAGTTCGTAGCAGTAACCACCACGACCATCGTGCAGGACTTTTTGCTCGATGGACGGCAGATCGATGAGCACTGGCTCGCCTGACAGCGTGGTGAGGTTTTCAAACGGGAATGCGCCGGTGTGACGCAGTTGCAGTTGACGCAGGGTGTCCAAGGTCGGCGCCGGTGGCGCATCGAAGCCCAGGCGTTGCAGGTACAACGCAAGATTGCTCAGGCGTGGCTCGCTCATTGCTCGGTCCTTATGCAGTGGCTGCAGATCTCTGCGCCGATGGCCGCCATGTATAAGGGATAAAACGGTATAACCGACAATTGATTTCGCCAATCGCCACACGACCGAAAAATCAACCGAGAAAACCGACGCCATGGAAACACCGCTGGAAGGCAACAGAATCTGCCTGCGCCCACTGCAATACGCCGATGCCGATGCGCTGGTACACGCCGCCGAAGATGGCGAACTGTGGAACCTGACTGTCACCGTCGTGCCCTCCCCGACCACGGTGCACAGCTACCTGAAAAAAGCCCTCGACGGCCGGGATGCAGGCACTGTTCTGCCCTACGTCATCGTGCTCAAGGACACCGGCGAGGTCATCGGTTCGACGCGCTTCTGGAAAATCGACCGACTCAATCGCAAGCTCGAAATCGGCAGCAGCTGGATCTCGGCCCGCTGGCAAAAAACCTTCGTCAACACCGAAGCCAAATACCTGATGCTGCGCCACGCCTTCGACGTACTGGACTGCGTGCGGGTGCAGTTCACCACCGACGAGAACAATCAGAAGTCGCGCAACGCAATCCTCAGGCTCGGCGCGCAACAGGAAGGTATCGTGCGTCACGAACGGATCATGCCGGACGGACGCAAGCGCAACTCGGTGCGGTTCAGCATCATCGATGATGAATGGCCGATGGTACGTCAGCGGCTCGAACAAAAACTTGCCGACTACAGCCTTCGCTAATCCGCACAGACCGCTCGCGCCTGAGTCGTCTTAACGATCCGAGCGCATCAACTCCTCGATCCCGCCGTCGATGGACAGCACCGCCGAACGGTTTCGCCCTGAATGCTTGGCCTGATACAAGGCGGCGTCCGCACGCCCGATGAACACTTCGGTGCTGTCCAGCCGCGTGGGCACAAACGAATAGCAGCCAAGGCTGACCGTGACGAAACCGTTGGGCGAACCGCTGTGGCTGATGTTTTTGGCCATGACGGCGCGACGGATATGCTCGGCAATGACCATCGCACCGTGAATATCGGTATCCGGCAGCAACACTGCGAACTCCTCACCACCGTACCGCACCGCCAGATCGGCTTTTCGATGGCAGCAACTCTTCACCGCCCGTGCCACTTGTGCCAGGCAATGGTCCCCCGCCACGTGGCCATAAGCGTCGTTGTAGCGCTTGAAGTAATCGATATCGAGCATGATCAGGCTCAATGAGCTCGACTGACGGATGCCACGGCCGAACTCGATGTCCAACGCCTGCTCGAACAGTCGGCGATTGGCCAGGCCGGTCAGGCTGTCGTGGGTCGCGATGAGCTTCAGCGCCTCCTTGGCCTTGCGCAAATCCGCCTCGACCTGCTCGCCGAGGCGAACCTGGCGCACGAACACCCAGCCGAACAAGCCAATGCCCAGCACGACAAGGGCAACGATGACGCTGGATCGAAACGCAGTGTCGTACCAACCCTTGAGAATCGAATCCCTGGACGATGCCGCCGACACCACCAGCGGATAGGCGTCGAGCTGTCGGTAGCCATACAACCGCACGGTGCCGTCGACCACCGAACGGAACGTTGCATTGCCGGAGGGCGCGTTGGGCAGCAACGTCTGAAAGATCTCGCCATTGGCCAACGACGAGCCAATCTGCGCTTCGACAAACGGCCGGCGCGCCAGCAACGTCCCGTCGGTCAGCCCCAAAAACATCGAGCCATTGTCATCAAGGCTGAAGCTTTTGAAGAACTGGTCGAAGTAGGACATCTTGATGCCGGCCAGCAACACGCCCTGGAAATGGCCGTTTTTATCGTTGATGCGCTTGGAGACGGGAATGATCCACTCGCCATTCTCACGACTGCGAATGGCCGGCCCGATGTGCGCCACGGACGATACGTTCTGCTGGTGATACATAAAGTATTCGCGGTCCGCCACGCCTCGACCACGAGGCAGATCCGCAAAAGAGGTCACGATCCACTGGCCCTTCTGGTCAAACAGCAAGATCCCGTGCAATTGATTCAGCGCCTGCACCCGCTGGGCGAACGTTTTCTGAAGACGTGGGCGCTGCGGCGGACCGTAGCCATCGGCCTGAATCCAGTCAACCAGACTGGTCAACACCAGGTCGGCTTTCATGAAGGTGTCTTCGGCTTGCTGCGCCATGGCTCGCGTCAGGTTCGATGACGCCACTTCGGCCACGGCCAGATCGTGCCGGCGCGATTGCTCCAGTTGCAGGTAAAGCAAACCGCACAGGCACAGGTACACCACAGCAATGAACAGCATCGCTGCCTTGCGCAGCGGTAACCGTTTCAAAGCAACGCCAGTGGCGATGTGCGGGTCGTTTTGGAGATTAGGCAAAGCTCATCCTGCAAGGGTAAGGCATGGGCGAAGGCCCAAAACCCTTATATTTTGCGAGCTTAGTCTACGCCGTAGTGAGGGGCAATCGTCCTTTGGACAGTCTGCGCATCGCACTGTGCAAATGCGCCCGCGCGCTTTCGGCATCCCCCAGGCGCATTTGTTCGTAGGCGCGTCGGGCAATCGGCTCGGGCACAGGCTTGAGATCGCGCTGGGTCGCCATCGCCATCAGTTGCACCTGGGCGGCACGTTCGAGGTAATACAGATCGTCCCACGCCTCGGCAATGGTCGGTCCGGCGACAATCACACCGTGGTTTTTCAGAAACAGAATGTCGGCATTGCCCATGACACTGGCGATCCGGTCGCCTTCGGATTCATCGAGGGCCAGGCCGTTGTAGTCCTCGTCCACCGCCGTGCGGCCGTAAAATTTCAATGCCGTCTGCCCCAGCCACAACAGCGGTGGGCCTTGCAGCAAACATAACGCCGTGGCGTGAGGCATGTGCGTATGGAACGCCACTTTCAGCCTTGGCAGCTGTTGGTGCAGGCGGGCGTGAATGTAAAACGCGGTCGCTTCTGGCTGCCCTTCGCCGGCCACGACATTGCCGTGAAAGTCGCAAACCAGAAGATTTTCAGCGCTGACTTCTTCGAAGGCATAACCGTAGGGGTTCACAAAAAACAGATCATCCCGGCCCGGCACCATCGCGGAAAAGTGGTTGCAGATCCCCTCCTCCAGACCGTGCAGTGCCGCGAGCTGGAAGCACGCTGCCAGCTCCGTGCGCGCGGTGATGGCCGCCTGCGAATCCAGATTCAGCTCGGTGTAACGGGTGGGACGGGAACCACCTGCAAGGGTGTGTGCCATGGCAATGACTCCGGTTTTACCAGCCAAGGGATTTGAACAAGGGCACGACTTGATCCAGCGTGTTTACTGTCGCATCGGGCTGGTAGTCCGGCAGCAATTGCCGACCGGTGCCGCGATCGACCCACACGCAGCGAAAGTGCATGTCCCGCGCGGCGGTGTGGTCCAGCGTCGGGCTGGCGCAGATGTGCACCACTTGATCACGTGTCACGCCCAGTTGCTCGTGAGCGTAGTCGAACAGTCGCGGATTCGGCTTGTAAGCACCGGCCTGCTGCGCCGTGATCACCCGATCGATGTGCCCGCCCAGTTGCGCAACGTTGCCGGCGATGATGTCGTCATCAGTATTGGACACAATGCACAACTTAAAGCCCATCGCCTTGAGCCGGGCGAGCGTCTCGATCACTTCCGGAAACGGCGGCATCCGCGGGATCGCCGCGGCCAGGCGCAGGCTGTCTTCGGGGGCGCTCGCCAACGCCAGTTCTTCCAGGGCGAGATGCAACCCGCCAGTGCTCAACTCACGGAACGAGCGATGCGGCGGCATCTGTTCCAGCCGGTGTTCATGCCGGTCGTACACCTCGATCAGACGATCGACATCAACGCTGTGATCCCCCTTGTCGCGCAAGATGTCCGCCACCACGGCTTTCAAGCCCTCATCCCACTGAATCAACGTGCCGTAGCAATCGAAGGTCAGCCACTCGGGGCGCGGGGTGATTGTGAGTGTCATGTTCGTTTCCTCTGAAGGGTGATCTTCAGGTTAAGAGCGATCAGTGATAGTGTGAAATTAAATTAACAACGATCTGTCAGTGACAAATCGAATATCAAGAGGCCGCCATGCTCGATCTCGAATTGCTCAAGACCTTCGTTTGCGTGGCGGACGAAGGCAGCTTCACCCGCGCCGCCGAACGCGTGCACCGGACCCAATCCACGGTAAGCCAACAGGTGCGCAAACTCGAAGAACTGGTCGGGCATGCGCTGCTGTTGCGTGACCGAACCGGACAGAACATCAGCGTGACCGAGCATGGCGAGATGCTGATTCACTACGCACGGCGCTTGCTGGCCCTGTCCTCGGAGGCGGTGGAAGCCTTGGCCAGCGACCTCGACCTGGAAATCCTGCGCATCGGCGTACCGGAAGATTTCGATGCCCGACGCATGGCCGTGATCCTTGCCGGATTCAACCGGGCCAGGCCCGAAGCGCGCCTGGAAACCGTCAGCGGCATGAGCACCGATCTCAAGCAAAAACTCGCGGCGGGCACCCTCGATATTGCCCTGGTCAAACGCGAACCGGACAGCGGCCCCTGCTGGGCGGCGTGGCCGGAAACGCTGGTGTGGGTCAAGGGTGCGGGGGTCGACTCGGCCAACGGGGTATTGCCCTTGGCCCTGTTCCCACAGGGCTGCATTTATCGGCAACGGGCGATCCGTCTGCTGGATGTGGCGCAGCGGCCCTGGCGCGTTGCGTTTGGCAGTCACAGCCTGACGGGCATTCAGGCGGCGGTGGCCTCCGGGTTGGGCGTGTCGGTGCTGCCCGCTTCGGCGGTGTTGCCTGAGCATCGCGTATGCAACGATCTGCCCGAACTGCCGCCGACCGAGTTGGCGCTGATCAGCCGGGAAGGCGCGTTGACTGGATTGCAACGTGCCTTGGTGGCGTTTTTGCAGGAGGAGCTGGGCAAGGCATGAGCAAGAAGACTGCGTGCAGGTACCGAACGGTTGACACCGGTTGAAGCTCGCGCAAAAAAACGGGTGCCTCAAGAGCACCCACATTCATGAAGCACAGGTAATCCTTAGAGCATCCTGTCGACTTCATCCAACGTCACCCGGGGAATAAGTTCGCCAGGAATCCTTGAAGAGCCGGACAAGTTGTAAACCTGAAAATCATCATTCACGACGTACTTCGACAGGATTTTGAACGAGGGCAGAATTCTCGTAAAAAAATGCTGATCGAGCATGCACGGTGATGCGTCGGCATCATCTTCTTCATAAAAACGCCGCACTGACTGATTCAAGTCGACACCCACCAGAAACACCTTATTAAAACCTGCGTGGTAGGCAATTTGCAGCGCCAGATAGGCCACCGTGCGCGCATCAAAAAAGCCGCGCTTGAGGTTCTTGCTGAACCCCAGGGTTCTGTTGCGACCGTTTCCAAGCCTGCGACTTCTGATGAGTTCCTTATCTCCCCTGAAGACCAGGTCACTCCAGGAAAGCTTGGGCGCCTTGGTCAGCAGGTACAGGTCCCCTTCGGGCATGACGGCCGAACGCCGGATGTGCTCTTCCCACACGGCAACCCGCTCACTGAGGTGCATCCCCGCCGCCAGCAATTCGGGCTGTTCCCGGTAAAAGGCAATGTCGGTGCAGGCATAAAAGAACGGCTTGATATCGGTACCGATGAACTTCGAGATGGCCCCGTTCATGGTGATCATCGGAATGTCTGCGTAGTGCTCCAGCGGAAAATCCTTGGCGGTTGCCCCCGAGGCAATGATGAACACCGGTCCTTTTTGAATGTTGCGGCACTCATCGAGGTCATGCACATGAGGCAAACCTGCAATGGGTACCGAGTTTTCTGGCACAACATCCATCTTCACTGTCCCTGTTCCTTTGGGTCTTTTTCATTGTGGTAGTTTTCAACCATGGCGCAAACCGCGTCGCTGCAGCCGCTGCGGACTGGCTTCGCCGAATGAACAGGAACCGCCCTCAACAACTGTGGCGCCCTGCTACTCGCCAGTGCTTTTTTGCCCGGCCGCCAGCGCAGGCGGTCCTGCCTGCTGCCATTGCGGAGCAGGCAGTTCCGAACGCAGATTCAATCCCCGCAGAACCGCAGAGTCGTACCCGTAGACATCGGGCTTGAACATCACGCGACCATCATTACTCAGGTCCACCGTCCAGTAAGCCAACAGCACCGGCACCTTGACGGGAAGCCGGATGTTTTCAGTCTTGCCGTTGGCCAACTGCGCCTGGATCCCGGCGCTGTTCCAATGCACCGGATCGTTGAACAACAGCTCCACCAACTGCAGCGGGTTCTCGACCCGGATGCAGCCTGAACTGGTGGCGCGGCGAGATTGAGCAAACAACTCGCGATGCGGCGTGTCGTGCAGATAAATCGCGTATTCATTGGGAAACCGGATCACGACCTGGCCCAGCGAGTTGTCCGGCCCGGCATCCTGTCGCAGCGTAACGCCGCGCGGGTTGGACCAATCGACCGTCGATGGGTCGAGCAAGTTCCCTTCACGGTCAATGGGCTTGATTCGGTTGGCGGCAAGGTAGCCGGGATTTTTCTGAATCTTGGGCAGCATGTCCTTGACCAGAATGGTCGGGGGCACGGTCCAGGTAGGGTTGAACGTGACGTAAGTAATCTCTGACTGGAACACCGGCGTACTGCGAAACGGTTTGCCGACTTGCACCCGAGAACGCCAGATCGGCTTGCCGTCGCGGTAGAGCGCAACTTTGTAACCAGCTATGTCAACGATGACAAAAGTGCCCTGAAGTTTGTACAGCAACCAACGCGCACGCTCCATGTTCACCCGAACCTGGTCGATCCGCGCTTCAACCGACACATTCAACGCCGCGAGCGTCGCCGCCCCGGCGACACCGTCTGCGCCCAGGTATTGTTCGGCTTGATACTTTTTGACCGCCGCGGTGACGACAGCGTCGTAGTCGCTACGTGGTTTCAACTGCGGGGCCAGATAACCACCGGCCGCCAAACGGGCTCGCAGCTGCGCGACCGCAGGTTCGTCCATACCAGGTTTGAGCGACTTGTCTTCGGCAACCTTCGGCCAGCCACCCGCATCCCGGACCTTGCGCAGTTGTGCCAAACCCATGCGCAAGCTGCCATAAACCGCTTCTTGCGGTGGCGCTTGAGCGAATGCCCGGGCGACGTCATGGCTGTCGAGGGCGGCGAAGAAGGTGTTCACGTCTTCACGCGGATCGACGCCGACCGGGTCGAAATTCCAATGAATGTCCAGGCGCGAAGGGTCGACTTTGCCGCGCCGCAATTGCAGGAGCGCGGCGATGAATGTGCGCGTGGCGACGACATCGAAACTCGCCCGCTGCGCCGGGGTTTGCATCGACGCTCGTGCCTTGGCCAGTTCATCAATATGAAAATCTGCCGGCTCCAGACCATCCGCTTGCGTGTTGCCCAGGCTTTTCAGCAACTGGGCGACATCACTGTCTTGTGTCCACGCTGCGCGATAGCTGCGATGCATATAGAAATCCATGACCACACGGTTGACGTCTACCCGTTGATGCCTGGGGGATGTGAGCAGCGGCGGAAACGCCGAGGCCAACGGCGCCAGCATGCTTTGAATCGTCTGACCGACGATGTCATCCGCTGCAGCCTCACTGGCGTTGATAGATGTAGATGACTGCTCGATCGGCGAAGTTTGCGCAATCGCTGCACCGCTGATCAGAAAGCCCATAAAAAATACACGGCTTATGACGAATAACCTTGTTAACTGCCCCATGGATAATCCTTAATCTCCCGCATTCACCGGCTAGCCGCGCTCTCGCTGCTAGACTCGAAACAATCATGATGAGACACGCATATGGCGCTAGACCGCTTCGGCTTCCTAATTACGGCCCTGCTGCTGAGTTCAACGTCAGTCACGGCAGCCTACGCCGACTCACTTGAAGCCGCTTTGGTCAAAGCCGCTCCAAACGCTAACGCCAAGGTGATTGCACTGGCCGTCCGTGCCTCTCAATGCAGCTTGGCCCAAGGTGCCGCACCTGTCCAAAGACTTGCCGTCATCGATTACTCCCTGCCCTCCACCGAACAACGCCTTTGGGTGTTTGACCTTAAACAGCGCAAATTACTGTTTCACGAATTGGTTGCCCACGGTCGCAACAGCGGCGAGAACATGGCGATCAAGTTTTCCAATCAAAACGAAAGCTTTGCCACCAGCCTGGGCTTGTATCGCACGCAGTCAAGTTACGTCGGGCAGAACGGTTATTCGTTGCGCATGGAAGGACTCGAACCGGGCTTCAACGACAACGCCTTCGACCGGGCGATCGTCATTCATGGCGCGCCTTATGTCAGCCCGGTGCTTGCACGGGCAAACGGGCGGATTGGCCGCAGCCTCGGTTGCCCGGCGGTACGGCCGGCGATTGCGCACAAGCTGATTGACTCGATGAAAGACGGGCAACTGTTGTTTTCGTACTACCCGGATCAGCGCTGGCTGAAAAAGTCTTCTTATATCAATTGCGGTAGCAGAACGGTGGCGTCGACCGCCAAGCCTTCCACCAACCGTTGAACACCGCGTTGAAGCTGACAAAACTGTAATCCCCGCCTCAGTCTGCTGAAAGGCATCGCCCGTTAGCCTCGTCGTCAAGTTGTCTCCCAACTGACGGACCGGGAATAAAAACGGCATGCACTCCAACACTTCAAGACGCACCTTTGTAAAGGGGCTGGCCGCGGGCGGATTGCTCGGCGGCCTCGGGTTATGGCGCACGCCTGTGTGGGCGCTCACCCGCCCTGGCGAACCGCAGATGCTCACGGGCAGCGATTTCGAGCTGTTCATCGGCGAAACCCCGGTCAACATCACCGGCAATCCGCGCACCGCGATGACCATCAATGGCGGCATTCCCGGCCCGCTGCTGCGCTGGCGTGAAGGCGACACGGTCACGCTGCGGGTGAAGAACCGGCTCAAGGAAACCACCTCCATTCACTGGCACGGCATTTTGCTGCCGGCCAACATGGACGGCGTGCCGGGCCTGAGTTTTCACGGCATCGAACCGGGCGGCGTGTACGTCTATCAATTTCAGGTCCGGCAGAACGGCACTTACTGGTATCACAGCCATTCGGGCCTTCAGGAGCAGTCCGGCGTTTACGGCCCGCTGGTGATCGACGCCAAGGAGCCGGAACCCTTTGAGTACGACCGCGATCACGTGGTGATGCTGACCGACTGGACCGACGAAGATGCGGCCAGCCTGATGAACACCCTGAAAAAGCAATCCGATTACTACAACTACAACAAGCGCACCGTGGGCGATTTCATCGACGACGTCAGCAAAAACGGTTGGGCCGCCACGGTCGCCGATCGAAAGATGTGGGCCGAAATGAAGATGAATCCCACAGACCTCGCCGACGTCAGCGGCGCCACTTACACCTATTTAATGAACGGCCAGGCGCCGGACTCGAACTGGACGGGCGTGTTCCGGCCAGGTGAAAAACTGCGACTGCGGTTTATCAACGGTTCGGCCATGACCTACTTCGACGTGCGTATTCCCGGCCTGAAAATGACGGTGGTCGCGGCGGACGGGCTGCATGTCAAACCGGTGAGCGTCGACGAATTCCGTATTGCCGTGGCCGAGACGTTTGATGTGATTGTCGAGCCGACGCAGGACGCTTACACCGTGTTCGCCCAGTCGATGGATCGCACCGGTTATGCGCGCGGCACGCTGGCGATGAAGGCGGGTTTGTCCGCGCCTGTGCCTGCACTCGATCCACGACCGTTGGTGACCATGGATGACATGGGCATGGGCGGGATGGATCACGGCAGCATGGCCGGCATGGACCACAGCGCTATGGCCGGCATGCAAGCGCATCCCGCGACGGAAAACGACAACCCGCTGGTGGACATGCAAGCCATGAGCACCTCGCCGAAACTCGACGATCCCGGCCTTGGCTTGCGCAACAACGGCCGCCGCGTCCTGACCTATTCCGACCTGCGCAGCACCTTCGAAGACCCGGACGGCCGCGACCCGGGCCGCACCCTCGAACTGCACCTCACCGGCCACATGGAAAAGTTCGCGTGGTCGTTCAACGGCGTGAAATTCTCCGATGCCGAACCGCTGCGCCTCAAGTACGGCGAGCGCGTGCGCATCGTGCTGGTCAACGACACGATGATGACCCACCCCATCCACCTGCACGGCATGTGGAGCGACCTCGAAGATGAAAACGGCCAGTTCATGGTGCGCAAACACACCATCGACATGCCCCCCGGCTCCCGACGCAGCTATCGGGTGACCGCCGACGCACTCGGCCGCTGGGCCTATCACTGCCACCTCCTGTACCACATGGAAATGGGCATGTTCCGTGAAGTTCGCGTGGAAGAATGAGGCGCTACCCATGACCAGACTTACATCGATTTTTCTCGCCGTTTGCACAACGGGCCTGACGCTTTCTTCGGCGAGCGCCGCCACCGGCGACATGCAGAACATGGATCACAGCCAGATGCCGGGCATGGATCATGGCCAGATGCAGGGCATGGACCATAGCCAGATGCAAAGCATGGACGACGGCCAGATGCAGCCCGCCGCGCCCACTGAAAGCCGCACGCCGATCCCGCCGCTGACCGATGCCGACCGCGCCGCCGTGTTTGTCAGCCCCGGCGGCCATAACGTGCATGACTCTGCACTCAATCACTACTTCCTCGCCGACAAACTCGAATGGCAGGACGCCGACGACGGCAGCGCGCTGGCCTGGGATTTATCGGGATGGATCGGCGGTGATATCGATCGCCTGTGGCTGCGATCCGAAGGCGAGCGCAGCAACGGCAAAACCGAAGACGCTGAAGTCCAGGCGTTATGGGGCCACGCAATCTCGCCGTGGTGGGATGTGGTGAGCGGCGTGCGCCAGGACTTCAAACCCGGCGCCCCGCAAACCTGGGCCGCGTTCGGCGTGCAAGGCATGGCGCTGTACAACTTCGAAGCCGAAGCCACGGCGTTCATCGGCGAAGGCGGCCAGAGCGCGGCGCGGCTGGAAGGTGACTACGACATCCTGCTGACCAACCGGCTCATTTTGCAGCCGACCGCCGAGCTGAATGTCTACGGCAAAAACGATCCGCAGCGGGGCATTGGTTCCGGGCTCTCCAACACCGAAGCCGGGCTGCGGTTGCGCTATGAAATTCGCCGGGAAATCGCCCCCTACATCGGCGTGACCTGGAACCGCACCTACGGCAAAACCGCCGATTTCGCCAAAGACGATGGCGAGGATCGCAGTGAAACACGCGTCGTTCTCGGCGTTCGGCTGTGGTTCTGATCGCACTCACATCACCATCAAAAAAAACCGCTTCGAGCGGTAAAGAGGCCTTGCATGCGCACAATGAAAACCACCGCCGTTGTCATCGGCTTGCTCATGAGCACACTGGCTCAGGCGCACCCGAAACTGCTCTCCTCCACCCCGGCCGAAGGTGCGGATGGCGCGGCACCGAGCACGATCGAACTGCACTTTTCCGAAAGCCTCATGACCCAGTTTTCCGGCGCGAAACTGGTCATGACCGAAATGCCAGGCATGGCGCATTCCCCGATGCCGATGAAAGCCAAAGTCACCGGCGGCAGCGACCCGAAAACCATGCTCATCACCCCGCTCTCGCCGTTGCCCGCCGGCAGCTACAAAGTCGAATGGCGCGCGGTGTCTTCGGACACTCACCCGATCACCGGCAACGTTACGTTCAAAGTGAAGTGATTGATGAGCGACTGGGTCAGCATTGCACTGCGGTTTGGGTTGTATGTGGATTTGATGGTGCTGTTTGGGCTGGGTTTGTTCGGGCTCTACAGCCTTACGGGCCGGGAGCGGGTGTCCGGGGCGGTGCTGCCGTTTCGGCCGATCCTTCAGGTGACGGCCGCGTTCGGCGTGCTGTTGTCCGTGGCGGGCATGCTGACGATGGTGAGTGCGATGAGCGGAGAGTCGGACTTCACCGAGCTGCGTCCGCATGTCCAGATGATGGTGTTCGAGACGGATTTCGGGTTGGCCTGGGCAGCGCGCATCACCGTGCTGGTTATCGCCGGTTTGGCGGTTACGCTCAATGACCGTGCGCCGGGATTCAGCCTGCTGATTGCGTCTTTTGCCGGCGCTATCGCCTTGGCCAGCCTGGCCTGGAGCGGTCATGGGGCGATGGACGAAGGCAGCCGTCGTTATTGGCATTTTGCGATGGATATTCTGCATCTGCTGGCGGCAGGCGCGTGGCTGGGTGCGCTGGTAGCGTTTGTGCTGATGGCGAAAATCAACGCGCTGAAAACCGCAGAGCGCATCAGATTACTGGCTCGGGCTGTCGCACGATTTGAATCGGTGGGCGCGGTGATCGTGGTCGTCATCACGGTCACGGGCGTGGTGAATTACCTGTTCATCGTCGGGCCGAAGCTTGATGACGTACTCCTCAGCACCTACGGCATACTTCTATTCATCAAAGTTGCACTGTTTGGCGGGATGCTTGTGCTCGCCGCGCTGAACCGGTTTCACCTTGGGCCGTTGTTGGAGCGGTCGTTGCTGGAGGGGAAATACATAGTCGCCGCCAAGACGTTGCGGCGTAGTGTTGTGGTGGAGTGGGTGGCCGCTGTGGTCATTATCGGGCTTGTGGCTTGGCTAGGAACGCTGAGCCCGGAAATGGGCGCCCTGTAGGGAATGAAAGCATCCGATGACCGGCCAAGGCAGTCAGTGGACAGGGTGAGCGTCCTTTACTAGCGTGTAACCACCAGATTTCAAGCCATAGGGTTCAACACCCAAGCGCCAAGGTGAAAAAGCGGCGCAATTATCGAAAGGAGATCGAAAATGGCTGACGTATTGAAAGTAGAGGATGTCCAGTTAACGTTACTTAAATCATTCCCACCGCAGTTACACATCCAGGCATTTGGCTTGGTGGGTTCTGCTGGCTGGACAAACCCAAAACTGTTGCCGCGTTTTTATATTCAGTTCCCGCCAGACGGCATTCAAGACTTCGACTTTGTCGCTGATCCGCCCCAAGGGATTGTTATACAGCCCATCCGTCCCATCAACGCATCAGAGACGTGGGAAAACCCGCCACTCGATAAACTCAAGGGCGTAAGAATCCACTCTGCTACCAACTCGATTGAAGCGTATGTCGAGAGTTCGAGGTCCTTGGCTGTTGGATAAACAACTAGTGTGGAGGGATACGTGTCGGGCCTTGCCTGGCACGTATCACGCACTGGAATGAACGGGATATTGGGCCATGGATGACAGTCGAGAAGCGCTTTCACTACACTGATTCCCGCTTGCTCCCCTCCATCACAAAAGCCCGATAACAATGAAAACCATAAAAAGCACCATGATGCTCTGTGGCCTGCTGGCGCTATCCTCCGGCGCTCAAGCACAGGAACCCCCTTCGCACCTGGACACCGTCCTGCAACAGGGCCAACTGCGCGTTTGCACGACGGGCGACTACAAACCCTATACCTTCAAAGGTGAAGACGGCGAATACTCAGGCATCGACATCGCCATGGCCCGCTCGCTGGCCGACAGCCTTGGCGTCAAGGTCGAGTGGGTACCGACCACCTGGAAAACCCTGATGCCCGACATGCTGGCGGGCAAATGCGACATCGGCATGGGCGGGATCTCCGTCACCCTGGAGCGGCAGAAAAAAGCCTTCTTCAGCACCACGCTGGACGTCGACGGCAAAATCCCGTTGGTGCGCTGCGAAGATCAGGCGAAGTATCAGACCGTCGAGCAAATCAACCAGCCTTCGGTTCGCTTGGTCGAACCGGCCGGCGGCACCAACGAAGCGTTCGTTCACGCCTTCCTGCCCAAGGCGCAATTGAGCCTTCACGACAACGTAACCATCTTCCAGGAGCTGCTGGACAAGAAGGCGGACGTGATGATCACCGATGCGTCGGAGGCGTTGTATCAGCAAAAACTCAAACCCGGTTTGTGCGCGGTGAATCCAGGCCAGTACATGCAGTACGGTGAGAAAGCTTATTTATTGCCGCGAGACGACATGACGTGGAAGTTGTACGTCGATCAATGGCTGCACCTGACCAAAGTGACGGGCAACTACCAGAAAGTTTTAGGCCAGTGGATCGCCACGCCCGAGACTAAATAGGCTTATTTCAGGTAAAAGCTGGGCGAACAGGCAACGGCAGGATTACCGCGCCGTTGCCGGTCAGTCGTCGTGCAACAGTCCCGAACCGTATTCACCGAAGCTGCTGCCCAATGCACTGCCATGGAAGTTCAGCTGACTGTGGCTATTGGTCGGGCCAGGACCGAAGCCGGCGGACGGCTCGAGGTCTTCTGAATAGTCGTTATGGGTGCTGACGCCCGAACAGGCGCTCAACAGCAGCGCACCACCGATCAGCAAGACTTTGAAGAAGTTCGAGATCATTTTTCAGGTTCCCTGTGGCCGGAGGTGGGGTGATGCAATCTTCAGTGTCCATCCTAGGCTGCGAACCCGGCAGCATCGTGAAACTTCACGCAGCGACAGCATTTGTTCAGGTATTCCGATTTCCCGAGCCCTCCAAAAAGGCTGTGGACGGTGGTGTTCGCAAGTTCGACAGGCTGCTGCAGCTGCTAAGCTCTGCGTTCAGTGCCCGCACAAAAAACAACATCCGCCGCGAGAGAAAGGAAGCATTGAATGAGTGGAATCACCGTTGATGACAAACATCGTCTTGCCCTGGTTGACGCATTGCGCTGTTTTGCATGCTTCTGGGTGGTTCTGTTTCATTTATCCGAAGGAAATCACATCCCAACCCTGCTGGCAGCCATTCCAGGCTGGTTGAAATACATGGTCTTTGACGCAGGCCATTTGGGAGTGCCTATATTTTTCGTACTAAGCGGCATTGTCATGGCGACCACGACATCCCGGGTGCCAATGAATAACGTGAACGCCACAAACTTTGTGGCACGTCGCCTGGTACGCCTCGCCCCTCCCTACTACGCCGCCATTGCACTGGGCGTGGCCGTGATCGCCGTAAAACACATGCTTGGGCAACCCGGAATCGAAATCCCCGGCGTGACGGCCATACTCGCCCACGTGCTGTTTCTCCAAGATTTCCTTGGCATCAGAAACATCATCACGGTGTTCTGGACCCTGTGTATCGAGGTGCAGTTCTACATCTTTTTTGCGGTGCTGCTGTGGTTAGCCGATCGTGCTGGAGAGGGTGTAACACCCAAGCGTCGCAACCTCTGGATTTGGGGCAGCGCATTGCTGGCGCTGCTGTGGCCCGCCGGGATAATTCATGCGATAGGCTGGAAAGGCGGATTTATTGCGTTCTGGTTCAGCTTCATGGCCGGGGTGCTGTGCGCTCAAACCCTGAGCGGCACTAAACAAAGCCATTACATCGCCATTGGTTACTGTGCATTGGCGCTTGTTATCGGTCTTGCAACTAAAAACTCATTCACCATTGCTGCCGGGTTGACGGGCTTACTGTTCTGCTTCCTGGTTAATCGCTCCACCACGCTGGGTTTTATATCCAGCTACCCCGTGCAGAAAATTGCCCTGATTTCCTACAGCCTGTACTTGTTCCATTCTCCTGTGACCGGTTTCTTCATGCGCGTTTACCGGGCTTTCATGCCAACCGGCCTTTTCTCGGATGCACTGGCCGCCGTCCTGATCATTGCAACGTGCATCGCATTCTCGGCCATGGCCTATCTATTGTTCGAACGTCCCGCCATCGCGTGGAGCAGACGCATCAAGTTCAAGCGGCCTGATGCCGTCGTTCTGAATCGTACGTAAAGTCAGGCCAACCTGAGTCGCCCGCTCGCGGTCACAGACAGGGCTTGTCGGTGGTAGTGAACTCCAGAAATGAAAAAACCTCGCTTTGGCGAGGTTTTTTACATAACAAGGATCGACGTCAGAAAGCCTCGACAGGCTTCTTGGCCTGCTGAGCCATTTTGTGCTCATCGAGTTTCGGGAAAGAAAATTTGATGATGATCATGGACTCATCGCCCTCACCAGAAACAATCAAATCAGCCCCTCGAATGTTGTCAGGCGCTGATGCCACCACGCTATGAGCGCTAGAAGCACCACTGGCCGAGGTAATTCCTTCAAAAAAGGTGTAGGTCAAATCGTTGGCGGCCAAAGCAACACTCTCGTAATTCGAGAGCTTGGCGGCGTATTCATCTTTGTTTTTTACTTTGCCTGCGAGATCAACAAGGTCCAACACCGATTTCCCATCAGTCAGTGCAAGCAGACCAAACGTCTTGGAAAGAGCGCCAATTGACCGTGCGAACACATCGCGATCGTAGGGCGTAAACAGCGAAACAATAACCAGTTTGTCACCACTGAAAACTAGACTCGCTGTGAATTTATGATCGATAAAACCCACATCGTCGAGACACCTTGCAGTAGCTCCCACATCTGCTGAGCAGTCATAGAAGCCCGCGGCCTCGGTGTAATTCGCGAGAGGACTGTCATAGGCGTAACTTTTAAACAGGTTGTCACTGGCAAGAGCACTCTGCATTCCAGTGATAGCTCCCATAGCGGCTAGCGCTATGGCAAAAATTCTTTTTGGCATGGACTCCCTTCCTAAACGCACATCGAAATTGATAGCCAGATGCTATCAGGTGCGTATCAGATCTGTCTTCCTCAATCCCGGAGCGTCACGCCTCCAGCCTGCTGGCGGTCGAGAGTCTGGCTTTCCTGATAAACTGTGCGCCCGTCCCTATTGATCCGTATCTGCGCCGTGTAGGCCGTCGAGTTGTCCTTGCGCTTGCGTGATGTGATCGTGCCCATTTCCAGTTGCTACCTGCGGAATTCGCTTGCTACTTCATGGCAATCGACGTTCAACAACAAGGAAAATGGGTAAAAACCGCCGTATAAAAGATCAGTACCAATGACCGTCGAAAAACCTGAAGCACCCGTAACGACTAGCCTTTCGCGCTCTGAGCCTTCCCGCCGCTTCAGTGTGGCGCCGATGATGGACTGGACTGACAGGCATTGCCGGTTTTTCCTGCGCCTGCTCTCCAAGAACGCCCTGCTCTACACCGAAATGGTCACCACCGGCGCGCTGCTCAATGGTGATCACGACCGTTTCCTGCGTCACAACGAAGCCGAACACCCCCTCGCCCTGCAACTCGGCGGCAGCGTGCCGCTGGACCTGGCCGCCTGCGCACGCATGGCTCAGGACCACGGTTACGACGAGGTGAATCTCAACGTCGGCTGCCCAAGTGATCGGGTGCAGAACAATATGATCGGCGCGGTGCTGATGGGGCATCCGCAGTTGGTGGCGGATTGCGTGAAGGCGATGCGTGACGCGGTGTCGATTCCGGTGACGGTGAAGCACCGGATCGGGATTAACGGACGGGACAGTTACGAAGAGTTGTGTGATTTCGTCGGCACGGTTCGCGACGCCGGGTGCACGAGTTTTACGGTGCATGCGCGGATCGCGATTCTGGAGGGGTTGTCGCCGAAGGAGAACCGCGATATTCCGCCCCTGCGTTATGACGTGGCGGCGCAGTTGAAGAAGGATTTTCCGGAGCTGGAGATTATTCTCAACGGCGGGATCAAGACGCTGGAGGCCTGTCACGAGCATTTGCAGACCTTCGACGGCGTGATGCTCGGTCGTGAGGCGTATCACAATCCTTATGTGATGGCTGAGGTCGATCAGCAACTGTTCGGCAGCACGGCACCGGTGATCACTCGGGCGCAAGCGCTGGCGCAGTTGCGGCCTTATATCGCGGCGCATATTGATGCAGGCGGTTCGATGCACCACATCACCCGGCATGTGCTGGGGCTGGGCACCGGGTTTCCGGGGGCGCGCAAGTTTCGGCAGTTGTTGTCGGTGGATATTCATAAGGCCAAGGAGCCTTTGGCGTTGCTGGATCAGGCGGCGGAGCTGCTTGAAGGGCGTTAACGGTCAACCGCGTTGAACCTGCGCCCGGATTTGGCATCGTATTTACGGACACCGCGCCCCGCCTTTCAAACATCCGTTTTCCAGATGTTGCCGCCGGGGCCTTCGATACGTACATGTGCCCTTGAGTGGCTGTCAGCGCTCGGGTAATGTCATTAGACCCATAGGACAGAGCACGCCCATGACTTCCAAGCTGGAACAACTCAAACAGATGACCACCGTGGTTGCCGACACCGGCGACTTCGAAGCGATCGCTCGCGTTAAACCGGTGGACGCTACCACCAACCCTTCCCTGTTGCTCAAAGCCGCGGCCATTCCCGGCTATGCCGAGTTGTTGAACGCTTGCGTCAGCGACTGCAAGGGCGATGTGGGCCTGGCCAGCGACCGTTTTGGCGTCGCGGTAGGGCAAGAGATCCTGAAAGTGATTCCGGGCCGTATTTCCACTGAAGTGGACGCGCGCCTGTCGTTCGACACTGACGCCGTATTGAAGCGTGCGCACCGTCTGATCGAGCTGTATGAAAAAGCCGGCATCGGCCGTGACCGCGTGCTGATCAAGATCGCCTCCACCTGGGAAGGTATCCGCGCTGCCGAAATCCTGGAAAAAGAAGGCATCCAGACCAACCTGACATTGCTGTTCTCGTTCGCCCAGGCGGCGGCGTGTGCCGATGCGGGTGTGTTCCTGATTTCGCCGTTCGTGGGCCGTATCTACGACTGGTACAAGAAGGCCAACGGCAACGACTACACCGGCGCGGATGATCCGGGCGTGCAGTCGGTGACGCGTATCTACAACTACTACAAGGCCAATGACTACAAGACCGTGGTCATGGGCGCGAGCTTCCGTAACCTGAATCAGATCGAGCAACTGGCCGGTTGCGACCGTCTGACCATCAGCCCGGACTTGATCGATAAACTGGCGGCGGACACTGGCAAGCTGGAGCGTAAATTGGCGCCGGGTCATACCGGTGAAGCGCGCTTGAGCCTGAATGAAGCGCAGTTCCGTTGGTTGTCCAACGAAGATGCGATGGCGACCGAGAAACTGGCGGAAGGGATTCGTCAGTTTGCCCGGGACCAGGAGAAGCTTGAGGCGCTGTTGCAGGCCAAGCTGTGATCTAGTTCAGCGCAATGCAAAAAGGGCGAACCTTGATGGGTTCGCCCTTTTTTGTGTGCGTTTGTTTGGTGCGGGTTTTGTGCTTGGGAATTTGGGGGATTTCAGGCCGCCATCGCCAGCAAGCTGGCTCCTACACGTGATCATTCAACTGTAGGAGCCGGCTTGCCGGCGATGGGGTTCAAAGGATCAATGACGCTCCAGCGCATTCACCAGATCATGAAACGCTTCACGATTCGAATCATTCAGCCCCATGAGGATCTTGTGCGCTTCCAGCACTTTGATCCGCACCACTTCTTCCGACTGGTCCTGGTCAGGCAAGTCGGTCAGGCACTCAGGGCACGGGATCGGGCGGTCAACGATGTTGAACACCTGCTCGAAGCCCATGGACTGCAACAGACGTGTGATGTCTTCGTGGGTGGTGACGACGGTCGGCAGCAGGCCGACTTTCTGCCGCGACAGGATCGACAGTTTGGCCAACAGGCCAAGGGTGGTGCTGTCGATGCTGCGGGTTTCGGTCAGGTCGATCACGATCGCGTTGAAGTTCAACGCCGTGAAGATCCGCTCAATAGTCGCATCCAACGCCGAACACAGGGTCAGGCGAACTTCACCGACGAACTTCAAGACGAAGGTGCCGTCCTGCTCGGCGAACTGGATTCTACCGGTACTCATTAAAGATTCCTGCTCAACACCAACAGGGCGATATCATCCGGCATCTCCCCTAGCGTGGCCAATCCAAAAACCTGCCGCAGCCCATCCAGGGTGCCGCCCGCTGCTTTGACCCGCTGGGGCAAAGCCGCTTCTTTTTCTTTGAGTGTAGGTTCTGGCAAAAGGTCCAGAATGCCATCGGACATCAGCGTCAGGCTGAACGTCGGCGGCAGCTCCAGCACGTGATCTTCATAGGTGGCTTCATTGAAGAGGCCCACCGGCAGACCACGCCCTTCCAGATATCGAACACTGTCTGGCGTGTACAACACAGGCAACGGCAAATGACCACCGATGCTATAGGTCAACAAACCTGTCTCCTCGTCGATGACTCCACCGACCATTGTGACGTGTTTACCCAGCTTACAACTGATCAGGCCCCGGTTGATATGACCAAGGACCTCTGAAGGCTTGAATTCCGGCAATGTCCCGTTGCGCTTGGATTCGAACAGCAAGCGCGTGGTCATGAATTTCAGCAGCACCGTGACGAATGCTGAAGAAGCACCATGACCGGAAACGTCCGCCAGGTAGAACGCTACCCGACGCTCGTCGACCCGAAAGTAGTCGACGAAATCACCCGACAGATACAAAGACGGGATGATCTGGTGTGCAAACTTGAATTCGTCAATGGTCCAGGGGCTGACCGGCAGCATGTTCATCTGCACCTGGCGACCGGCATTCTGGTCTTCCTGGAGCAGGTTCAGGCTGGCTTCGAGCTCGCGATTGGCCTTTTCCAGCTTCTCACGGTAGCGCTGGTTTTCCAGCAGCAGACGCGCGCGATCCAGGGCCCGGCGCACAGAGTGCTCGAGCACGGCCAGATCTTCGAGAGGCTTGATCAGGTAATCCGCCGCGCCCAGGCGCAAGGCCTCGACTGCGTCGTTCATCACGCCGGCACCCGAAACCACAATCACAGGGGTTTGCGGTGACCGCTCGGTGACCTGGCGAATGAGTTCGAGTCCGCCCATCTGCGGCATGCGCAGATCGCAGATGACCAAGCCGGGCTTGTCTTGCTCGAATACCTGAAGACCCTGCTGGCCATTGCTGGCCTGCAAGACGCTGAAACCACTGTCTTCCAAATAGGCGGCGAGGCTCGCGCGCACTACTTCGTCATCATCGATTATCAGCAGCGTGGCACTGGTTTTTGGCATGTGGGCAAACGGCGCCAGAATTAGGTTGGCGTAGCAGGCTGGGCAATTGACCCCGCACACACTACTGGATTCGCTTTCTAGCCTCTCTGTTGCACCGCTTTCGGGCATCGACCCTACTGACAGGCACACCAGAGGTGCCCTTCTAAGGCGCAGACGGTACTCCCATCCGCGGGGCGTTTCAAGCTCACGCCGATGGTCGCTTGACGTCTTTACTTGTCAAATCACCGAGAGTTATAAGAACTGATAAAACCGTAACCCAATGGAAGGATGAAGCCCATGAGCCAAACCGAACGGGACTACAGCGAAAAGCGTGATTTCATCCGCATGCGAGTCGATGCCGATGTCGCGCTGATTCATGAAGGGGACGAAGTTGCAGCCGTCTGCATCGACCTTTCCAGCAGTGGCATGCAGGTTGAGGCACCGCGTCGGTTCAAGGTCGGCGACCGGCTCAGCGTGCGGATCGACTCCGATCATGCTGCACTCAAAGGGCTCGAAGCCGACACTGAGGTGGTCCGGGTTAAAGAACAGGACGGCGCCAATCAGAAACTCGGCCTTACAATCTTGAAAATGAAATAACCCGGATCCAAAACCAAAAAAGGCGGCCATCAGGCCGCCTTCTTCGTTTTTTACCGGTCGAGATCAAAAATCGTCTTCGACCTGACCGTCTTTGACTTTGAACTCGCGGTTCTGCAAGTACGCATTGCGGATGAAGGTGTACTTGTCGCCGCTGATCAGTTTCTCGGCCGACAGCAGGCTGGCGCGGGTGTCGACAACGTTCAGGGCGAAGATCGAGTTACGCACCGGTACGTCGTGGATGTACGGGTATGGGCCGGTGTAGCCATCGACAAACTTGGCAGGCGCATCACGCAGAGTGCTTGGGCCCAGCAACGGCAGCATCACGTACGGGCCGCTTCCTACACCCCAATAGCCCAACGTCTGACCGAAGTCTTCGTCGCTGCGATTGAGGCCCATCTTGGTGCCCACATCGAAGAAGCCCAGCAGGCCGAAGGTGGTGTTGAAGATCAGGCGTGCGGTGTCGACGCCGGCAGCGCCCGGTTTGGCCTGCAAGATGTTGTTGGCAAGGTTGGTGACATCACCGACGTTGCGGAACATGTTGTGGATGCCGTCTTCGAGAAATTGCGGGGTCACGAACTGATAGCCCTGCGCCAGAGGCTTCAGCGCATAGGTGTCGAGCACATCGTTGAACTTGTAGATCGGACGGTTGATGCTTTCCCAAGGGTCCTCTTCCGTGGCTGCCTGGGCAGCGAACGGAGCCAGCAACACACTGGCGCACACACAAAACTGAGCTAGATGATTGCTCCAGCGCATAGAAAAACTCCTTGGTTTGTACTGGCGCGGGCGTCTTGGCCCGAACATTAAGCTGGTGAGTATAAGACGGAAAAGCCGCTTTAGGCAGCATCGTGCGTGATGGCCTACGGATGATTCGCCATGACTGTGAGCGATTCACATCCATGTCACTCAACTGTCACCGGCGGCGCATAGCCTTGACGCTATTTCAGGGATGTTGACATGCCGCACGCCGAAACCTTGCCCCTCGCCGCCCCCAGCCTGACCGCCGTCCTGTTTGGCCTCAGCGGTTGCCTGGTGGACTTCGGCGCCCGCACGCGCCAGCACGGCGACCATTGCGCCGAGCATGCCGAAGTCACACCTGGCGCTCTGGACAGCCTGCACAGTTTGCAGCGCCAGCAGATTCCCTGTGCCTGGCTCGACGAACTTCCCCCCGCATTGAGCCTTTCGCTGGCCGCCGCCCTGCCCGACTGGGTCAAGCCGTCGCAACACCCCGCAACAATCAATCCGTGGCCCGCGCCGAATGCATGCTGGCAAGCCTTGATGGCGCTGAATGTCGGGCAACTGGATGGTTGCGTGCTGGTCAGCGGCGAACCGCGATTGCTGCAATCGGGCCTGAATGCCGGGTTGTGGACCATCGGCCTGGCCTCCTGCGGCTCGCTCTGCGGGCTGGCGCCCAGCGAATGGCAAGCCTTGAGCCAAAAGGAACGCGAACACCTGCGCGGCAAGGCCACCGTGCAATTGTTCAGCCTGGGCGTGCATTCGGTGATCGATCACCTCGGCGAACTCGACACCTGCCTGGCCGACATCAGCCTGCGTCGGCTCAAGGGTGAAAAGCCCTGATCGAGATCATGCAGGTTGCGCGCGAGTGGATTAATCTAAAGGTCAGCCATAGACCTTTGGCGCGCTGCCACGGTCTATGCCAGTGCCTATCGATAAAAGGAAGAACGCCATGCCTGCCCGCGAACTGCAACAACAGCTCAATGCCCTGCGCGAGCAATTGGAACAGAATCCTCCGCTGACCGAAGCAGAGCGCGCCGACCTGCATGCGCTGATGCAACAGATCGAACTTGAGCTTGAACTCGAAACCAAAACCCAGGACTCCAGCCTCGCCGATGGCGTAAACCTGGCCGTCGAACGCTTTGAACTTGAACACCCCGCCATTGCCGGCACCTTGCGCAACATTGTGCAATCTCTGGTCAGCATGGGGATCTGAACCCGCCAGATACAAAAAAGCCCCGCTAGTGATAGCGGGGCTTTTTATTGCGTAGTCACTCGCTGTGCTTTTGTAGGAGCCCGGCTTGCCGGCGATAGCGGTCTCAAAAACGCCATCGCCGGCAAGCCGGGCTCCTACAGATGTTACTGGCGGACCAGGCGATGGTTCGGCAGTTGCACGTCTTCAGTGCTGCGATACGGGTTGATGTCCAACCCGCCGCGACGCACATACCGCGCGTACACCGTCAATTTCTCCGGTTTCAGCAAGCGTTGCAGGTCGAGGAAAATCCGCTCCACACACTGCTCATGGAAGTCCGAGTGCTGACGGAAGCTCACGATGTACTCCAGCAGACTCGCGTGATCCAGCGCCGCGCCACGGTATTCCACCACCACGCTGCCCCAGTCCGGCTGACTGGTCACCGGGCAGTTGGATTTGAGCAAATGACTGTGCACGCTCTCCTCGACGATGCGCGAATCATCACAACGCAGCAGCTCCGGACGCGGATGCTCATAGTTGCTGACGCTGATGTCCAGGTCATCGATGCACACACCCGGCAGCGCCACGACGCCTTCGGCTTCAACGTCTTTCAGGCGGCGAACCCGCACGCCGACCGGCTTGCCTGCCGCAGCGGACAGGTCGTTCACCAGCGTCGCTTCAAGGCTTGCGATATCGGCAAACGGAGTCTGATTCAACGAGTTCAGATACAGCTTGAACGACTTGGATTCGATGATGTTCGGCGAATCCGCCGGGATGCAGAATTCGCCGATCGCCACCACGGGTTTACCGGACGGCAACAGCCACGACAGCTCGAAGCAGTTCCAGAAATCCACGCCTTTATACGGCAGGGTTTCAGCCGTCAGCCCCAACTCGGCCCATTTCGCGGTGCGCGGGATCGGAAACAGCAAGGACGGCGTGTAAGTGGCGATGTATTCGCTGGATTTACCCAGCGGCGAGTGTTCGGCTGCGGGATGCATGGCGGAAACCTGACTGAAGAATCAGCGGATTCTACCAGCCTTTGCTCGCGCCTTAGAGTGCTTACTGACTGACTGTCAGTTTACCGACCATGCCAGCCTGATAGTGACCTGGAATATTGCAGGCAAATTCCAGGTTGGTGGCCTTGGTGAAGGTCCAGGTCAGTTCGGCGGTTTTACCCGGCTCGACCAGCACGCTATTGGGGTCATCGTGTTTCATACCATGATCCATTCCCGCCATCGCGCCGTGGTCCATTTCCTTCATCCCTGTAGGCGTAAGCATGCCGCTCTGCTGCATCTTCATCATTTCCTGCTGATGTTTTGCATGCATCGCCGCGTCACCGAGGTTGAATTCGTGCAGCAACTGGCCTTTATTCACCAGCACAAAGCGAACTGTCTCACCGGCCTTGATATCGATGGTCTTTGGGGTGAACGACATGTCGCCCATCACCACTTCAACGCTGCGGGTCGCCTTGGCAGCTGGGGCCGGTTGCCCGAAGTCGTAGGTGTGCGCCGGCGATGCCCACACCGGCGAACTCAGCACCAGCAGGCACGCAGCCAGCACCAGGGGTTTGCGCAAAAACATAGTCATACTCCAACAAGATAAAGTTCAGCCTGTGGAAAACACTAAACTGCGGCCACTGCCCGTAACCTGACAGCCAGATTACAACTTTGTCAGGTTGACCTGCACAACCGCTGCCCACGGTATAAAGCGTTCGTTCCATTTGCCTCGAGTCGCCCATGAAACTGCTGATCGTCGAAGACCAACCGAAAACCGGCCATTACCTGCGCCAGGGCCTGACCGAAGCCGGGTTCAACACCGAACTGGTGGCCGACGGCGACACTGGCCAGCAATTGGCATTGAGCGGTGACTACGCGCTGTTGATCCTCGATGTGATGTTGCCCGGTCGCGACGGCTGGCAAATCCTTCAGGCAGTGCGCAGCGCAGGCCTCGACACGCCAGTCCTGTTTCTAACCGCACGAGACGCGGTGGAAGACAGGGTTCACGGCCTCGAACTGGGCGCCGACGATTATCTGGTCAAGCCGTTCGCCTTCTCCGAACTGCTGGCCCGGGTTCGCAGCCTGTTGCGTCGCGGCAGCACCACGCCGCAGGAAACCAGCCTGCAACTGGCCGATTTGCGCCTGGACCTGATCCGCCGTCGCGTCGAACGCAGTGGCCAACGCATCGACCTGACCGCCAAGGAGTTCGCCCTGCTGGAAATGCTCCTGCGCCGTCAGGGCGAAGTGCTGCCCAAATCGCTGATCGCTTCCCAGGTCTGGGACATGAATTTCGACAGCGACACCAATGTCATCGAAGTCGCCATCCGCCGCTTGCGCCTGAAAATCGACGACGAGTTTCCGAACAAATTGATCCATACCGTGCGCGGCATGGGCTATGTCCTCGAAGAGCGCCCGGCCTGATGCGCCGACTTTCATTGAGCAGCCGTCTGGCGCTGCTGTTTGCAGCTTGCACCGCCGTGGTTTCGTTGTTCGCGGGCGTGTTGTTCAGTCGAGCCAGCGAGGCGCACTTCGTTGAACTGGACCAGCAATTGCTGGACGGCAAGCTCATTGGTTTGCGCCGGGCGCTTCACGATCTTCAGTCCAGTGAAAGCGAAGTCAGACTGGCGGATGAATTGAACCGTCAGGCTGATTTGTCCCTGCGCATTTCCGGCAGCGACGGCAAGCGCTGGTACGACAGCGCCCCGAGCCTGCCCGATAAACTTCCGCAGAGGCCGGGTTTGTCGACCATGAACGACGACGGCACCGACTACCGCGTCCTCAATGCGCCGTTGTTTGTCGACAAGCCTGACTCACCGCAATTGACCCTGCTGTTGGACATCACCCACCATCAGCACTTTCTGCAGCGCATGCAGCACTTGATCTGGCTGACCGTCGGCTTGTCGGCCCTGGCCACCGCTCTGCTGGGTGCCTGGGCGGCGCGTAGCGGGCTGCGTCCGTTACGGCGCATGAGTGCGATCGCCAGTGGCGTTTCCGCGCAGTCGCTGAATGCCCGACTGCCCGAAGAGAACATGCCGCCCGAACTTGCGGAAATGGCCCACAACTTCAACGCCATGCTCGGACGCCTCGACGACTCTTTTCAGCGGCTCTCGGCGTTTTCTGCCGACATCGCCCATGAACTGCGCACCCCCCTGTCAAATTTGCTGACCCACACCCAGGTCACCCTCACC
>NZ_JAGYGF010000089.1:0-15747 GCF_019947305.1 Pseudomonas sp. BF-RE-21 | reverse complement strand
CCACCACTCATCAGGCCGAGCGTTAGCTCGCCTTCAGCTTTTGATCTGAGCGCCCCCTCGAGAGGCCGAGTGGAGGTTCTGCGCAGTGGGCAACCCGGCATGGATGCCGGGTTAGCCGCCCCCGGCCATGGATGGCCGATGGCGGCGGGCCCACGGAGCAGGACCGGAGCGAGGGCATGCCGAGCCTTAGCGAGGCACCGAACGAAAGGGGCAAGAGCCCTTGGTTACTTGGGGCTTTTCCAAGTGACTCGCCGTAAGGGCGAAACCAATAGCAGCCGTTACCGAAGAACCGGATATACACCCAATCGATCACTCTCAAGCCTTAGCCGAATTCACCTTGCTGTATTCGTTGCGGTATCGTGAAGTTCAGACAGCAACCGCGAGCATCAGGTCGTCCCGTTTGCGATCGAGGACTTGCCTGTAGGAGGCGGTGATGCTCAAGTGCGTGAAACTCAATAACCTCGCGTGAGAAAAGTCAGCATGGAGCTCAAGACCAACGCAGCACTGATCATCATCGATCAACAAAAAGGCATTTTGGAGCCAAGGCTTGGCCGGCGAAATAATCCTCAGGCCGAGGCGCGGATCCTGGATTTGCTGGGGCTCTGGCGGCGAACCGGGCGGCCGGTGATCCACGTACAGCACCTGTCCCGTTCACCGGACTCAGTGTTCTGGCCGCAGCAATCGGGCGTGGAGTTTCAGGAGCGGTTCCAGCCATTGGCCGGCGAGCAACTGATTCAGAAACAGGTGCCGGATGCGTTTTGTGCGACGGCGCTGGAGGCGAGTTTGCGCGAGGCGGGGATCGATCAGTTGGTCATCGTGGGCGTCGCGACCCACAACTCGGTGGAGTCCACGGCGCGAACGGCCGGTAACCTGGGGTTTGATACGTGGGTGGCGGAGGATGCGTGCTTCACGTTCGACAAGGCGGATTATTTCGGCAACGCGCATTCAGCTGAAGAGGTGCATGCGATGTCGCTGGGCAATCTGCACGGCGAATACGCCACGGTCGTCAGCAGTGCGCTGATCCTGATGACCGACTGAATGACTGTAGGAGCGAGGCTTGCCCGCGAAGAAGATGACGCGGTTTGCCTGAATAATCGCGGTGCCTTTTTCGCGGGCAAGCCTCGCTCCTACAGGGGATTGTGTCATTCACGAATCCAGTGTGGGAGCGAGACCGGCTTGCCGGCGAAGCGATTCAACAGGCGATGAAAAACATCGTCCGAAGCATCAAGCGCCGTGGCACTTCTTGAATTTCTTGCCGTTGCCGCACGGGCAAGGGTCGTTGCGGCCGACGTCCTTCAGGGCGTTGCGCACCGGCTCCTGGTGAGCGTGGCCGCAGTTCGGGCCGTGGACATGGCCATGGTCGTGATCATGGTGGTCGTGATGGTCATGATCGTGGTTGCAGTCAGGGCCATGGACGTGGGGTTGCTGGGTCATCGGGTGTGCTCCGGAATTAAATCGGCGGGGATTATCACGCCTTTGCGCGCCAGGTGCACGTAGTGCGCGATGAACACACCGGTTTCCAGCTCACCTTCCAGGCGATAGGGGATAGGTTGCTCGGGTTTTTTCAACAGTTTCACCAGATCCCGAACCTTGGGCCACAGGTTGGTGCGGATCGGCACTTTGAAATACGCGCTGTGCTTGGGACCGACCGTAAACCAGTGTTCGTGCTCGCCTTCGGTCAGCAACATATCGCCCAGGTGAATCCGGTATTCGAGGCCGCGCACCGTCAGGTCACTGTCGCGCGGGTTGTCGACGCGAAAGAACAACAGGAAGCGTTGCTCCATCAGTTTCGCCCGGACCACTTCGACCTTGACCAGATGCACTTCAGGTTCCGGTTCATCGTCGCTGAACCAGGACGCACAGCCGCCGAGTCCGAGAAACAGGAGCAGGGTGAGCGTATGCAGGACGCGACGTCGGCTGATCATGGTTGTGTTTCTCCCTTGATCCCCAGTCTAGCCCTTCACGAATCACCTCAACTGGCGAAATACCCCGCGCAACACTTCTTGAATTTCTGCCCGCTGGCACATGGGCAGGCATCGTTGCGTCCGGCCTTGAGTAGCACAGTGGGGTCGATGAAATACCAGTGGCCGGCGTTCTGCACGAACGACGAGCGCTCGCGGTGGCTGTGTTCGCCGCTGCCATCGTGCCAGCGTGCGGTAAAGGTCACGAACGCGTGTTCCGGTTGACCGCCGAACACCTCGGAGCTTTCCACTTCCAGGCCGAGCCAGGTGCTTTGCGCGCTCCAGTCGCTGATGGACTGACGATCAAGGCCGGACTGCTGCGCGGGCAGGGTGGTCGCTACCAGGTAATCGATCAGGCCCAACACGTAAGCGCTGTAGCGCGAACGCATCAACGCTTCGGCACAAGGCGCCGGATGCCCGGCATGGTAATGACCGCAGCAGGCGTCCAGCAGGGTGCCGCTGCCGCAAGGGCAAATGGATGTACTCATTGCGTTACCACCAGTATTTCCCGAAGTTTTCCGGATTGGCCCAGAACCGTGAGTTGAGCCAGTCGGGGACTTGTTTGTAGTCAAGCAGATCGTAGGTGAACAGGGTCAGTACTTGCTCGTCGCGCTGGAAGCGTTCGCTGGCTTGCAGGGCCAGGGAGAAAAAATCTGTCTCCTGCCAGCCACTGGCCGGCAAGTCCGCCAGCACCGCAATGCGACTGGCATTGAGGTTGCGGATGCCGCCGAGCAAATTCAGGCCATCGCGTTTGGGCAAGTGTTCAAGGCAATCGACCACCAGCGCCAGATCAAAGCGGCGCGCCGCCAGTTCGGCCGGCAACGGTCCGGGTGCCGCGTGGGCGACGCAGGTGTCCGGGTGCGCCAGCTTGAATGCTTCCAGCGCGGGGAATTCGCTCGCGCCGATCAGCAACAGGCGGAGCGGGGCATAACGATCCAGCAAAGCGGCCAGCGCCTGCTGGGGCGTGCGCGAAGAAATACCTGAAATCATCGAAGTTCCTCAATCAGAGCGCCAAGACTAGCCTGCCCGAAGGTCCAGATATAGAGCGCCGTCGCGCTAAAAGTGTCGATCAGCCGTGAACACTGGATAAAACTGCAATGGCCTATTGCTGGCGGAGATTAAAGCTCGGGTCTTTACTACCTGAATCGGTTCTAAGCCGATCCCTCAGGAGAAAACTAGATGAGCATAGTTCGGACAGCATTACCCTTGGTTCTGCTAACCAGTGTGTTGACTGGTTGCGCAGGTTTGCAGAAAACCGACTGGCCGACCTGTGCGGCAGTCGGCGGTGTAATCGGTGCGGGTCTCGGCGCGACCGAGAGCTCGGCATGGGCAGGGTACGGCGCTCTGCTGGTTGGCGGCACGGCCGCTGCCTATTGCTGGGTTCACGGTGATGGCGACGAAGACGGCGATGGCGTGCCGGACAGCCGCGACAAGTGCCCGGGTACGCCTAGAGGCGTGAAGGTCGATGCCGACGGTTGCCCACCACCAGTCCCTGCGCCAGTGGTTGAAGAGGCGGTTGTGGTCAAGGAAGAAACCATCGTCATCCGCGATGTTCACTTCCAGTTCGACAAAGCCACACTCACCCCTTCTGACAAACAGGTGCTCGATAAGATCGCCACTCGTTTGAAAGCTGAAGCCCCTACTGCTCAGTTGACCGTTACTGGCCATACCGACAGCGTGGGCAGTGATAGCTACAACCAGAAACTGTCGGATAAACGCGCTCACTCGGTGGTTGAGTACCTCATCCAGGAAGGCGTGCCGCGCAGTAACTTCGTGTCTGTTTCCGGTGCCGGTGAAAGTCAGCCGGTGGCCGATAACAAAACCGCCGACGGCCGTGCACAGAACCGTCGCACCGAAATCAAAATCCAACGCTAGATCCCTCGCATCCGTGGCTTGTGCAGTCACGGATGCGGGTCTTTACTCCTGTGTAACCGGCGTCGGCCGGTAACACAGGAGCTTTCACCATGAGCCTTCTCACACGGACCGTCTGGCCGGTTGTGCTGCTTGGCAGCCTGTTAACCGGTTGCGCTACTCACAGCGATGGCACTGCCCCCCTCAATCAACGTACCTGGCCGATCTGCAGCGTTATCGGTGGCTTGGTCGGTGGTGGCCTGGGCGCTATCGAAAGTGGCGGTTGGGCGGCCGGTGGAGCGGCGCTTGGTATCTTGACCGGTGGCCTGATCTGCTACGCGCAGGATGGCGACGAAGATGGCGATGGTGTCTTCGATCGACGCGATCGCTGCCCGGATACGCCGGCCAATACTCCGGTCGAACATCACGGTTGTCCGCTGCCGCAATACCCGGCCAGTGTGACACCCGCTGAACCTGCACAATCTGAAGTCATCACCCTGAGCGATGCGGGCGATGTGTTGTTTGCGTTCAACAAATCCGACCTGACGCCCTCGGCGCAAAGTCAGCTGGACTCGTTCATACCCAAACTGCAAAGCGCCGATGTGGTCAGCATCAAAGTGATCGGCCACACCGACAGCGTGGGTGACGACGCCTATAACCAGGCACTCTCGGAGCGACGCGCCAGCAGCGTAGCCGCTTACTTGCTGGGCATGGGCCTGGCGCCGGACAAACTCACCAGCGAAGGCCGGGGCGAAAGCGCGCCGGTGGCCGATAACGAAACAGAGGAAGGTCGCGCGAAAAACCGTCGCGTGGAATTGCACATCAATCGCTGAGCCCCGTGATAGAGCCGTCGGCCAATGATTGCAGTGGCGCCGACGGCCATTCGGCGGCCTTCATGAAGAATTTTCCGTCGCCCTCTGGCTTATCCCGCGTGGAAGCCGTTACTGTGCGTGCAAAGAATAATTCTCAACGGGGGGCGTATGAAGGTGTTTTGGGGGTTGGGTAAGCTGTTGACCCTGCTGTTCTGGCTGGTGGTGTTGGTCAATCTGCTGATGCCCTTTGTCAATCCGCTGCACCTGTTGGTCAATCTGGCCGGCGGCCTGCTGGCGTTCCTTCATCTTCTTGAGGCGGTGTTCTGTTTCCGCAGTCTCAGAGGCCGCGCCCACCCTTGGCGTGATCGCTTGAAGATTGTCTTTTTCGGTGTTTTCCACCTGCAAACCATTCCGGCTCCTGCCGTACCGAAGGCTTCCCATGCGTAAACTCTGTCTGCTCGCCGCACTCGTCAGCCCATTCGCCTGCGCCCAGGTGGTCAGCGTCGAAACCAACTCGCTGATGCGCTTGCCCAATACCGCCAGCACCTTGCAGCTGGAACGCCTGGAAGTGGCCGATTACGGCACGTTGCTGATTCCCTCGAACGTGACCGAAGTCAGCGTCGGCGAATTGCGCCTGGGGCGTGAAGCGCGGATCGCCATCGTGCCCGGGGAAACGGCGCTGGAGTTGAAAGTCAGCCGTGCCCAATTGTCCGAAGGCAGCCAGATTACCGCTCGCGGTGCACCGGGTACTTACCTCAAGGCGGCCCGCTCGGGACGCAATCTGAATGTGCAGATCAAGGCACTGAATGCACCACAGTTGGTGGTTGATGCTCGCGGCGGCGCAGGTGCACCGGGGTTTGTCGGCCTCGACGGCGCCAACGGTCAGGCACCGGGCTGCACCTGGGGCCAGGCCGGTCGCGGGGCCGATGGCAGCGATGGCAGCGACGGTCAGCCGGGTGCGCCGGGTGCGCTGGTCAGGCTGGAAGTGCCGCGTGATTATCCGGCGGAGCAGATCAAGGTTCAGGTTGCCGGCGGCGCGGGTGGTCTGGCCGGTCCTGGCGGTAAGCCGGGGGCGGGTGGCAAGGCCAAGGGGTGCTTCGTCTACAAGGCCGATGGCGGCAAGAGCGGCAAGCCAGGCGTTGACGGCCAGCCGGGGCCTGCGGGCGCGGCGGGTTCGGTGACGGTTCAAAGGTTGTAAGTGGTTTCGGACAATTTCGTCGTCTGAACGATTGCCTTCGCGGGCAAGCCTCGCTCCTACAGGGATCACGCTGTCCATTGTAGGAGCGAGCGGTGCGGCGATCCGACTTGCCCGCGAAGCTTTTAGCTTTTAGAACATCGGCCGCGCCGAGGCGATGGCCACCAGCACCAACCCCACAATCAAATTAATCCCCACCAACCGGCGAATCCTCCCCAGTGCCGCAGCCCCCGTCGGCCAATCCTGCGCCGTCACCGCCGTGCGCAATTCCGGCAACAGCAACGCCTGAATCCGGATAAACAGCGCGGTCATCACCACGAACAAGCCCATCATCACCTGCACATAACGCGGCGCGGCCTCGAAGCCGCTGTACTGCAAATGAATCATGCCGACACCGCTGACCGGCAACAGCACCACCGCGATCCAGACCCAGCGGAAAAAACCTTGAAACACTTCTACCCACAGCTTCAAGCGGGCCGGGCCTTCCAGCGCCTTCATCGCGGCCGGACGCAAGACCATCCAGGCGAAAAACATGCCGCCGACCCACACCAGGGCGGACAGGACATGCAGGGTGTAAACGATGCCAAAAGGTGTCATTGGGGTACTCCGTTCTGCGCGGGATTAATTAGCGCGGTATGATAGCCGCCGAACCGAACCACTGAAAATTTATCCAGCGTTTTTTGCGCCCGACAATCCATGATCAGCACTGAACTCAAAACCACGATCCAGGGCGCCTACTCGCGTTTTCTCGAAGCCAAGAGCCTCAAGCCGCGCTACGGCCAACGCCTGATGATCGCTGAAATTGCCAAGGTCCTCGGTGACATCGACACCGACGACGAAGGCCGGCGCAGTGGCGACCCCGCGATTGTTGCGGTGGAAGCCGGCACCGGTACCGGCAAGACCGTGGCCTACAGCCTGGCGGCGATCCCGACCGCGAAAGCCGCCGGTAAACGCCTGGTGATCGCCACGGCCACCGTGGCCCTGCAAGAACAGATCGTCTACAAGGATCTGCCCGACCTGATGCGCAACAGCGGGCTGAATTTCAGCTTCGCCCTGGCCAAGGGTCGTGGGCGCTATATGTGCCTGTCCAAGCTCGACATGTTGCTGCAGGAAGGTCACGCACAAACCGCTACCGCGCAGTTGTTCGAAGAAGAAGGCTTCAAGATCGAGGTCGATGAGGCCAGTCAGAAGCTGTTCACCAGCATGATCGAGAAGCTCGCCGGCAATAAGTGGGACGGCGACCGCGACAGTTGGTCCACCGCCCTGGAAGACGCCGATTGGGCGCGCCTGACCACCGATCACAGCCAGTGCACCAACCGCCATTGCCCGAACTTCGGCCAGTGCGCCTTCTACAAGGCCCGCGAAGGCATGGGCAAGGTGGACGTGATCGTCACCAACCACGACATGGTTTTGGCTGACCTCGCCCTCGGCGGCGGTGCCGTTCTGCCCGATCCGCGCGACACCATCTACGTGTTCGACGAAGGCCATCACCTGCCGGACAAGGCCATCGGCCACTTCGCCCATTACACGCGCCTGCGTTCCACTGCCGACTGGCTGGAAACCACCGCGAAGAACCTCACCAAATTGCTCGCCCAGCATCCGCTGCCGGGTGACCTGGGCAAGTTGATCGAACAGGTGCCGGAGCTGGCCCGCGAGATCAAGACCCAGCAGCAATTCATGTTTACCGCCTGCGAACAGGCTGCCGATTTCAAACCCGGCGAAGACGTCGAAGGTCGCGAACGGCCGCGTCACCGTTTCGTCGGCGGGGTGATTCCCGAGCACATGCGTGAAATGGGCATCGAGCTGAAAAAGGGTTTTGCCCGCCTCACCGACCTGTTCACCCGACTCACCGAGTTGCTCAAGGAAGGCATGGACGGCGAGGTCAACATCGGCATCGCCAGCAACCAGGCCGAAGAGTGGTATCCGCTGTTCGGCAGCCTGTTGTCGCGCTCTTCGGGCAACTGGGAGTTGTGGGTTGCATTCACCGCCGAAGACCCGGAAGACAACCCGCCCATGGCGCGCTGGCTGACCCTGGCCGAAAGCGGCTCGCTGTTCGACATCGAAGTCAACGCCAGCCCGATCCTCGCGGCGGAAATGCTCCGGCGCAATCTGTGGAACGTGGCTTACGGCGCGCTGGTGACTTCGGCGACCCTGACCGCACTCGGCACCTTCGACCGCTTCCGCATGCGTGCCGGGCTGCCGAAAAAAGCCGTGACCGCCGTGGTCCCGAGCCCGTTCCATCACGCCGATGCCGGCGTTCTGCGGGTGCCGGACCTGAAAGCCGATCCACGTGATGCAGCGGCCCACACCGCGGCGATCATTCGTGACCTGCCGCAACTGGTCGAAGGTTCGCGCGGCACGCTGGTGCTGTTCTCCTCGCGTAAACAGATGCAGGACGTGTTCGACGGTCTCGACCGCGACTGGCGCAAGCAAGTGTTCATTCAAGGCAACCTGTCGAAACAGGAAACCCTGAACAAGCACAAGGCGCGCGTCGATGGCGGCGATTCCAGCGTGCTGTTCGGCCTGGCGAGTTTCGCCGAAGGGGTCGACTTGCCCGGCGCGTACTGCGAGCACGTAGTGATCGCGAAGATTCCATTCTCGGTGCCCGATGATCCGGTCGAAGCGGCACTGGCCGAGTGGATCGAAGCGCGGGGCGGCAATCCGTTCATGGAAATCTCCGTACCGGACGCCTCGCTGAAACTGGTCCAGGCCTGCGGTCGCTTGCTGCGAACCGAAGAGGACCGCGGCACCATCACCTTGCTCGACCGACGCCTGGTCACCCAGCGTTACGGCAAAGCGATCCTCAATGCGTTACCGCCATTCCGTCGAGAAATTTCCTGATACGACGGTGGGCAAATCTGCCCGCCGCGTTGTCTATCTCTCTGCCATCGCTTTTCCACTGGCCATTGTTGGTCGTTAGGGAGATTTTCGTTCTCATGATTCGCCGTTCGTTGCCTGCTGTTTTTGCCTTGTTGTTCACCACGCCTTTGCTCGCCGCTCCCGCAGGCCAGCAGACGCTGTTCAACTTTGTGCGCCCCGCCGACGTGGTCCAGGTGGCGACTCAGGACGCCAGCCTGCCGCAATCCAATGCAGAGCAAACGGCCGAAGGCGAAGTGCTGCGCCGGGTGACGTTCAACCCGGTGGCCCAGCCAACCCTGCGCCTGACCCCGCAAACCGGGGCCTGGGACTGGTCGCAGTCCGGCGTGATGAGCCTGCGTATTCAAAGCGCAATGGACTGGGCCGTGACCCTTTACGTGAAAATCCAAAGCAACGACGGCAAGACGCTGATCAGTCGCGTGGATCTGCCGGCGGGCCCTGCGCAGACGCTGCTGGTGCCGTTGCAGCCGAGCTCGCCGCTGAGCCTGGGCATGAAGGCCGGTCCGCCGATGCCGATGACTGTCGACGGTCAACGCATCCTGTTGGCCAGCAGCGCCGGTGAGCTGGATCGCAGCCAGGTGGTGTCGGTGACGTTGTCGATGGATCAGCCGAAAGTCGCGCAAAGTATCCTGCTTGAGCGTTTTGGCGTGCAGGAAGGCGAGGCGGTCACCCAAGCCGTTTATGGCGGCCTGGTGGACGCTTTCGGTCAGTCGACCCGGACCAAGTGGCCGGAGAAGGTCGGCAGCGACGAGCAACTGAAAAGCGCCGCCGCCAAGGAACAGCAACAGACCAAAACCTGGCTGGCAGAGCGTAAGAAGTCGTCGCTGGACAAGTTCGGGGGCTGGATCAATGGCCCGTCGTTCAAGGCCAGCGGTTTTTTCCGCAGCGAGAAACGTGACGGTCGCTGGTATCTGGTGACCCCGGAAGGCCATCCGTTTTATTCGCTCGGGGTCAACACCGTTGCGCCGGACGTCAACCAGACTTACATCGCCGGTCGCGAGTGGATGTTCGAATCGCTGCCTAAACCCGAAGAACCGCTGGCCAGTCACTTTGGCGAAGGCGACAACCGGGGTGGCAATGGCGTCGATCAGGGCCGTGGCTACAACGCCGGGCGCTGGTACGATTTCTATGGCGCGAACCTGCAGCGTCTGTATGGCGCCCCTTGCACACCGGGCAGCGACACCAAGGCCGGTGTTGCCGAAGCGGCCAAGGCCGACGCGGTTGAGGCGACGGTCGAGAAGACCGCTGAACAACCCGTCGTTCCTTCCACGGCCGAAGCCGGTGTTGCCGAAGCCGCCAAGGCCGGCGCAGAGGACGCGACCGTCGCGAAAGCGGTCGAGCAGAAACCCGCCGAACCTTGCACCGCAGTGATTGATGAACAACGCTGGGCCAGCCACACCCTGGATCGCCTGCAAGCCTGGGGCTTCAACACCATCGGCAACTGGAGCGCCCCGGAGCTGGGCAACGCGGACCGCGTGCCCTACACCTTGCCGCTGTCGATCGTCGGCGATTACGCCAGCATCAGCACCGGCACCGACTGGTGGGGCGGCATGCCTGACCCGTTCGACCCGCGTTTCGCCATGGCCACCGAACGCGCTGTGGCCATCGCCGCCCGCGATCATCGCGACGACCCTTGGCTGATCGGTTACTTCGCCGACAACGAACTGGCCTGGGCTGGTCCCGGTGACGACCCGAAAGCCCGCTACGCGCTGGCCTACGGCACTTTGAAAATGACCACTGACGTGCCGGCCAAGCGCGCGTTCCTCAAGCAATTGCGCGACAAGTACCGCAATCAGGCAGGCCTGTCCAAAGCCTGGGGCATCGACTTGCCGGCCTGGGAATTGATGGAAGACCCGGGCTTCGTGCCGCCGCTGCCGAGCGCCGAGTACCCGGAAATCGAAGCCGACTTCAAATACTTCCAGAAGGTCTTCGCTGACACGTACTTCAAAACCATTTCCGACTCGCTCAAGTGGCACGCACCGAATCAGCTGTTGCTGGGCGGCCGCTTCGCCATCAGCACCCCGGAAGCCGTGGAATCCTGTGCACAGTATTGCGATGTGCTGAGCTTCAACATGTACACCCTGCAACCGCAGGACGGCTACGATTTCGCCAAATTGCGCAGCCTGGACAAACCGGTGCTGATCACCGAATTCAACTTCGGCTCGGCCGATCGCGGCCCGTTCTGGGGCGGCGTGACGCAACTGGCGAAGGAAGAAGACCGTGGCCCGGCTTACGCCAACTTCCTGAAACAGGCACTGAGCGAGCCGTCGATTGTCGGCGTGCACTGGTTCCAGTACCTCGATCAACCGGTGACCGGTCGTCTGCTGGACGGTGAAAACGGGCACTTTGGTTTGGTCGGCATTACCGATCTGCCGTTTCAGGGCTTCGTCGACAGCGTACGCAAGAGCAACCTGGCGGCCGTTGATCAGTTGGGCAAAGAGGCCGAGAAGGCCAAGGCTGAAGCGGATAAAGCCAGTCACGATGCCGAAGGCGGGCGAAAAGCTGAAGCCGGCAAGGGCCCGGGGAAGGGCGCCGGGCAGGCGGGTGGGCATTCGGGGAATGGTCATTAAGGCCTGATCTACCGCGTTATCGTTCTTCGCGGGCAAGCCTCGCTCCTACAGGTTCGGTGGTGCTCCTGTAGGAGCGAGGCTTGCCCGCGAAGGCGTCCTCAAAAACACCATGAATTCCAGATCCAATAGATCGGCAATCCGACCGCCCGGCCCAACCCTGTTCCCAAAACCATCAATGGCTGGAACAATGCCGGCCACTTTGTAGAACGTTTGTCCGAGGGAGTAGCGGGTGCAGATTCAGGGTCATTACGAGCTTAAGTTCGAAGCGGTTCGCGAAGCGTTCGCGGCGTTGTTCGACGATCCTCAGGAGCGTGGCGCAGCGTTGTGCATCCAGGTTGGCGGCGAAACCGTTCTCGACCTCTGGTCCGGCACCGCCGACAAGGATGGCCATGAGGCCTGGCACAGCGACACTATCGCCAACCTGTTTTCCTGCACCAAGACCTTCACCGCCGTCACCGCCCTGCAACTGGTCGCCGAAGGCAAGCTGCAACTGGATGCCCCGGTTGCCCGCTATTGGCCCGAATTCGCTGCCGCCGGCAAGGAATCCGTCACCTTGCGTCAACTGCTCTGCCATCAGGCTGGTTTGCCGGCGTTGCGCGAGTTGCTGGCCCCGGAAGCGCTTTACGACTGGCAAACCATGGTCGATGCGCTGGCCGCCGAATCGCCTTGGTGGACGCCGGGCACCGGTCACGGTTATGCCGCGATCACCTATGGCTGGCTGGTCGGCGAGTTACTGCGCCGTGCCGACGGGCGTGGCCCGGGCGAGTCCATTGTGGCCCGCGTGGCCAAACCGTTGGGCCTGGATTTTCACGTCGGCCTGGCGGATGAAGAATTCCATCGCGTGGCGCACATCGCCCGTGGCAAGGGCAACGTCGGCGATGCCGCGGCCCAGCGCCTGCTGCAAGTGACGATGCGCGAACCGACGGCCATGACCACGCGGGCCTTTACTAACCCGCCGTCGGTCCTGACCAGCACCAACAAACCGGAATGGCGGCGCATGCAACAACCGGCGGCCAACGGCCACGGCAATGCCCGCAGCCTGGCCGGGTTCTATGCCGGGCTGCTCGACGGCAGCCTGCTGGAAAGCGAAATGCTCGATGAGCTGACCCGCGAACACAGCCTCGGCGAAGACAAGACTTTACTGACCCGGACCCGTTTCGGCCTGGGTTGCATGCTCGATCAACCCGATGTCCCGAACGCTACCTACGGCCTCGGCCCACGTGCGTTCGGTCACCCGGGCGCTGGCGGCTCCATCGGTTTTGCTGACCCTGAATACGATGTCGCCTTCGGTTTTGTGACAAATACACTGGGGCCTTACGTCTTGATGGATCCGCGCGCGCAAAAGCTCGCGCGGGTACTGGCCACTTGTCTGTAAAACGCGCTGAAGGGTTCCAGGGCCGGAACCCGAAGGCCTTTATGTTTTCCAACCGTCTGTTTATCCGGGTCATGCCGGCCTGAATTTTTATGACTTCTTTTTTGTGGATTTCCAATGTCACTCAATAAAACCACCCTCGCTTTGGCCCTGTGTGTCGCTGTTACCGGTTGTGCGCAGACACCAAAAAATGATTCGGATGGCAGCAGCTGGTGGCCGTTCGGTTCCTCCGACAAAGTCGCGGCGAAAGAGCCGGCTCCCGCGCCGGCACCTGTGAAGCCTGCCGAGGTGGCCCCGGTTGCCAAGGTTGAAGCCGACGCCGGTGGCAAATGGTGGTGGCCGTTCGGCGGCAAAGAGCAGAGCACGGCCAAAGTCGTGCCGATGCCTGACCCTAAAGTCACTCAGGCCTGGCTCGACGATTACGAACCGCGCCTGCGCACCGCGATCAAGGACAGCAACCTGCAACTCGAGCGCCGTGAAAACGTGCTGGTGGTCACTGCGCCAGTAGAAGGTTCGTTCAACCCCGACCGTCCGGCCATGTTGCTGCCGGTGACTCTCGGCCCGTTCACTCGCGTGGCGAAAATCCTTGAAGTCGATCCCAAGACCGCCGTGCTGGTATTGGGTCACAGCGACACCTCGGGCGCCGCACCGGCCAACGTGAAACTGAGCCAGGAACGCGCACAAGCCGTGGCGGCGATTTTCCGCCTCAGCGGTCTGCAGCGTGATCGCCTGATGCTGCGCGGCATGGGTGGCGAAGCCCCGCGTGCGGCCAACGACAGCGTTGAAGGCCGTGCCTTGAACCGTCGCGTCGAACTGCTGGTGACTCCGCAAAACACTATGGTTGCGCTGTTGAGCAAGTACAACATGCCAGCCCCGGCACCGGTGAAACTGGTCGCTGCCCAGGACGTCAAGCCAGTGGCCAAGCCGGTCACCCCGGCACCAGCCGCGAAGAAAGCCGCTGTACCTGCCACGAAAAAAGCGCCGGCCAAGAAAGCCGCCGCCAAGAAGACTCCGGCTAAAACCGCGACGCCGGCCAAAAAGACCACGCCGGCCAAAGCCGCGGCAGCTGACAAAAAAGTCGTTGTCGCCGATCCTGTGAAAAAGTGATTCGTTAACCAAAAGGAATGCGCCATGACCCAGGGCCTGGCTGATATGCGTCGCGACTACACCCGAGACGGCCTGACCGAGGCACAAGCCCCGGCCGAGCCGTTCGCGCTGTTCCATCAGTGGTTTGCCGACGCGGTGAAAACCGAGCAGCCGCCGGTGGAAGCCAACGCCATGACCCTGGCCACCGTCGATCAGGACGGTCGGCCGCATTGCCGCATTTTGCTGCTCAAGGGCCTGGACGCGCAGGGCTTCACCTTCTTCACCAACTACGACAGCGCCAAGGGCCAGCATCTGGCCGCGAACCCGTTCGCGGCCATGACGTTTTTCTGGCCGGCCCTCGAGCGTCAGGTTCGTGTAGAAGGTCGGGTGGTGAAGGTCACGCCTGAGGAATCCGATGCCTACTTCCAGGTCCGGCCGCTGGGCAGTCGCCTTGGTGCCTGGGCTTCACCGCAAAGCCGCGTGATCGCCGATCGTGCCGAACTGGAAGCGTTGCTCAAGAATACCGAGCAACGTTTCAGCGATACGCAGCCTCATTGCCCTGAGCACTGGGGCGGTTATCGTCTGCTGCCTGAGCGCATCGAATTCTGGCAGGGCCGTTCGAGCCGCCTGCACGATCGCCTCAACTATCGTTTGCAAGGCGCCGACTGGATTCTTGAACGTCTGGCGCCCTGAGCAGTCTACCGACCGGGATAACCTGCCGCAGCGGCCTCCAGCCACTGAGGCAGGTCCCGACGCTTGATCTTCTGCGCTTGAGCGTTCGCCAGTTGCTGGAGCATGTAGGCTCTTTTCTGCTCATCGCTCCCCGCCAGGGCTAGCGCCATATCGCGGTCCATCCAGCGTTTGATCCGTACGTACAACCACCCATGGAAGTACAGACCGGCGACAGTGGTGACGACAATGATGAAGTAATCCATGAAAATCCTTGGGGCAGCGGCGCAGATCTCGTCATTTGCCGCTAATGTTTGATGAGTTCGTGGAGGTCCCTGTACCGGGCCTGAATCAAACCAATGTTATCGGGGCGACGTCGTGACACGCGTCAAGCTGCGGAGTTTAATGGTTACATGTCCTTTGGAGGTGATGCCATGCGTAAGTCTGTTCTGCTTGTTGCTTCCTTTTCCACGATGGCGATGTTGCTCACTGGCTGCCAATCGAGCCTGACCGGTGACTCCTACTCCCGTGACGAAGCGCGTCGTGTGCAGACCGTTCGCATGGGCACCATCGAATCCCTGCGTCCGGTGAAAATCGAAGGCACCAAGACCCCGATCGGCGGCCTCGCCGGCGCGGCGGTCGGTGGTGTTGGCGGCAGCAGCATCGGCGGTGGTAAAGGCAGCATCGTTGCTGCAGTTATCGGCGCCGTGGCTGGCGGGCTGATCGGCTCGGCCACTGAAGAAGGCCTGACCCGCACCCAAGGTGTGGAAATCACTGTTCGTGAAGACGACGGCAGCATGCGTGCCTATGTGCAGCAGGTTCAGGAAAACGAAGTGTTCCGTGTGGGTGAGCGGGTGCGGATTGCTACTGTAGACGGTACGAGCCGCGTTACGCACTAAGCGGGAAAGCGGGTAAAAGAAAACCCCGATCAGCGTGAGCTGGTTGGGGTTTTTTTTTGAGGCGGGGTTTTGGATTGGGGGGATATCCGTTTCTGCGGTAACGGCTTCCATTGGTTTCGCCCTTACGGCGAGTCACTTGGAGAAGCGCCAAGTAACCAAGCGCTTTTGCCCCTTTCGTTCGGTGGCTCGCTCCGGTCCTGCTCCGTGGGCCCGCCGCGATCGGCCATCCCTGGCCGTGCGCGGCTAACCCGGCATCCATGCCGGGTTGCCCACTGCGCAGAACCTCCACTCGGCCTCTCGAGGGGGCGCTCAGATCAAAAGCGGAAGGCGAGCTAACGCTCGACCTGATGAGTGGTGAAAATCAAAAGCGTACGGCGATTTCCTGTAGGAGCCGGCTTGCCGGCGATGGCGTCCGTCCAGTCAATAAACAGGTTGATTGACCCACCGCCACCGCC
>NZ_JAGYGF010000088.1:0-15804 GCF_019947305.1 Pseudomonas sp. BF-RE-21 | reverse complement strand
GAAGAGCCAGGTCGGCTTTCAGGCCGCCTCGGCGGCTGTGGCGGTAGTCGCCCCCTCGAGAGGCCGAGCGCAGGTTCTGCGCAGTGGGCAACCCGGCATGGATGCCGGGTTAGCCGCGCACGGCCAAGGATGGCCGATCGCGGCGGGCCCACGGAGCAGGACCGGAGCGAGGGCATGGCGAGCCTTAGCGAGCCACCGAACGAAAGGGGCAAAAGCCCTTTGGTTACTTTGGGGCTTTTCCAAAGTGACTCGCCGTAAGGGCGAAACCAATAGCCGCCGTTACCGCAATAACGGATATACCCCCAACCCACTGAACGCCAAACCGAAAACCTCAATCATTCGGCAACGGCATCTGATCATCATCCGGAATACCATCCCCCGCACTCGGATCCCTTGGCCTCACCACCGGCCTGACCAACGGATCACGCATCGGACTGTCCGGATCCATCACCGGATCAATATTATCCTCCACAGTGGTTGGAACACTGTCCGGACGCTTGTCGTCAAAACTCGAATCAGTAGACATACGCACCTCACACTGAACGTCAGGGTTTCAAATTCGCGAGCGGGTCGTAAGGTTTGGCGGGAGCCTTGCCCGCCTCGCCCGGTTTAACATCCCTGGGCGCCCTGGCTGGTCCGATGGGGTCGACCTGAGGGTCGGCAAGGTCCGGTGAATCCGGATCGAAACCCAACTCATTGCCTGATGAATGCTCGGACGATTGCGGCCCGGAGGGTGAAGTGGGATGTGTCATGGACGCCTCCTTGGAACGGACCCGGAAACATCCGGGCCCTTATCCTTTAGAGGCCAATCGCAAGTGGCAGTGCCGGGCAGATGACGAACGGGAAGCTTACTGCGAGGTCAGCGCCTTCTTCGCACGGGCAGCGGCCTGCTCCTGGCCGGCCTGAGCCAGATCGTTCGCCGCTTTCAACCAACGCGACTGATCAACGTTGGCCGGAATCTGCTCCGGTTTCTGGATCAGCACCGCCCAACCACCCGCATCCTTGAACGACGACTCAAACGAGCTGAAGCTCATCAACTCCCGACGATTCATTCCCGAGCGCAGCAACACAGTCCGCTTCTGACGGTTGTACCCGGCAAGAATGGCGTAACGCGGTTCAGCCCAGAACGCCGAGCCTTCAGTGAAGCGCACCATCACCGGGTAACCCGCCGCAACCTGGGTCAGCAGCGCAGGCAAATGGCTGTCGAGTGGGTAAACGACCATCCCGTACTCGCGGGCGAGGTTCTGCATGTTCTGCTGCAATTGCGCTTCGGCGCCCGGCAGGTGCAAAGGTTTTTCGAGCAACCCCGGAGTAATCACGATGCCCTGCTGGGCCAACAGACTGGCCAGCACCTGGGGCCCGCTTTGAAAGCTTTGCCCACGGTAGAACGTCCCGCTGAGTTCCACGCGTTCCGGCAGACGCTTGACCTCCGGCGCCACACTGCCCGCGCAGCCAGCCAGACCTGCAACACAGCCAGCAATCAGGGCTGCCGTTCGAATTCGCGAAAATACCCGCACCATCATCACTCTCTTGTTCAGACGCCAGGTGTCCGTGCTCCCGGCTTGGCCGTTGATCATAGGACGCCGCGCGACAGCGGTATAGCCTTAACCGGCAGTTGATTGCGTTCGATAGAGCGAACTGATTGGTCGGCACCGACCTTTGGTCAATAGTCTGCAACATGGCAGCGACTAGACTGTCACTTGCAAAGCGTGTGTGCCCGAAGCAGGGCGAAGAGGAGGCACTGATGAGCCTGACAATGACCATTGTGATGTTGATTTTCAGTTGGCTGGCTGTTGCCGCCGCCATGTTGTGGGGAGTCCTGCGAATTGCCCGCAGGCACCATCACCACCCCGCCCAGCCGGCTCGGGTGACGAAAACCGATAAACCGGTTGCACGTCACGCCACCGCGCACTGACGGGCACTTCTTAATACCCCAAATACAAACGGCCGCCTGGACTCTTGCGAGTGCAGGCGGCCGTTTTCGTTTCAGCCCAGGTTACGCTTCAGCGGCAATGCGCTTCTGCTTGGCCCGTCGCGACATCATGTTCAAGCCTTCAATCGTTGCCGAGAACGCCATGGCTGCGTAGACGTAGCCTTTCGGTACGTGGGCGCCGAAGCCTTCGGCGATCAGCGTCATGCCGATCATGATCAGGAAGCCCAGCGCCAGCATCACCACCGTCGGGTTGTCGTTGATGAACTTGGCCAATGGGTCAGCCGCCAACAACATCACCAGCACCGACACCACCACCGCGATGATCATGATCGGCAAATGCTCGGTCATGCCGACAGCGGTAATGATGCTGTCGATGGAGAACACCATGTCCAGCATCAGGATCTGACCGATCGCGGCAGCAAAGCCCAGGGTCACGGTCGAGGTCGCCGACTTCGGATCTTCCGGCGCCGGGTCCATGCTGTGATGGATCTCGGTGGTCGCCTTCCACAACAGGAACAGGCCGCCGGCGATCAGGATCATGTCCTTCCAGGAGAACGCGTGGCCGAGGATCTCGATCACCGGCTCAGTCAACTGGACGATGAACGCGATGGTGCTCAGCAGTGCCAGTCGCAGGATCAGCGCCATGCCGATACCGATGCGCCGCGCCTTCTGCCGATGCTGTTCCGGCAGTTTGTTGGTCAGGATCGAGATGAAGATCAGGTTATCGATGCCAAGCACGATTTCCATCACCACCAGCGTGGCCAGGGCGACCCAGGCGGTGGGGCTTGCAGCAAGTTCTAAAAGGTATTCCATGGGTCAGTCCTGACTCGTTTTAAGACGGTTTAGATTTCCTGGGACGACGATTCGGTTTTCTCTTTGTCGTCGCCCGATGATTCTTTCTTGCTGATCAACCCGCTGGTGGCATCGCTGAGCGCTTGCTCGGCGGCTTTGTGGGTGTCGTCAATCGCTTGCTTGGCGGATTCGGCAGCCTTGCCCATCAGTTGCTGAGCGCTTTTTTCGGCCTGGTCGCAACCGGCCAGCACCAGTAAAGACGCAATCAACAGTGCCGTGGTTTTAAGCTTCATGATGCTTTCCTCGATAGAACAAAACGGGCCGAAACGATGGCCCGTTGATAGCGAGGCATTCTAGGGAGGCAAACACTTCAGGAAAATTCGTATTTTTAGCGGTTATACTTCGGTTTTCACGAACTGTAGGTCGCCATGCTCAACTATCGACAACTGCATTACTTCTGGGTCGTGGCCAAGACCGGCAGCATCGTGCGCGCCTGCGAACAGCTGAACCTGACGCCGCAAACCATCAGCGGGCAGATTTCCTTGCTCGAACAAACGTATGGCATCGAGTTGTTTCGTCGGGTCGGCCGACAGCTGGAACTCACCGAAGCCGGACGCCAGACCCTGCCCTACGCCGAGCAGATGTTTCAGCTCGGCGGTGAACTGGAGCTGATGCTGCGGGCGCAACCCAATGAGCAACAGATTCTGTTTCGGGTTGGCGTGGCTGATGTGGTGCCCAAATCCATCGTCTACCGCCTGATCGCGCCGACCATGGAGCTGAGCGAACCGCTGCGCATTACCTGTCGCGAAGACAAACTCGAACGCTTGCTCGCCGACCTGGCGATTCAGCGCCTCGATCTGGTGATCTCCGACAGCCCGATGCCGTCGCACCTCGACATCAAGGGCTACAGCCAGAAACTCGGGGAATGCGGAATCAGCTTCTTCGCCACCGCCGAACTGGCGGCGCAGTACGGCCAGGATTTCCCGCGCAGCCTGCACGGCGCACCGCTACTGATTCCGGGGCCGGAAACCGTGGTGCGCAGTCGTTTGCAACGCTGGTTTGCCGAGCAGCAGATTCAGCCGCGCATCGTCGGCGAGTTCGACGACAGCGCGTTGATGCAGGCCTTCGGTCAGTCCGGCAGCGGGATTTTCATTGGCCCGAGCGTGATTGCCGATGAAGTGAAGCGTCAGTGCGGCGTGGAATTGATTGGCCAGACCGACGCCGTGACCGAGTCGTTCTACGCCATTTCGGTGGAGCGCAAGGTCAAGCACCCCGGCATCGTTGCGATTACCGAAGGTGCCCGACGCGAGCTGTTCACCGAGATATGAGGGTCAGGCGCAGACTTCGCGGGGCTTGAAGGTCATCAGCGCCATGGCCAACAGGATCGAGATCAGAATAAAACCGGCCGCCGCAAAGCCAAGCCCACCCAGGCCAACGCTGTCGATCACCCGACCGCCGACCATCGCGCCCAGACCGATGCCGAGGTTGGCGCCGGCGATGTTCAGCGACGCGGCAAACGCCGGTGCTTCAGGTGCGGCTTTCATCAAACGCACATGGCTGACCAGGAACAACGCCGCTTGTGTCACACCCCAAATGCCCATTGCCGCCGCCAGACCCAGCGGCGAATGGATGTTCGGAACCAGCGTCACCATGCCGGCGATCATGAACGCGCAGAACGTCACGGAAGCGATCAGCGGATGACGATCCACCGCGCGACCGCCCAGCGAGTTGCCGATCAGGCCCACCGCGCCGAAGCCCATCAGGCACCAACCCACCACGGTGCCGTTGAAACCGGCCAACCGCTCAAGAATGTCCGCCAGATAGGTGTAAGCGGTGAACATGCCGCTGAACACCAGGATCGACAGCAACACGTGCCCGATCATCAACGGGCTGCGCAGGATCTTGAACTGCGAACGGAAGCTCACCTGGTGTTGATGCAGGCTGGTTTTCGGCAAGTAGATAAACAGCAGCAACGCCTTGGCAAACGCGATCACCGCCAGAATGCCGAAGGCACTGCGCCAGCCGAACGCATCGGAAATCAACGTACCCACCGGAATCCCGAACACGGTCGCGCAAACGATGCCGAAACCTATCTTGGCAATGGCGCGCCCGGCGTAATCCGGCCCGACGATGTCCACCGCCGTCTCACTGGCCAGGGCCCAGAACACCGGCAGCCCGAGCGCGGGGATCAACCGCGCAACGGCCATCACCCAGATGTTCGGCGCAAACGCCGCGAGGGTGTTGGCCAGACCGAACATGATCAACACCGAGATGAACAGCTTGCGCCGTTCGAACCGGGCGAAGTACGCGGTCAGGAACGGCCCGAACGCGGCGACAGTGAAGGCGAACAACGTCACCAGCAAACCGGCCTGGGGGATGGTCACTTCAAGATCCCGGGCGATTGCCGGCAACAGGCCGACGATGATGAATTCCGTGGTCAGCACCGTGAAACCGGCGGCGGACAACAGAAGGATGGGCAACAGCATGCAGAACTCCAGAAAACGACAACACCAGCGATAGCCCGAAGGCTCACTGGCAGACATGAAAATGAGGATGCGCAATCTTAACAGAGTGTTTCCAAAGGCGGTTGCACGAACCTGCACATCGCGTTTAACAGGCGGGTGGCAGATCGTCACAGGTCTGAGGGATGCGGACGACGCTGTGATAAAGTCCGCGCCCTGCGATTCGTACACCCTGTTCATCCGCCCTTTAATGGCCGCGATGTCGCGACACCCGCACCTAATAAAATCAGAGATGCCGTTTTATGACCGCTTCATCCCCTTCGCTATTGCAACGCTTGAAACGCTTGAGCCTGGTTACGCAAATCATCATCGGCCTGCTCGCCGGGATTGCCCTGGCGCTGGTTGCGCCGGACGTGGCGAAGTCCACCGCGTTCATTGGCAAAGTGTTCGTCTCGGCGCTGAAAGCCGTCGCGCCGATTCTGGTGTTCGTGCTGGTCATGGCGTCGATCGCCAACCACAAGCACGGCCAGGAAACCCACATCCGGCCGATTCTGTTTCTGTACTTGCTGGGCACGTTTGCGGCGGCCGTGGTCGCGGTCGTGGCCAGCATGATGTTCCCGTCGAGCCTGGTGCTGTCCACCCACGACGTCGCGGTGACGGCGCCGGGCGGTATCGGCGAAGTGCTGCAAAGCCTGCTGCTGAGCGTGGTGGATAACCCGGTCAGCGCGCTGATGAATGCCAATTTCATCGGCATTCTGGCGTGGGCCATCGGCATGGGCATCGCCATTCGCCATGCCGGTGACACCACGCGTGAAGTGCTCGGCGACTTGTCCAACGGCGTGACCCTGATCGTGCGCCTGGTGATCCGTTTTGCGCCGCTGGGGATTTTCGGCCTGGTGGCGTCGACCCTCGCCACTTCCGGTTTCGGTGCCTTGATCGGCTACGCGCATCTGCTGGCGGTGTTGCTGGGTTGCATGCTGTTTGTGGCGCTGGTGATGAACCCGGTGATCGTGTTCTGGAAGCTGCGTCGCAACCCGTATCCGCTGGTGATCATGTGCTTGCGTGAAAGTGGCATCACGGCGTTTTTCACCCGCAGTTCGGCGGCGAATATTCCGGTCAATCTGGAACTGAGCAAGCGCCTGGGTCTGCATGAGGACACTTATTCGGTTTCGATTCCGCTGGGTGCGACGATCAACATGGCGGGTGCTGCGATCACCATTACTGTGCTGACTCTGGCGGCGGTGCATACGCTGGGTATTGCCGTGGACATTCCGACGGCCATCTTGCTGAGTGTCGTTGCGGCGATTTGTGCCTGTGGCGCTTCGGGTGTGGCGGGTGGTTCGTTGTTGTTGATTCCACTGGCGTGCAGTCTGTTCGGCATTCCGAGTGAAATCGCCATGCAGGTGGTGGCGGTTGGTTTCATTATTGGTGTGTTGCAGGATTCGGCGGAGACTGCGCTGAATTCTTCGACTGATGTGTTGTTTACGGCGGCGGCTTGTTTGGGTGAGGACGAGAAGGCTCAGCGTTTGGCGTGACGCGTGGTTTGGTGGTTTGGTTTGGGGGCATATCCGTTTCTTCGGTAACGGCGGCTATTGGTTTCGCCCTTACGGCGAGTCACTTGGAAAAGCCCCAAGTAACCAAGGGCTCTTGCCCCTTTCGTTCGGTGCCTCGCTGTGGCTCGGCATGCCCTCGCTCCGGTCCTGCTCCGTGGGCCCGCCGCCATCGGCCATCCATGGCCGGGGGCGGCTAACCCGGCATCCATGCCGGGTTGCCCACTACGCAGAACCTCCACTCGGCCTCTCGAGGGGGCGCTCAGATCAAAAGCGGAAGGCGAGCTAACGCTCGGCCTGATGAGTGGTGGAAATCAAAAGCGTACGCCGATCCCTGTAGGAGCCGGCTTGCCGGCGAAAAACGTCCGAACAACGCGTTTATTCAGACAGCCCGCGTTATCGTTGACGTCCATCGCCAGCAAGCTGGCTCCTACAAGGGAAATGCGTAGGTGTCTGGATAAATACGATCCCCTGTAGGAGCCGGCTTGCTGGCGATAGCGGTGGGTCAGTCAACGCATTTATTGAATGAACGGACGCCATCGCAGCAAGCCGGCTCCTACAGGGGATCGGTGTACATATCCGGAATGAGGGAACACGCGCACCAAAGAGCCAGGTCGGCTTTCAGGCCGCCTCGGCGGCTGTGGCGGTAGTCGCCCCCTCGAGAGGCTGAGTGGAGGTTCTGCGCAGTGGGCAACCCGGCATGGATGCCGGGTTAGCCGCCCCCGGCCAGGGATGGCCGATGGCGGCGGGCCCACGGAGCAGGACCGGAGCGAGGGCATGCCGAGCCTTAGCGAGGCACCGAACGAAAGGGGCAAAAGCGCTTTGGTTACTTTCGCGCTTTTCGAAAGTGACTCGCTGTAAAAGCGAAACCAATAGAGGCCGTTACCGCAGCAACGGATATGTCCCCAGACAAAAAACCAAAAGCCCACTCCCACAAGAACAATAAAAAGCCCGCCAAGGCGCAAACCTTGGCGGGCTTTTTTGTCCCCGGGCGGTTTAGAACGCGCCCATGTAATCGCGCTTGCCCACTTCCACACCGTTATGACGCAGCAATGCGTAAGCGGTTGTGACGTGGAAGAAGAACTGCGGCAGACCGTAGCTCAGCAAATAAGCCTGGCCGCTGAAGCGCTTCTCTTTCGGCGTGCCCTGACGGGTGATGATCTCGATGCCTTCCTTGCCATTGATCTGCTCAGGCTTGATCTCGCCGATGTAGGCCAGAACCTTGGTCAGCAGCGCTTGCAGCTCGGCGAAGGTGGTTTCAGTGTCGTCGTACTTCGGCACTTCGATCTCGGCCAGACGCGAAGAAACACCCTTGGCGAAATCAACAGCGATCTGCACCTGACGCACCAGCGGGAACATGTCCGGGTACAGACGGGCTTGCAGGAAAGCGTTCGGATCAATGTTCTTGGCGGTGGCGTGGGCTTCGGCCTTGTTCAGAACGTCGCTCAGGGCATTGAGCATTTGTTTGAAAACAGGGACGGAAGCGTCGTACAGGGAAATGGTCATGGCAGTCTCGTGTGGTGACAGGAGTGAAACGTGGGGTCGATTATAGCGATGCACGGTCCCAGGTGAAGCGATAGATATGGGCCGGCGGACCAGGATGGCAATTGCCGTTGTCGGCGTCGGCACCGACGATCGACCATTGCGCCCGGGAGGTTTCGCCCAACTCGCGGGCAGCCTGCGGATTGAAGCACTGACCGAGCTGTTCATCCGGCACCAACGCGTACGCCTGCGGATGTTCACGCAACCACTGCGCCGCCTGCTCGACCGTTGAACCGATCATGCCGAAATGCACGATCGGCTGCCTTGCGAACAACCAATGGCCCTCGCGCCAATTGACCAACACCAGGTCTGCGCCACGAGTCATGGTCGCCGCCTGCGCCATCAACGCCTCGTGGGGATTGGCGCCGTCCTTGACCGGCTCGATGAACCCTCGGGCGAACCACAGCGTGAACCAAACCACCGCCACCCCCTGAAAAATCCGCGAACCCAGTTGGCGTTGACGGAACCAGCGCCTGAGCAACCAAGGCACCAGCGGTGCAGCGACCAACACCAATCCCGGCAGCGCCGGATAAATGTACAACTTGCGCTTGCCGCTGCTCAGGCAGAAAAACAGCACCACCAGCACCACCCAACCCAGCAGCACCAACACGCGACCATCATGCTTGCGTAATTGCCGGCGCCAGGCGGGGATCAGCCACGGCAGCGCGAGCACCAGCGGCAACCAATATTGCGGAATGACGCTGACGAAGAAGTACCAGAACGGCTCCCGGTGATCCCAGGCGGCCGCATAACGCCCCGCCGTCTGGCGCAGCAGGATTTCCCGCACGTAGGCAATTTCCTCAGCACCGCCATTGAGCACGATCGACAGCGCCAAGGGCAGCAGCCAGATGCCCACGGCACCGAGCAGCACCACAACACCCAGGCACCATTTGCGCGCTTCGCCCGGCATCGCCACCACGCCGGACCAACCTTTGCGCACCGCGTAGGCATACGGGATCAGCATCAACGCCGGCACAAAGCCGACCCCTTTGGTGATCACGCCGATCCCCATCGCCGCGCAGCCCACGTAAAACCAGCGCCAGGCGGGCCCGAGCAGCAGGTGTCGGACCAGACCGTACAGGCCCAGCGAGGTGAACAGAATCAGAAAACTGTCGATCTGGCCGGTGCGCAAAATGCTGTAGGTCTGATAGGTCGCCAGGTACAGCAGCACGGCCGTCCGACCGGCTCGCTGGTTCCAAAGCCTGCGACCCAAGTCGTAGAGCATCGCCGTGACCGAGGTGGCAGACAGCAGCCCCGGAAGGTAAAGGGCAATGGCGGGCATCCCGGTGATCCAGGTGAAAAACGCCACGGCCCACATGAATATCGGTGGTTTATCGCCGTAAATCTCGGCAGCGCGATGGGGAATCAACCACGACCCGTTATGCAGCATCTCCAGCGCCACGCCGAGGAAGCGCTCCTCGTCCACATTCTGCGGCTGGCGCAACCCGAGCCCTGCGCCGACCAGCAACAGAGCAAGTAGCATCAGCCCCAGGCATTCGACGCCGGGTGAAAGGGTTCGGCGCATGGGTCAGTCCTTCAAGGTTTTGCTGCGGGCAATCAATTGCAGGTTGCGCAAATAGACGATGGAACCGAACGCCTGGCCGATGATGAACACCGGGTCCTGTCGATAGATGGCATACGCGAACAACAGCGCGCTGCCGATGATGCTCAGGTACCAGAAGCTCACCGGTATCACGCTGCGTTTTTTGTATTCGCTGTACAGCCACTGCAGGACAAAGCGCCCGGTGAAGGCGATCTGGCCGCTGAAACCGACCACCAGCCACAGGGTTTCACGGGACAAATTCATCCTTCGATCTCCTGCGGCCGGGTGTTCAGGCGTGTGCGCCGGATCAGCCACCAGACGCCGATCAGGTCGAGAATCCCCACCAGCGCGCGGTCGATGTTGCCGTATTTGGAGACGCCGGCCGTGCGCGGTCGATGATTGACCGGGTGGGTAAGCATGCGGCCGTTGTGGCGCTGGATCAGCGCGGGGATGAAGCGGTGCATGTGGTCGAAGTACGGCAAACGCAGGAACGCCGCACGCTGGATCAGTTTCAACCCGCAGCCGGTGTCCGGCGTCTGATCCTTGAGCATGCGTCGGCGCAACCCGTTGGCAAACCGCGAAGCCCAGCGCTTGCTGGCGGTGTCGCGGCGGTTGACCCGGTGCCCGGCGACCAATTGCAGGTCGGCAGCTGCCGGCTCACGGCGCACCAGCGCCAGCATGCCGGGGATGTCCGCAGGGTCGTTTTGCCCGTCACCATCGAGGGTCGCCAGCCATTGGCCACGGGCGGCGAGCGCGGCGTGATAGAGCGACGTGCTCTGCCCCAGCGAACGTTCATGTTGCAGGATGCGCAGCGTGTTCAGCCCGTTTTGCCGGGTCTGCCGCAACGCCTGCAACGTGGTGTCAGTGCTGCCATCGTCGACGACGATGACTTCATACGCTTCATCCGCCAGCGCGACGCGGATTTCTTCCAGCAGCGCGGTGAGATTGCTCGCTTCGTTCTTTGCCGGAATCAGCACGGATACAAATAAGTCCTGGCTCATGGAGGCCCCTGTTTTCCTGAATTTTTATGTTCGAAGATCAACGCTTCAGCGCTGATAAAAGTGGCGATACCACTTCACGAATTGCCCGACGCCGGCCTCGACCGTCACGTGCGGACGAAAGTCGACCCACTGCGCCAATGCCGACACATCCGCCCAGGTCCTGTGCACATCGCCCGCCTGCATCGGCATCAAATTGCGCCGGGCAGGCCGGCCCAGCGCCGCCTCCAGGCATTCGACGAAATCCAGCAGCGCCACCGGCGTGCCGCGCCCGATGTTGAAAATCCGGTTGACGCCCTCCCCGGCGTTCTCCGGCAACGGCGGGCGTGGACGCAGGCGGACGATGCTTTCGACGATGTCGTCGATGTAGGTGAAATCCCGCGACATCAAGCCCTCGTTGTAGAGGTCGATGGGGCGATCGTTGAGGATCGCTTCGGTGAACTTGAACAGCGCCATGTCGGGGCGGCCCCAAGGTCCGTACACGGTAAAAAACCGCAGGCCGCTGGCCTGGAGCCCGTAGAGATGGCAGTAGCTGTGGGCCATCAGCTCATTGGCGCGCTTGCTTGCCGCGTACAGCGAAACCGGGTGATCGACGGCGTCTTCGACGCTGAATGGCAACTTGCTGTTGGTGCCATACACCGAACTGCTCGAGGCATAAATCAGATGGTCCGGGCGGTGGTGTCGGCAGGCCTCCAGCACATTCAAAAACCCTGTCAGGTTCGATTGCGCGTACACGTCCGGGTTGTCCAGCGAGTAGCGAACACCCGCCTGGGCCGCCAGATGGATGACATCTGTGAAGCGGTGATCCTTGAACAACGCCATCAAGGCAGGTTTGTCGACGATATCCAGCGTCTGGAAACGAAAGCCCGACAAGGCTCGCAGCTCCTTGAGCCGAGCGTGTTTGAGCGCCACGCTGTAGTAGTCGTTGAGGTTATCAATGCCGACCACTTCAAGGCCTTGCTCACACAGGCGCTTGACCGTGTGAAAACCGATGAAACCCGCGGCGCCGGTGACCAGTACGGTCATGGCAGGTGCGCGCCGATCAGCGCATTATTGCCAGTCGATTCCAACGTCAGCGTCATGCCTTGCTCCCGGTTGCAGTCAGTAAGGCCAGTGACGTCGTCGATACGCTCTGACGCCGCGCCCCTCAGGCGCGACCGTCATCGCGCGGCCATGCATACGGTGCCCGTCGAATTGTAAAAATCGCGTTATGGATTGATGTAGCTTTTATGACCATTGCCGGGGGACGCGACGAATTCAGTTGCCATTGGCGCCCGCCCATCTAAAGTGCATGCCAGCTGAAGAAGAAAATGAATCAGGTAAGGACGCAGCATCATGAGCATTGAGCAAGAAACAACCTTCGACGAGCCACGGCTCAACAGCACGGAAATCCGCATTCTGGGTTCGCTGATCGAGAAACAGGCCACCAGCCCGGAAACCTATCCGCTGACCCTCAATGCCCTGGTGATTGCCTGCAACCAGAAAACCAGCCGTGAACCGGTGATGAACCTCACCCAGGGCCAGGTCGGCCAGAGCCTGCGCGCCCTCGAAGGTCGCGGCTTTGCCAAACTGGTGATGGGCAGTCGCGCCGACCGCTGGGAGCACAAGGTCGACAAGGCACTGGAATTGGTGCCGGCGCAGGTGATTCTGACGGGACTGCTGTTTCTGCGTGGTCCGCAGACGGTCAACGAACTGCTGACCCGCAGCGGCCGCATGCATGAATTCGAAGATGCCGAGCAGGTTGTGCATCAGCTTGAACGGCTGATTGCGCGCGGTCTGGCGCTGCTGATTCCGCGCCAGGCGGGGCAGCGTGAAGACCGCTACATGCATGCGCTGGGTGATCCGGCGGACATCGAAGCGATCCTCGCGGCGCGACAGAATCCGGTGGAGCGTGGTGGCGGCAGCGGCGTGTCGGTAGAACGCATCGAAGAGCTCGAAGCGCGGATTGCAGCGCTGGAAGAGCGCCTGGCACGCCTCGAGTAACCGCCACGATCTCCTGTAGGAGCGAGGCTTGCCCGCGAAGGCGATTTCCAATTCGACACAATGTTGGACGTTGAATTGCTTTCGCGGGCAAGTCGGATCGCCGCATCGCTCGCTCCCACAAAGGAAGTGCTACTCGCCGTCCCAGTAATCCACGCCGTCGGCCTGTCTGGCGATGGCAACGAAGCCCGAGGCATTGCCTTCGGCATCGACCTTGAAGTCGTCCATCACCGCGTACTTGCCGGAGTCCGGGTATTCGCAGATTTCCGGCGATTGCTGGGTGCTGACCGCCAAATAGCGCAGTTCAGCCTTGCTGGTGTTGATGATCTGGTGCGCCGCTTCCGGACCACCCGGCGGGCAGGCGATCACGTCACCGGTGCGGATCGGAAAACGCTCGGCACCGAGCCGAACCTCCCCTTCCCCCGCGACGACGTAGAACATCTCCTCGTTGACCCGATGACTGTGAAACGGACTGCCGCGCATGCCCGGTTCCAGCACGTACAAGCGATAACCGAGCTTTTGCGCACCCAGCTGCTGACCGACGCGAGCCATCCGCTGTTGATAACGGCCGGCGGTTTCACCGGTGGGCGCGAGGGCTTCGGGCAGCGGTTCGAGTTCGACCTGATGCAGGTTGAGGATGGGGGGATGCATGGGAAACCTCGGGCACGGTTTTATGGGGTGGCAAGTCTTGGCTTGCTCGCGGGCAGTATAGTTATTCGTTGGCTGTACCGGCCCCTTCGCGGGCAAGCCCGCTCCCACAGGATTCTGCGTCGATCACAAAACTCGTGTTCGATACCTGTCCCTGTGGGAGCGGGCTTGCCCGCGAAAGGGCCAGCACAAGCACCACACAATGCAGCCTCTAGCTGCGGGCGAACTCCACCGCCTTCTGAAACTGCTCCTGCGTCGGACGCACGCCGGTGTACAACACGAACTGCTCCAGCGCCTGGATCGCGATCACTTCCAGTCCGGTGATCACCCGCTTGCCTTCGGCACGTGCCCGCACGATCAGCGGTGTTTCCGAGGGGATCGCCACCACATCGAAGATGGTCTGCGCTGCTGCGATGGTTTGCGCATCGAACGCCAGGTGATCGGCCTCAGGCCCGCCGGTCATGCCGATCGGTGTCACGTTGATCAACATTTGCGGGCGCTGGCTGCCCAGTTCGGCTTGCCATTCATAACCCAGCGATTCGGCCAGGGCACGTCCGGCGTGCTCGTTGCGCGCCACAATCAGGCCGTTCTGGTAGCCACCATCGCGCAATGCACTGGCCACAGCCTTGGCCATGCCGCCGCTGCCGCGCAGGGCAAAAGTCGACGCCTTGGGCACCTGGTGGGTTTCCAGCAACTGAGCGATGGCGATGTAATCGGTGTTGTAAGCCTTGAGGTGGCCGTCCGTATTGACGATGGTGTTGATCGATTGAATCGCGGCAGCCGATGCGTCCAGTTCATCGACCAGCGCAATGCTGGCTTCCTTGAACGGCATCGACACGCCGCAGCCGCGAATCCCCAGGGCGCGGATGCCTGCGACGGCACCGGTCAGGTCCTGGCTGCGGAACGCCTTGTAGTAGAAATTCAGGCCAAGTTGTTCGTACAGATGATTGTGAAATCGCAGGCCAAAGTTCCCGGGGCGGCCCGACAGGGACATGCACAACTGGGTGTCTTTGTTGGGGTTCATCTGCATGAAAAATCTCCTTCAATTGCACTTTCAGATGGACGGGATTAGCCATGCCATCGCGTTCTGATCGATCATATCCGCGTACCTGCTCGTGGCAGCGAAGTTGGTAAGGAAGCCGGTACAGACCTTACACAAAATTTACCCAACGGCTGTGCTGATTTTCAGAAATACGCTGTCTTAGAAGTATCCCCGCGACAATCCTTGGGTCTATTGCAGACGCAAGCGCCGGGTCGATGAACCGAGGAACTATCATGATCCGTAAAATCCCCACAGTTGCCTTGCTGATCGGTGCTCTTGCTATCGCAGGGCAGGCAGAAGCGCATGGCGGTGGCGGGTGGCAAGGTCCAGCGGTATTTGGTGCGATCGTTGGCTCGGCCATCGTCGGTTCGGCCATCATCAATAGCGGCCGGCCGGTTTATGTGCAGCAACCGGTTTACGTGCAGCCACAGCCGGTTTATGTGCAGCAGCCGCCACCGGTTTATTACCAGCCGGCACCGGTTTATGTGCAACAACCGGGTTATTACGGCCCGCCGCCGGTCTACTACGGTCCTCCCCGTGGTTATTACGGCCCGCCGCGCGGGTATTATGGGCCTGCGCATGGTTATGGCCGCTGGTAACAGGCTCGGGCGCTAACCGCGGGTTTTGACTGCGTTTATATCCATTATTTGGTGATGGCGGCTGGCGGTTTCGCCCTTACGGCGAGTCACTTGGAGAAGCGCCAAGTAACCAAGCGCTCTTGCCCCTTTCGTTCGGTGCCTCGCCTAGGCTCGGCATGCCCTCGCTCCGGTCCTGCTCCGTGGGCCCGCCGCGATCGGCCATCCTTGGCCGTGCGCGGCTAACCCGGCATCCATGCCGGGTTGCCCACTGCGCAGAACCTCCACTCGGCCTCTCGAGGGGGCGCTCAGATCAAAAGCGGAAGGCGAGCTAACGCTCGGCCTGATGAGTGGTGGAAATCAAAAGCGTACGCGATCCCTGTAGGAGCCGGCTTGCCGGCGAAAAACGCCCAGACACCGCGTTCATTCAGACAGCCCGCATCATCGTTGACGTCCATCGCCAGCAAGCTGGCTCCTACAATTTTGAATTGTGTGAACCCAATCCCTTGTAGGAGCCGGCTTGCTGCGGGCGGCGTTCCGACGATAGCGGTGAGTCAGTCAACGCATGTATTGGCTGGACGGACGCCATCGCCAGCAAGCCGGCTCCTACAGGGGATAGGTGTACATATCCGGAATGAGGGAACGCGCGCACCAAAGAGCCAGGTCGGCTTTCAGGCCGCCTCGGCGGCTGTGGCGGTAGTCGCCCCCTCGAGAGGCCGAGCGCAGGTTCTGCGCAGTG